>NZ_JBIUYR010000004.1:424287-478060 GCF_044744625.1 Streptomyces sp. NPDC087270
GGGGGGGCGCCGCCCGGGGCCCCCCCACCCCGCGGGGGCCCCCGGGCCCCCCCCGGGGCCCCCCACGACGTTGTGCCCGGTGAGGCACTGGCGGAGGATACGAGATTCGAACTCGTGAGGGGTTGCCCCCGCTTTCCAACTGTTCGTGCGGCTGTCCGACGCAGTCCGTCAGCGTCCTGACCTGTGGAACGGTGACGGTTTCGAGAGCGCACGGACGGTGCTGGACGGTGCTGAATGCAACCCGAACTGCAACTCCGCGGAACGCGGGGACCACATCGTCCCCCTGGTTCGGGGCAGCCCGTAGACCCACCGATGCGCTAACCGCAGGCACGGGATCATGCTCGCGGCGGATCTATGCGCTGTGCCCACCATTCCGTAGCAGAGGCGGGCTGAGCATCCACGCGGCCCCCCGGGTGTAGAGGGCGGCAGGGCGGCCGGTGGGGGGCAACCGCCGTTCCCCGGTGGGCCGCACGAAGCCCTTGGTATTGAGCACCTTGCGGCGGAAGTTGCTCGGGTCGAGGGGCTGCCCCCAGATCACCTCGTAGATCGTTCGCAGCTCGCTCAACGCGAATGACTCCCCGCAGAAGGCCGTCGCGATGGCGGTGTACTCCAGCTTCCTGCGGACCTCCTCCAGGGCGTCCGCGAGGATGCCGGCGTGGTCGAAGGCGAGTTGGCCGGTGGCGCTCGTGAGTTCTGACACCGGCGCCCAGTAAGCGCGTTCGGCGTCGGTGCCGCCCACGGGCACGGGAAGGTCCGGCCCCAGGGCGAGATAGGCGACGGTGACGACGCGTCCTCTCGGGTCGCGTGGCGGATCCCCGTAGGCGCCGAGTTGCTCCAGGTGAAGCCGGTTGCCGTCGATCCCGGCCTCCTCCTGGAGTTCGCGCAGGGCTCCTGCGCGCAGGGTCTCGTCCTTCCGGACGTAGCCGCCGGGCAGCGCGGCTCGGCCGAGGTACGGCTCCCGCCCACGATCGATCAGGAGCACCATCAACCGGTCACTCCTGACGGTGAAGATCGCCAAGTCCACGGTCACCCAGGAGGGCTCTACTTTGGCGGAGCCCTTCAGCTGGTCGTTCATCGGAACCCCTAAAGGTCATATTGACTTAAAGACGCCTGCGCACTTATGGTCTCATGGACCTTAACTCTGCGAGGTAGGGGCACATCATGATCAGCGCACGTGCACTGCCGGCCAAGGAATCGGTCGGCGAACCCACCGCAGCCACCCGCCACTTATGCGCGGGTGTATACGTCGATGAACGGTTCCGCGACCTTGTGATCGACGAGGTGTGCACTGCCCCGTACCGGAGGGTCGCCCCCTCTTACGGGTTCGACATAGTCCCCGTCATGCACCACGCCTGGCGGGCCGCAGCCCTGTCCACGGTCCTCCGCTTGACTCTGGTAGGAGCGGTGGCAATCCCGGTCCTGGACGGTGCCCTGCCGTGCGCCGTCCTCGTCGGGTGCGGCCTCGCCCTGCTCTGGCTCCTGCGCATCATGAGGGCGCTGCGAGAGGCCGATCGGGAGAGACGGCCGAAGAGGACATCGAAACGTCGCAAATGGGAACTCGCGATCATCAGTGGTGACTTCCTCGGTTCGCTCTTTCCCTGGAGGAAGACCGAAAAGCCGCCCGTGTTCCGGCGGATCCGTGTCGTCGCGTTCTCGGTGACCGCGACCGGCGCGGCCGTCGCTGTCGCCGATCCGGGCCAGGCACTGGCGGCCCTGGCCGTCGCCGCGGGCGTGGCGGTCATGTGCCTCGGGGTCGGCGCCACGCGGCAGCTGATGCTCAACCGCATCCACCGGACACGGAGCCTTAGGCCCGCACGCCTGTCCGGCCGGCAGCGGGTCGCGGACCTCCAGCAGCGGCACGCCTGCGTGGTCTACCGCCGGCCCCGCCACAGCGAGGACGACGAAGATGAGGAGGAGGACCCCGCCTTCTTTACGCTCTTCGGAGACAGATCACCCTTCATCGGGGCCGGTGAACTCGTCTATCAGTGGAACCCCCCGATGAGCATCCAGTTGTTGCGCCCGAGCGACGACGACGGCGCACAGCTCCATGACCTCGAACACCAGGAACCGCCTTTCCAGACGCACGAACTGGTCGACTACTTGCGCAATGCGGTGCGGCTGCTCGATACCGACAACCAAGACGTCCGGCTTCCTGCCCAAGTCCGCGACCGCGTTTACGTGGCCGAGACCGATGTGGCGGCGGATCCGTCCCTCCTCGCCCGCCCCCTGGATGGCGCGGAGTTGCGATCCGTCATCAACAACACCCCGGCAGCCAGGCGGCACCACTTTCTCGAAGTCACCACCCCCATGGCCGGGTCGGAATACGTTGCGACTGTCCTGCTGCGCGTCGGCGTCCAGGGGAGGACCTTGAGTATCTCCATGGCGGCCTGTGTTCTGGCCCACACGCCACGCTCCTTCCAACGGACTGGGGAATTCGGTCAGCACGGCGCCACGGCCGTGGTCTGGTCCGCGTTCCGCGAACTGAGCACGCTGCCGCAGGAGATCCAGAAGTCGTGGCGAATCGTCCGCCACCTCCGCGCCCTGGGAAAGGCCGCCGTGCTCCCCCGCGACCTCACCAGCGAGCCGAGACGCAATCTGTTGATAGGAAGCCGGGTGAGCATAAGAGAGACGTCGAGTCAGGCGTGGTCCAAGGTGCAGTTGGAGAAGGGCGACATCCTGGGCCAGATGAAGACGATCGAGCTGAGGTTACTCCGGGCCGCCAGTGACTTCCTGTCCACCAAGGATGTGGACATATCCGAGTTCACCAACCGTGCCATGAAAATCATCAACAGCGGGATCTTCAATTTCGGTGACAACAACAGCTTCAACAACAACGCGGTGGGTGACGCGGCCCACGTCGGTGTCTCGGGGAATCAGCCCGCGGGCTCCGGCAACTCGAGTGCAGGAGGAAATCAGTGACCGGTAACCGAGGCATCATCAGCAACGGGAACAACAACAACTTCAGCAACAACGCGATCGGAGAACACGCCAAGATTCTCGGGAGTGCCGCCTCTGCTGCCGTCGGCCCATCCGCGAGCGGCGACAGAAGTGAAACCGAGTCCACGTCTGCATGGGACATTGGGGTGGTCACCATCCTTAGCGAGGAATTACGCTCCGTGATAGACGAGTTCGGCCTGCGGCGCCACAAGGAACCGGGGGGCCTTTACTTCTACCGGGGCAGTCTCATCACTCCGGACGCGACCGTTCGTATCGTGGCTACCCAGAGCCAGAGCCAGGGCCAGCGGTCGGCGATGGGAGCCCTGGAAAACCTGAACCGCCACTACGCACCGCGGCTATGGGCCATGGTTGGCGTGGGCGGTGGCATCGACACCGAGCGAGCCCGCATCGGCAACGTCATCGTCTCCACTGACGTCGTCTACTACGAGAACCGCAAGATCAACCCGCACGGTGACGTCCGGCGCCGCGGAGAGCACCGTCAGGCGCCCGCCCCGGTCGTCCACGCCGTCAACGCCTTCTTCGCGGAGAACGGAATGCCGGCACACCTGAGCCGCCGGCTTAGTTCGAGCACCCCAGAGGCATTCGACGTCCACCAGGGACTGATCGGGTCGGGCGAAGCCGTCATCGCAGACCGGGACAGCGAGATCCGACGCTACCTCAAGGGCTACCACGAGAAAATCCTGGCCGTGGACATGGAAGCCGGAGGGCTCAGCCAGTACTGGCAGGAGCACTCTGTCCGCGGTGCGGAGAACCCCGGCTGGATCGTCATCAGAGGCGTGTCCGATAACGCCGACGAGAAGAAGGGCCATGGATATCACGAACTTGCGGCTCGGAACGCCGCGCACGTCCTGCGCGAACTCCTTCCCTTCATCTGCTCACCGCTGTCCTGACCAGCGACGTCACGCAGTCACAGGAGATGGTTCGCATGACCCCCTTCCTCCTCGGGATAGTCAGTTCACTGGCGGCCAGCGCGATCGCTCTCGGGCTCGGCCTCCTCCGGGGCTCACGTCCGCTGTGGTGGCTGATCGCCGCCTGCTCCTCGTTCACCGGCACCGGCCTCCGCCGTGTCTACCGCCGACAAGCGTCCGCAGAGCGGGACGTCGCACGCGACCTCGACGACGCCCGCTGGATCAAGGTCCTGGCGGGACGTGGCAACGTGCTCACGCGCGAGGTGTTCTCCCCGGTGTGGTCCGGTGAGTTGTCACCCGACTCCGTCCAAGTCCTGCTTCCCGACTCCCAGGCAGGGCAGAACTCCTGGCTCGACAAGCGCTCGCAAGACGTGGAGCGGTTCGACCCCGGGTACACCCAGAGCCTGCTCAGAGGCCAGGTGCGGACGAACATGGACTACCTCACCCATGCCACATCCACGCGAGGAAATGTCGAACTCCGTGAGTTCAACCTGCCCAACACCTGCCGCGTCATCGCGACAGACCGAGCCGCATTCCTGACCTTCTACAGCAGCTCCGCACACGGCAGGAACTCGCCCTGTCTGTACGTCCGGGCTCCCGGCCTGCTCTACTCCATCGCCCTCCAGCAGTTCGACATCGCATGGACGCACAGTTCCCCCGTACGCCCATTGCCTCGTTCCTGAAGTACTTCTTTGTAGCCATCATGAGTAGAGGTGCGATGGCAAACCATTGGTCGAGAGCGGCCCGGCCGGCGTTTCGCCCTTGGGGTAAAAGATCGGGGCCGGGTCCCACGCTGATGCCATTAGACGCGAGGTTGATCTGTCTGCAGGGTGTCGGCGAAGTGTTCGAGGCCGACGGAGCGGCTGGCTTTGATGAGGATGACGTCGCCCGGGGTGAGGAGGGGGGTGAGGGTGTTCTGGAGGGTGTCGGCGTTGTCCGCTGTGGCGGTTGTCAGGGTGGGGTTGGTGGTGCGGGCGGCTTCGGTGAGGGCGGTGGTCTCGGGGGATGTGCCGACCGTGACGAGGGTGTGGATGCCGAGGTCTGCGACGAGGCGGCCGATGGTTTGGTGGGCTTCGACGGCGGTGTCGCCGAGTTCCTTCATTTCGCCGAGGACGGCGATGGTGCGGCGGCCCTGGGCGAGGGCGGCGAGGGTTTCCAGGCCCGCCCGGGTGGATTCGGTGTTGGCGTTGAAGGCGTCGTTGATGATGGTGGTGCCGTCGGGGCGTTCGAGGATTTGGAGGCGGCCGGCGGAGATGGGGGCGGCGGCGCTCAATGCCTTGGCGATGGCATCCGTGGCCATGCCCAGGCTGTGGGCGGCGGCTGCCACGGCCAAGGCGTTGTGGACTTGGTGGGCGCCGAGGAGTTGGAGGGTGACGGGGGCGGTGGCGTCGGGGGTGTGGAGGTGGAAGGCGGCGCGGCCGGCGGTGAGGTGGATGTCGGTGGCGCGGATGGTGGCGGTCGGGGAGGTGCCGTAGTAGGTCACGGCGGCTTTGGTGCGGTCGGCCATGGCGGCGACCAGCTCGTCGTCCGCGTTCAGGATGGCGACGCCGCCCTCCGACGCTGGTGGAAGTGCTTGGACGAGTTCGCTCTTGGCTTCGGCGATGGCCTGGCGGCTGCCGAACTCGCCGACGTGGGCGGAGCCGACGTTGAGGACGATGCCGATGCGGGGTGGGGTGAGGCCGGTGAGGTAGGCGATGTCGCCGCGGTGGCGGGCGCCCATCTCCAGCACCAGATACCGGGTGGTGTCGTCGGCGCGCAGGACGGTCAGCGGCAGCCCGATCTCGGAGTTGAAGCTGCCGGGGGTGGCGACGGTTGAGCCGTGGCGGGCCAGGACCTGGGCGAGAAGGTCTTTGGTCGTGGTCTTTCCGGCGGAGCCGGTCAGGGCGACGATCTGCGCGCCGGTACGGGTCAGCGCGTGCTGGGCCAGCTGACCGAGGGCGTTGGTGACGTCGTCCACGACGACGGCGGGTGCGCCGACGGGGCGGGTGGCCAGGACGCAGGAGGCGCCGGCGGCGATCGCCTGGGGGACGTAGTCGTGCCCGTCCACCCGTGCTCCCGATACGGCGACGAACATGCCGCCGGCGTGGACGTCGCGGGAGTCGCTGGCGCTCGGGGCGGTGACCAGCACCTGTTCGGGGTCGGGTGTGTCGTGGACGGTTCCCCCGGTGGCGTCGGCGATCTCGGCGAGCGTCAGCGTGATCACGTGGTGGCGGTCCTCTCGTGCGGTGGGGCGTCTTCGGTCTGTTCGGTGGCGGCCGGGAATCGGTGCAGGGGCGGGAAGGTGATCGCGCGGCCGGTGTACGAGGCCGCTACCCGAGTCAGGGGCAGGCGGTCGTGGGTCTGGCCCCAGAGGGAAGGGTCGCGGGTGAGGATCAGCGGACCGGTGCCGGCGTCGCCGCTGTCTTCGTATCCGCGGGCGATGACCAAGTGGCCGCCCCGGCGGCCGTCTTCGGGAAACTGGCTGGTGATCGAGATGATCAGCGGTCCGGCGGCGAGCCGTTCGGGAAGGTCCTCTGCCGCGACGGGCTCGGGCCGGCCCGGGACACCGTAGGACGCGGCGAGGTCGGCGAGTCCCTCGTGCGCGGCGCCGCGCGGGGTCATGATCTCGTGCTTGACGGCGAGCTTCAGCAGTTCGGTGACGGTCGGCGCCGGACGGCCGTATGCGAGCAGGATCATCCGCAGGCAGGCCATGCCGCACGCCCGGTCCGACCACTCCTCGCGGTCGCCGAGCGCCCACCCGCCGTGCTCCTCCCACTCCTGCGGGGTGATGAGTTGGCGGCACATGGGCACTTGGTGGACGTGCGGCACGCTTACTCCCGGCGGCGAATCAGACGGCAGGCTCCCGGGTGCGGTCCTCGGCGTCCTCGGTACCCAGCGCGGGAGTGGGCAGGGGCACATCGTACGGGCGGCGGGTCAGCGCCTCACGGAGGACGGCCCGGACGGCATCCGCATGGCGCAGCCCGCACGCCTCGGCGCCGACGGCGAAGTTCGATCCGACGGACATGCCGGGGGTGGTGTTGACCTCCAGCGCGTACGGCTGCCCCACCTTGGTGACGAGGAAGTCGATCCTGGCCCAGCCGCGGCAGCCCAGCCCGTCCCACAACGCCCGCGCGTGCCGAAGCACCTCGGCCTCGACGGATGCGGGTAGGTCCGCGGGCCCTACGGTCACGCCCCCGGTGGCGCCGGCGTCAAGCTTGGCGGCGGCGTCGTAGAACTCCGCGTCGGCCACCTCGGTTGCCAGCGGCGGGAAGAGCAGGAGCCCGCCGGGCAGTTGCAGTGCTCCGACGGTCACGGACCGCCCGTAGACGTACTCCTCAACCAGGACCTGCGAGGGGTCGCACGACCACGCGTACTCCAACGCCTCGGCGAGTTTGCTCTCCTGCCGGACCAGCCGCATTCCCACGCTGGACCCGCCGAGAGCGGGCTTGACCATCACCGTGGCGCCCGCCCACTTGAGCTTCTGGCCCGGCCTCCAGGTGTGCCAGGACGGCGTCGGAACGCCCAGCCCGCGCATGAACCGCTTGCACAGAGCCTTGTCCGCCGCCACCGCCGACGCGGCGACGTCGCTTCCGCACACCGGGACGCGCAGGTAGTCGAGGAGCCCCTGCAACCGGCCGTCTTCCCCGTACGGCCCGTGCAGGTTCGGCAGCGCGACGTCGAAGGCGGGCAGGGAGCGTACGAAGCCGGCGTCGCACGGGTCGAGGACGGTGACGTCCGCGCCGATCGCGGCGAGCGAGCGGAGCAGCGCGGTGTCGGAGCGCTGCTCGACGGGGCTCTCGGCGAGGTAGAGGCGGTCCTCGGCGGACAGCCCGCCGTAGACCATCGCCACTTTGAGCGGTGCGGCGAGACCGTCCTGCCACTTCCGTAAAGTGCTGAGTTCTCGGCGCACCGCCGCGCGGTCACGGAAGTCGATCAACGGGGTCATGTGAGTTCTCCTCGGTAGACCTGGGTGACGGGGCCGCCGACCCAGAAGGTGCTGTGGCGCTCGGCATGCGGACGCACCCGCAGCGGTGTTTCCGAGCGGTTGTGGACAGTGGCCTGTCCGTCGGTGACGAGCCCTCGCAGCCGGGCGATCACCACGGCCGCGACCGCGCCGCTGCCGCACGAGAGCGTCTCGGCCTCCACACCGCGCTCGTAGGTGCGGATGCGCAGGTCGTCGGGACCGGTGACCTGGACGAAGTTGACGTTCGTGCCGAGCGGCGCGAGCTGCGGGTGGTGGCGCATCATCCGGCCGCAGCGGTCGGTGTCGACGCGGTCGACGTCGGGGACCACCGCTACGACGTGCTCGGTACCGGTGTGCGCGGCGTCGTACCAGAACGGCCGGCCGTCGATGACTCCCTCGACACGTCGCAGCGCCGTCTCGCCGACCTCGGCCGTGACCCACACCTCGTCGTCCTCGACCAGCGCCTGGTGCTTCACACCGTCCATCACCAGTTCCACCGACCGGCGGCCGTACTCCGCAGCGGCCCACCAAGCGACGCACCGCAAGGCGTTGCCGCACATGGTCGCGACGGAGCCGTCGGCGTTGAGACATGTCACGTCGAGGACGAGCGGGTCGGTGGACGTCACGGCCGTCAGCACCAGGCCGTCTGCTCCGATGCCGGTCCGGCGTGCGCACAAGTGCCGTGCTGTGTCTGTCCAGTTCGTGGTGCCGTCCGGGTCGGGGCGGGAGAGGAGGACGAAGTCGTTGCCGGCTCCGTGGAGCTTCAAGAAGGGCAAGGGGAATCACCGCTTTCGTACGGAAGGGGACTCGTCGGTTCGGCTGGCTCGGACTCAGCTCCGGTCGGCGTCCGACGTGGCCGAGGGCGCCGTCGGCGTGTGGTGGGCGGCCCAGTCGGCGCGGGCGGCGACCAGAGCGGGCAGAACTTCACCGTCCAAGCGGTCAGCCTGCGCGCGTAGTTGCGCGGAGAACGACGCGAGGGCTTCGGGATCGAGGTCGGTGATCCAGCAATCGTCGGTCAGACGCATGTTGACCACCGGCACACGGGTGTCGGGAGGTTCGGCGTAGGGAGTGCAGTCGATGCCGCCGTGGAGGATCTCGACATCGGCGGATCGGCCACCGGGGTGGGAGGGGCTGTAGACCCGGAGGGTCTGGCCGGCGAGCGGGGAGTGGTGGGTGATGTCGGCCAACCGGACCTTCAGGTCGGTGTGGTGGATGCCGGTCTCGCTGGGGTCGTCGGTGGCCCAGTACGGGAGGTGGCCTTCGGTGGTCTGGCCGTCGAGGGTCGTGATCCGCCAGCGGCGCGCGGCACCGGAGCGCTGTAAGTCGGCTTCGTGTGCACCGTCGGCGAGTTGGTCGGGGGCGGTGGTCATCGTGGTTCGCTTCCTTGCTGTGGTGCGCGGGTCGATGCCGAGAGGCGGTGGCGACAGGACGTCCGGGGTGAGAGCCGCTGCAACGTCCGAGTGCGGGCTCACGCGCTCACTTCCGTGACCGCACCGGAGAGCGAGCACGGGGATAAGGCCCGTGGCCGCGCCGTGTGAGGTGCTCCTCCGCACGCGTCTGCACGCGGCCTCACCCACGACGACGGAAGCGCCAAGCACGCCCATACCAACTTTCCGGGTGGGCCGGCGGTGTAGAGGAACCCCCACGTGCCGCCGCTCAGCTCGGCGACGAGGTGCAGACCCCGACCGCTCTCCGCCTTGTCGGACGGAATCCGGAGCACGGGAACTCGTCGGCTCTCGTCGTACACGGCCACGTAGAGGCACTCCTCGTGGGTGCGCAGATCCACGGCGCATACGGGTGCTGCTGCGAGGCCCTGCTCCGGGGCGCGGCTGCCCTCACCCGCGTGCCGGACCGCGTTGGCGGCCAGCTCGGTCACGACGACGAGTGCGTCGTCCAGGACGTCACCGGGCACGTCCCACGTGCGGAGTACGTCGCGGGCATGGCGACGGGCGTGCGGGACCGCACTGGGCTCACAGGTCAGATCGAGTCGGCTGTGGTGACTTGCGGAAGCCATCGGTTCACCTCCTTGCTCACGGGACGGGCGCTGGCGGCGTCCGGCCGCTTCGGCGTATCCGCAAGTCAACGGCCGTGCGAGGCCAAGCGGCAGCGTCCATAGGGGAGTTCGCGTGCACAGGGAGGTTCAGGGCGCGGAGACGGGGTTCGCCGATGAACCCCCTGCCGCGCGCCGTCGCTGCGTGACAGCATTGCCACGTGCCGTCACCGTTCGATGGCAGGGGGATCATGGACAGAGAGCCCAACCACCGGCTTGCCATGCTGATGGCGGAGGCCGGCGCGTCCAACAAGGGCCTGGCCCGCCGTGTGCGCGATGTCGCGATGCGACACGGAGTACGCGCCGGTACCACGCACGTGTCGGTGCAGCGCTGGCTCGACGGCGCCGGCATCCAGGCGGACAACGCGGCCTACGTGGCCGAAGCGCTCAGCGCCAAGCTAGGCCGCCGGATCACCGCTTCCGACCTCGGTTTCGCCGGACTTACGATCAGGCCGGCACCTATCGGAACCAGTTACGCCGCCTCCCTCGCCGACGCGCTCGGCGTCCTCGACGGCCTGACGCAACTCCGGCCGGAGGAGAAGCCGCCCGCCGAGGAGCTGCTGCGCGACAACGAGGTCGACTCCGCCGTCCTGTCCTGGATCGTCTCGCGCCCGGACGGGTTGCCGACCGGCGGAGCAGCGTCCCGGCGCATCGGCATGCGGGATGTGGCAGCCGTACGCACGGCCAACGCGATGTTCATGCGGCTGGACTTCCTTTTCGGCGGCGGCCACGGCCATGCCGCGCTCCGCCACTACTTCCGCCAGGAGGTCCTGCCACTGCTGAACGGTGGCTACTCCGAGAAGGTCGGGCAGGCACTCTTCACCGCGGCGGCCGAGATGGGCGAAGTCCTGGCGTGGACCGCCTACGACGTCGGCAACCACCACCTGGCCAACCGCTACCTGCTCGCCTCGCTCCGCCTCACTCAGATCACCGACGACCGCATGATGGGCGCCACGATCCTCGCCAACATGAGCCATCAGGCGAACTACCTTGGAAAACGCCCGAGAGCCGCCCGGCTCGCGCGTGCGGCTGTCGAAGGAGGCCGCCACAGAACAACTCCCCGTGCCCGCGCCATGTTCGCCGCCCATGAGGCGCGTGCCCTGGCCAACTCGCATGACCTCGTCGGGGCTTCGCGTGCCATGAACGAGGCGGAGCGCCACTTCGAACAGGCGGAATCCGCCACCGACCCGGACTGGCTCGCCTACTTCGACGAGGCCGAGCTGATCGGCGAGTTCTCGCACTGCTTCCGCGACCTCGAACGTCCCGCCGATTCCCTACGGTTCGCCCAACTCGCCGTCGAGAAGACCGCGCCCCAGTACGCCCGCACCCTCGCGTTCTGCCGGATGGTCCTCGCGCAGAGCCAGTACCTCAACGGCGACGTGGACGCCGCTGTCGACACCGCCACGACGGCGGTACGGGAAGGGGAGTCCGTGCAGTCTGCCCGATTCAGGCACTACGTCGCCGAGTTCCAGCGCAGAGTCTCACCGCACGCGTCGAACGCCGTCGTGCGCGACTTCAACGAGCGTGTGCGGCTCGCACTCGCCGACCCGGACGACGAATAACGGGCTCACCCCGGTTGCCAGTTGCGTGGTGCGTGGTCATCCCGCAGCGACGCGATGCGCCGGCCGTACTCCGCGGCGGTCTCCGCGCTCTCCCGGACGTTCTGCATGAGCCAGGTGGTCATCTTGAACTCCTGGATCGCGCACAGCGTCTCGAAGCCCGGCCACTCCCGCAGATCACGGCCGTACGCACCACTGAACGCCGCGTACTGCTCGTCGGACACCCACCCGAGACGGTCGTACTCGTGAGCCGCGACCATGAGATCCCATTCACCGTGGTCGCGGCAGAAGGTCTCGAAGTCGATCAAGTGGACACGACCCTGGGGATCGACCATCAGGTTGTTCGTGTGGGCGTCGCCGTGAACCGGGCCGCTGGGTAGCTCGAAGTCCAACTTCGCCATCAGGCGGCTGAGTTCGACCCGGCGTCTGCGCAGGAAGTCGCGGTCCTCCTCCGGGATACCGACGGCCCTCTCAATCCTCAGCGCCGAGCGGCCCAGAGCGTCGAACGGCGGCAGATCCAGGCCACGGGGCACCGGCAACGCGTGAAGGTCGCGCAGCACCGCGCCGAGCTCACCGTACGTCGCTTCCCGGTCGCCTTCCTCGATCAGGTGCCAGAACGTGACCGGGTGGCCGGACACCACGACGGCCTGTTCGACGTCCTCCACGATCCGCGCGGCGGGAAACCCCTCGGCCGCGAGCCACCGCGCGACCCGCACTTCCAGGAGTGCCGCTTCCCGGTACTCCTCGGAGCGCGCGATCCGTACGATCACCGGGCGTCGGACCAGCCGGAACAACGCGTTCTCGCCGAGCCGGATCAGGCGGGCGCCGTCAGCGTCCAATCCCACGGCGCGGCATGCCTCCGCCGCCACCTGATGCGCTCGCGCCGAGGTGAATCCCCCATGCCCGAGCGCGGCTTCGGACGACGGCATTCCGCCACCACTTTCCAGGTTCGTTCCATGACGTGCCGCGAGGTGTCGGCGACACGAAAAGATCATCGCGTGCCGTCTCTGCCTGCCCGTCCGACGGTATCCGACTCGTGTCATCGAGCCCTCACAGCAATGGATGGCATTCGGCCGCACAACTCCAAGCGCACGATCGACTCGTGGACGCGCCGCTGCTCACGGGCGTTGTCGGTGCAGGCCGTTAGCGTGCCGGGGGTGGGAACGGGCAGCAGTGACACAGTCTTGGTCGTGGTGCGGGGCAACAGCGCGTCGGGGAAGTCCTCGGTCGCGGCGGGGCTGCGGGCGGGGTTCGGGCGACCACCGCGGCGGAACGTACGCGTACTACCTGGACGTGCCGTTCGAGGAGACGCTGCGCCGGCACGCGACGAAGCCGCAGGAGGGGGAGTACGGCGAGGCGGAGATGCGCGGCTGGTACCGCGCTGCCGACCTGCTGCCGGGTGGCGGTGAGACGGTCATCGGCGCGGACAGCACCCTCGCGGAAACCGTAGACCGCATCCTGCGCGCCACGGGCCTGGCCGGCCCGCGGGACTGGGAGCGCTGACGTGGCCGGGTCGCGGAAAGTCCTGGACGCGAGCGAACGCAACAAGAACCGCAACCGCAACCATGAGAGGCAGCGCGTCAAAGCACCGGCCACGGTGGATTCGGGCGACCGATGACTCCGTACATGCGTTCGTCATTAGGCTGAGAGGCGTGGCGGAGCATGTCGGGTTCGGCGCGAGGCTGGCGTGGGTGCTGGACCATCGAGAGCTTGGCGTCGAAGAGTTGGCGGATCGCGCTGGGCTGAGCGCAGAGGATGTTCGAGCGGTGATTGCTGGGGCGGCGCCCGGCGAGGGACCGCTGCGGCGGCTCGCTCCCGCGCTGGGGTTCCACACCGTCGATCTGCTCATCCTTGCGGGGCTCGCGGTCCCGGACGACCTGGCGCCGCTGGACGTTGGAGCGGAGCGGTGGGCGCGGGATGCTCTGCTGGACGTGGTGCGTATCCCAGCGTCGATGCGCGGTGAACCCCTTCGGGTAGCCCGTTCGCTGCCCCAGGAGGAAAGGACTGGGGGCTTCACGCCGAAAGGGCTCGCGCCTCTGGTCGATGAGCCGGGTAACAAGGTCATCCGTATGCTCCGCTACCGCAACCTGGGCTGGTCAGGCATGGCGCACGCCCTGGCGTTCGTGACGCCGACCTACCTGTCGGCGGCCACGTACGGCGTGATCGGCTCCGGTCGCAAGGACCTCACCCCCAGACTGATCACTGACTTCGCCGTCCTGCTGGGGATCGACGCCCGCGAACTTGCCGCGTTCACCGGGGTCGATCTGGGCGAGGTGTCATTGCCGTCTCCGGAGGGAGCGGACGCCGCGGCGCTGCTGTGGGAGTTGCGACGCCTCACCGCCGCCCAGGCACAGCACGTCGCCGAGCTGGCCCGCTCCCTGCGCGGAGACTCCCGCAACGGGTGAATGACCGACCTGCCCGGGTCGCGACGTACGCCAGTACCCGGCTGCGGGAACGGCGGCGGGCGGCGATCACGACCGCGCGGCAGCGGGGCCTCCGCATCCGTGCGGATACGGCCTGGATCTTGATCATCGGTGGAGTGAGGGCCGGCGTGTGTGCGGCCGTGAACGTCGAAGGGCCCCGCCTTGCGGCGGGGCCCTTCGACGTCGTGCCCGGTGAGGCACTGGCGGAGGATACGAGATTCGAACTCGTGAGGGGTTGCCCCCAACACGCTTTCCAAGCGTGCGCCCTAGGCCACTAGGCGAATCCTCCGGGGGAGACATTACAGGGTGGAGGGGGGTGGGAGCGAACTCGTTCGGAGGGCGGGGGGTGGGGTAGGGTGGGCGCAGCCCCTCACGTGGCGCTATCTCGCTGAACTCCCCCAGGGCCGGAAGGCAGCAAGGGTAAGTGGGCTCTGGCGGGTGCGTGGGGGGTCTTCGCATGCCTGGGGGCGTTTTCGGGTCCGGGTGGGGCGGTGTCGGGGCGGCGAGACCTCGGCCGGACCGCGGCAGGACCGCAGTCGGACTCGGGTGAGACCCGAGGCGGACCCGTGGTGGGGCGCGGGGTGGGGCGCGGTGTCGGTGGGCCCGGCTAGTCTCGGAGGCGTGTCACTCGCTCTGTATCGCCGCTACCGTCCGGAGACCTTCGCCGAGGTCATCGGGCAGGAGCACGTCACCGACCCGTTGCAGCAGGCGCTGCGCAACAACCGGGTCAATCACGCGTACCTGTTCAGTGGCCCGCGGGGGTGCGGGAAGACGACGAGCGCGCGGATTCTGGCGCGCTGCCTGAACTGCGAGCAGGGACCGACGCCGACTCCGTGCGGGGAGTGCCAGTCGTGCCGCGACCTGGCGCGGAACGGCCCGGGATCGATCGACGTGATCGAGATCGACGCGGCGTCGCACGGCGGTGTGGACGACGCCCGCGATCTGCGCGAGAAGGCGTTCTTCGGGCCTGCCGGCAGCCGGTACAAGATCTACATCATCGACGAGGCCCACATGGTCACGTCGGCGGGGTTCAACGCGCTGCTGAAGGTGGTCGAGGAGCCGCCGGAGCACCTGAAGTTCATCTTCGCGACCACCGAGCCGGAGAAGGTCATCGGCACGATCCGGTCGCGTACGCACCACTACCCGTTCCGGCTGGTGCCGCCGGGGACCTTGCGGGACTACCTCGCCGAGGTGTGCGGGCACGAGGCGATCCAGGTCGAGGACGGGGTGTACCCGCTGGTGGTGCGCGCCGGGGCCGGCTCGGTGCGGGACTCGATGTCGGTGATGGACCAGTTGCTGGCGGGCGCGAGCACCGACGGTGTGACGTACGCGATGGCGACGGCGCTGCTCGGTTACACGGACGCGGCGCTGCTCGACGAGGTCGTGGACGCGTTCGCGTCGGGCGACGGCGCGGCGGTCTACGGGATCGTGGACCGGGTGATCGAGGGCGGGCACGACCCGCGCCGGTTCGTCACGGACCTGCTGGAGCGGCTGCGCGACCTGGTGATCATCGCGGCCGTGCCGGACGCGGTGGAGAAGGGGCTGATCGACGCGCCCCGGGACGTGGTCGAGCGGATGCAGGCACAGGCGTCGGTCTTCGGCGCCGCCGAGCTGAGCCGCGCGGCCGACCTGGTCAACACCGGACTGACGGAGATGCGCGGCGCGACCTCGCCCCGGCTCCAACTGGAGCTGATCTGCGCCCGGGTGCTGCTCCCGGCCGCGTACGAGGACGAACGCTCGTTGCAGGCGCGGCTGGAGCGGCTGGAGCGCGGGGTCAGCCTCGGCGGCCCGGCGAACGCCGCGACGGCTCCCGGCGGCGGGCCCGGCTACGGTGACGCGCCCGGTGAGGCCCAGGCCGGCGGTGTCGCGGGTCCGGGTGGCGGTCCGGCGTACGGCGGCGGTCCCGCGGGCCCGTCCGGTCCGGCGGCGGCGAGGGCCGCACTGGGCCGTACGGCAACGGGCCCGGCGGCACCCGCACCCGCACCTTCGTACGCACCCGCGGCTCCCGCCCCCGCGCCGGAGGCGCAGCAGCAGCCCGCGGCCCCAGCGGCCCCCGCGTCGCCGCCACCCGCGCCCGTACCGCCGGCACCGCCCGTGCCGGACAGCGGGGACGCGGCCCCCGACCCTTCCTCCGCCCCGCGCCCGGGTGCGTGGCCGACCTCCGCCGCGCCGGGTGCGCCCGCCACCTCCCCCGCGCCGGCCCCGCGCCCGGGCGCGTGGCCGACCACGGCCGGCCCGTCCCAGCCGAACCCTCCGCACCAGCAGACGCACCAGCAGGCGCACCAGCCCCCGTCCGGCCCGCCGGCCGGAGCATCCGCGCCCCCGCCCGCCCCCGCGGCCACCCCCGCGCCCAGCGGCCCCATCGGCGACTCCTCCCGCGTCCGCGAGCTGTGGCCGCAGATCCTGGAGGCCGTCAAGCACCGCCGGCTCACCTGGATTCTGCTGCTCAACAACGCCCGGGTGGTCGGCTTCGACGGCGAGACGCTGCAACTCGGCTTCGACAACCTCGGCGCGCGCAACAGCTTCGCCAACGGCGACAGCGAGGACGTGCTGAAGCAGGCGATCGGCGCGGTGACCGGGGCGAGGTGGAAGATCGAGACCCTGGTCGACCCGGGTGGCGGCGGCAGCGACGGCGGCGGGCGAGGCGGCCCCGGGGGTGGTGGCGGCCGCGGCGGTCCCCCTCGGACGCAGGCACCCGGCGGCCCGGGCGGCCCGCCACAGGGCCAAGGCCAGGGGCAAGGCCAAGGACAGAGCCAGGGCCCGGCAGGTCAAGGCCCCGGCCGACCGCCCACCGGTCAGCAGCCGAACGGCCAGGGCGGCGCGCCCTCCGCGTACGGCTCGGCCCCGCCCGCCGCCGCCCCGCCCGCCCCTCGCCGGGAGGGCCAGGGCGGCACCGCCGTGCCCGGCCCCGGCGGCGGCCAGGGCGCCGGCCCGGGCATGGGTTCGGGTGCGGGCGACCCGCGTCCGTACCCCGGCGGCTCCTCCTTCGCCGAACCCCCGCCCCTCGAGGACGACATCCCCGAGGAGGACGACCCGGAACTGGTGGATTCGGCACCGGCTCTCAGCGGCCACGACCTGTTCATCAAGGGGCTCGGCGCGACGGTCATCGAGGAGATCAGCCACGACTGAGCGCGGGTGCGCACCGGCGTCGGCGGGCGTACGCGCACAGGCCCGCGCAGAAGCCCGTGCACCGGCCCGCGTACACGTATGGGCACGGGTGCGACGTGGGTACGGCGGTGCGTGCGACCAGGGGAGGGGTGCGCGCCGCGCCGATCCTCCGTACGGCGTAGGGCGCTGGGCCGTACGAGCACGTAGGCTCGCCCTGTCACGTAAAACACGCGGCAATCCCGTAAAACCCGTAGAGCCGCAGTACTCGCAGGGCCCGTAGACAACAGACGGCACAGGCAGGAGCGATTCCGTGATCCCCGGTGGTGGTCAGCCGAACATGCAGGCGCTGCTCCAGCAGGCGCAGAAGATGCAGCAGGATCTCGCGGCGGCCCAGCAGGAGCTGGCCGAGACGACGGTGGAGGGCTCGGCGGGCGGCGGCCTGGTACGGGCGACGGTGACGGGTGCGGGCGAACTGCGCGGGCTGGTCATCGACCCGAAGGCGGTCGACCCCGACGACACCGAGACCCTCGCCGATCTGGTGGTCGCCGCGGTGCACCACGCGAACGAGTCGGCGCAGAAGCTCCAGCAGGACAAGCTCGGCCCGCTCGCCCAGGGGCTGGGCGGGATGCCCGGGCTGCCGTTCTGAGCCTGAGCCGGCGCTCCGCCTGACGTCGTTCTGCCGGTTCGGCCGGTTGGACCGGTTCTGCCGGTTCGGCCCGTTCGACTCGGTCCGGCGCTCAAGGTCCGGCCGCGGTTCCCCGCCCCGGACCCCGATCCCCGGCTCCCGACCCTCACCCCCCGACCCTCACCCCCGAACCCCGACCCCCAGGCCAGAAGCTCCGTGGGCCCCGAAGATCCGAAGGAAGGCACGGCGTGTACGAAGGCGTGGTGCAGGACCTGATCGACGAGCTGGGCAGGCTGCCGGGCGTGGGGCCCAAGAGCGCGCAGCGGATCGCCTTCCACATCCTGCAGGCCGACCCGGCCGACGTACGCCGGCTGGCGCACACGCTCTCCGAGGTCAAGGCGAAGGTGCGGTTCTGCGCGGTGTGCGGGAACGTCGCGCAGGAGGAGCGCTGCCGGGTGTGCAGCGACCCGCGGCGCGACCCCGCGGTGATCTGCGTGGTCGAGGAGCCCAAGGACGTGGTGGCGGTCGAGCGCACCCGGGAGTTCCGCGGGCGGTACCACGTACTGGGCGGCGCGATCAGCCCGATCGAGGGTGTCGGCCCCGACGATCTGCGGATACGGGAACTGCTCGCCCGCCTCGCCGACGGCACCGTCACCGAACTGATCCTGGCCACGGACCCGAACCTCGAAGGCGAGGCGACGGCCACGTATCTGGCCCGCATGGTGAAGCCCATGGGTTTGCGCGTCACGCGACTGGCCAGTGGACTCCCGGTGGGTGGCGACTTGGAGTACGCGGACGAGGTCACGCTGGGGCGGGCCTTCGAAGGGAGGCGGTTGCTGGATGTCTGACGCCGTGGTGGACGAGGACGCGCGGGCGAGGAAGAGCGGGAGCGGCAGGAACGTGAGCGTGGCGGGCAAGGACGTGGCGGGAGCGGAAGCAGCCGCGGGCAAGGGCGGTACGGGCGCGGGCGGCCCGGCCGCCGGCAGGAGCGGTGCCGCGGGCGGGAGCGCCCTGCCGGGCCGGCCGGACGCCCCGGGGCCGACGCCGGAGCCGCAGGAACCGGACGAGTTCGCCGTCCAGATCAGCGACCAGATCGAGAGCTTCATCCTCTCGGTCCGCGAGGTCGCCAAGGGCGACGACCCGGACAGCGCGGTGCCGTACCTGCTGCTGGAGGTCTCCCAGTTGCTGCTGGCCGGCGGGCGGCTCGGCGCGCACGAGGACATCGTGCCGGACGAGCGGTACGAACCGGACGCCGGTCCTGAGCCGGACGAGGACGACCTGCGGCAGCGGCTGGCCACGCTGCTGGAGCCGATCGACGTGTACTCGGAGGTCTTCGACCCGTACGTGCCGCGGTCGACGCCGGTGGCCTGCCGGATCTCCGACGACCTGGCCGACGTGGTGGCGAACCTGGCCCACGGCCTCACGCACTTCCGGGCCGGCCGGGTGTCCGAGGCGCTGTGGTGGTGGCAGTTCTCCTACCTGTCGAGCTGGGGGCTGACGGTCAGCGCGTCGCTGCGCGCGCTCCAGTCGCTGGTGGCGCACGTACGTCAGGACAGCCCGCTGGACGAGCTGGACGGCCTGGACACGGGCGGCGACGAGGACGAGGAGCAGTTGGCGCGCGAGGCGGGCCGGGTGATGGAGGCGGAGCTGGGCACGATGGGGTTGCGCCGCCGCCGGCAGTGAAAACCCGGTGATCGCCCGGTGCGCGTGGTGATCGCCCGGTGCTCGCCGTCGCGCGCGGTGATCGCCCGGTGCTCGCCCGCCTCCGTATGGCGGTGATCACCTGGTGAACCCTGTGTCTCAGCATGTGATAAGGGCGGGGCGGTCGCGGGCGGCTCGTTAAAATGGGCCGACCGCATTCACCCTTGATCCACCCTGAGCGAGGAGCGCACGTGGGCCTTGTCGTGCAGAAGTACGGCGGCTCCTCAGTCGCCGATGCCGAAGGCATCAAGCGGGTCGCCCGCCGAATCGTGGACACCAAGAAGGCCGGCCACCGCGTGGTCGTCGTGGTGTCGGCGATGGGCGACACGACCGACGAACTGATCGATCTCGCCGAGCAGATCTCACCGATCCCGTCCGGCCGCGAGTTCGACATGCTGCTGACCGCCGGTGAGCGCATCTCGATGGCGCTGCTGGCGATGGCGATCAAGAACCTCGGCCATGAGGCGCAGTCCTTCACCGGCAGCCAGGCCGGCGTGATCACCGACTCGGTGCACAACAAGGCGCGGATCATCGATGTGACGCCGGGCCGTATCCGGACCGCGCTCGACGAGGGCAACATCGCGATCGTGGCCGGGTTCCAGGGTGTGTCGCAGGACAAGAAGGACATCACCACGCTGGGGCGGGGCGGCTCGGACACCACCGCGGTGGCGCTGGCCGCCGCGCTGGACGCCGAGGTGTGCGAGATCTACACGGACGTCGACGGGGTGTTCACCGCCGACCCGCGGGTGGTGAAGACGGCCCGCAAGATGGACTGGATCGCCTTCGAGGACATGCTGGAGCTGGCCAGCTCCGGCTCGAAGGTGCTGCTGCACCGCTGCGTGGAGTACGCCCGCCGCTACAACATCCCGATCCACGTCCGTTCCTCGTTCTCCGGGCTTCCGGGCACCTGGGTCAGCAACGAACCACCCCAAGGAGACAGGCCGATGGAGCAGGCGATCATCTCCGGCGTTTCGCACGACACGACCGAGGCGAAGATCACCGTGGTCGGGGTACCGGACAAGCCGGGCGAGGCCGCGACGATCTTCCGGGCGATCGCGGACGCCGAGATCAACATCGACATGGTGGTGCAGAACGTGTCGGCCGCGGCCACCGGGCTCACCGACATCTCCTTCACCCTGCCGAAGGCCGAGGGGCACAAGGCGATCGAGGCGCTCACCAAGGCGCAGACGGTGATCGCCTTCGACTCCCTGCGCTACGACGACCAGATCGGCAAGCTCTCGCTGGTCGGGGCCGGGATGAAGACCAACCCGGGGGTGACCGCGACCTTCTTCGAGGCGCTGTCCAACGCTGGGGTGAACATCGAGCTGATCTCGACCTCGGAGATCCGGATCTCCGTGGTCACCCGGATCGACGACGTGAAGCCGGCCGTGCAGGCGGTGCACTCGGCGTTCGGGCTGGACAGCGACAGCGACGAGGCGGTCGTCTACGGCGGCACCGGCCGCTGAACGTGCTGGTGAACGGCTAGGCCGTGTTTTGGAAGTAGCGCCGTCCGCCCAAAGGGCGGGGCCCGTGGCGTCTGGTGCGTGCGATCGCAAGGCGGAGGGTTGTCCTCGTAGTGGGCCTACTCGGACAAGCCCGACAACGAAGCGAGCGTGCGTGCCAGGCGCCACGGGCCAGGCGGGACTTCCAAAACACGGCCAAGCCGGGCGGCTGCTCGGCGGGCCGTTGCCCGCGACGTCGGACATTCGCTCCCCCTCGGCCGCAACCGATGGCCGTGGGGGAGCGTCTTTGTGTCAACGCACGCCCACGGGGCTCACAGGGCTCCCCTAGGGTGGTGCACACCGAGCGCCGACCCGGGGGCGGTCGGTGCAGGTGGGGCATTGCGCGGCATTGAGGAAGAGCTGGTACGCATGGCGATATGTGGCACTCCGTCGAGCGAAGTGCCTTGCGCGTACAACCCTCGCGGGGGGATGCGTGTCCAACTGGCGTGGCGGAGGCATGGGGTATCGAGACGGGATTCGGGCGGCGTGGCGGTACGATCGCGCCTCCGCGGCCCTCGCGTACGGCGACCGGCGGTCTGCCGGTGATCGCGCCCTGGCCGGTGCGGGTGGCCGGCGCGAACCACGACGGCGCTGAAGGGGCGATGGCCGTCGGCACCACCGTGGACCACCTCACCGAGACCTACCGCGCCCACTACCGCTCGCTGCTCGGGCTGGCCGCGCTGCTGCTGGACGACACCGCCTCCTGCGAGGACGTCGTCCAGGAGGCGTTCATCCGGGTGCACTCGGCCCGCAGCCGCGTCCGCGACCCCGAGAAGACCCTCGCCTATCTGCGGCAGACCGTGGTCAACCTCTCCCGCTCGGCGCTGCGTCGGCGCATCCTCGGCCTCAAGCTGCTGGCCAAGCCGATGCCGGACATGGCCAGCGCGGAGGAGGGCGCGTACGAGATCCTGGAGCGCGACCAGCTCAAGGCGGCGATGCGCAAACTCCAGCGCCGCCAGCGCGAGGTCCTCGTGCTGCGCTACTTCGTCGACATGACCGAGGCGCAGGTCGCGGAGACCCTGGGGATTTCCCTGGGCTCGGTGAAGGCGTACGGTTCGCGTGGTCTTGCGGCGCTGCGCGTCGCGATGGAGGCGACGTCATGAGACCTCCACACGACCCCCAGGGCCCCAACGGCCCCACTGGCACCCACGGCCCCGAAGGCCCCGACGACGCACCCGAGATGGACGAGCAGACCCCCCGAGCCCCGCACGACCCGCACGAGCCGCACGAGCCGCCGCAGGACGAGACGCGGGACGAGGCGCCCGCGCAGCAGGAACCGCCGACGCCGGCCGAACCGGCGTCCCCTGGCGCGGCGGACGCCGACGACTCGGGTTCCGCGGCGTCAGGTTCGGCGGATACGGATGCGGATGCGGCTGGGGTTGCCGACGACTCGGGTTCCGCGGATGCGGGCTCCACCGACGCGGGCTCCACCGACGCGGGTGCCGACGAGCCGACGGCTCCCGTCCGTGCGGTGTCCGGCCACGCCGATCCCGTCGGCGAACCGATCATGCACGACGTGACGCCCCTCAGCGGCGCCACCGACCTGGACGACCTGACCTCCGACGAAGCCTCGCTGCGTGCCCTCATGCACCAGGCCGTCGACGGGCTGCACGCCTCCCCTGACGCGCTGGAACACCTGCGGCGGGCCGTACCGCTGCGCCGCCAGCGCCGTCGCCAGGCGGTGCTCGGTGCCGTCGCGGCTGTCATCCTCGTGGGCCTTGCGGTGCCCGCCGTCGTCCGGGTCGCGGGCAGGTCGGGGCACACCACCGCCGCGCAGGTCGGCGTCGGCAGCTCGTACACGGTCACCCCCGACGCCGGCGGTCACCGCAAGGGCGACGCCGCGGACCCGTCCGGCAAGGCCACCCACCGGCCCGACAAGGACCGCCCGCCCGCCGGTACGCCCACCGGCCCCCGCAGCACTCCGTCCGGCAGCGGAGCCCCGGCGCCCGACTGCTCCAGTGCCCAGCTCGGCCAGGGCCTCAGCGAGGCCGACAGCCCCGACGCCGACGGCCGCGTCTACGGCTGGTTCCGGGTGGCCAACGTCTCCGACACCCCGTGCACGGTGCCCAGCGGCGGCGTCATCCGTGCCGTGGCGCACGGCTCCGCCGAGCAGGCCGCCATCCAGGTCGTCGGCCACACCCAGGGCGACCCGGCGACGGGCCTGCCCGCCGTCATGGCCGAGACCCCGATCGTGCTCGGCCCCGGCCAGGACTACGAGGTCGCCTTCGCCTGGGTGCCCACCTCGGGGACGACCGGCTGCGTCGCCACCACGACCCCGCCCACCTCCTCGACGCCGACACCGTCCTCGACCGGTTCGGACGGCAGCGACCAGGGCACGGACTCCGGCTCGGACTCGTCGAGCGGCAACGTCCAGCCGGCCGGCGGCGTTCCGCCCACCTCCGCGCCGGCCAGCGTCACCTTGGACCACACCCCGGCGGCGGGCGCGCCTGTCGTCGCCGGCCCGGTCATCCAGGGTGCCTGCGCGGGCACCGTCTACACGACGCCTCCGATAGCGGAGGCGCTCGCCACCGCGCCGTAGCCGCGGCGCCCCCAGCCCCCGCGGCCCGCGTACGTGGGCCGGGGGCGCGGATCACGCGTGGGCCGGAGCGCCGGCCGGGACCCCCGGACCGGGGCGCTGGACCGGGGCGCTGGACCGGAAGACCGGATCGGCAACCGGGGGACGGGAACGCCGGACCAGGCCCGTGAGCAGGCGCGAGCCTCCCGCGGCGGCGGCCGTGCCCGGGCCGGTCGGGGGCGGTTGCGGCCCGCCAGGACCCGCCCCGTAACGTGGTGGCGTGTACCGGTTCCTGCTCACTCCGCGTTGGTTGGCGGTCAGCCTGCTCGCACTGCTGGCTGTGCCGGTCTGCGTGTTCATGGGAAGCTGGCAGCTCAGCCGGTTCGACATGCGGGTCGACCAGCACAAGAGCGCCGAGCACGACGAGAAGCGCGTGGCCGCCGCGGCGCCGGTGCCCCTGGCGCGGGTGCTGCCGAAGACCGGCTCCGCGGTCGGGAGCGACGACAGCGGGCGGATCGTCAGTGCCACCGGCCGCTATGACACCGCGCACCAACTCCTCGTCCCGGACCGCCTGCTCGACGGCCACAACGGCTACTACGTCCTCACCCCGCTGCGCCTGTCCGACGGCGCCGCCCTTCCCGTGGTCCGCGGCTGGCTGCCGGGCAAGGCCGCCGACGCCCGCAGCGTGCCCGCCGCGCCCGCCGGGCAGGTGACCGTCACCGGGGCCATGCAGTACCCCGAGACGACCGAGACCAGCGGCGTGGACACCAGCGGTGCGCTGCCCTCCGATCAGATCGGCATCATCAGCGGCGCCTCCCTGGTCAATGTGCTGCCCTATTCCGTCTACAACGGCTGGATCACCGCCAACCACCCCGCGAAGCCGCTGACGGCAGTGCCCCCGGCCGCCCCGCCGAACAGCGGCCTCGACCTCAAGGCGTTCCAGAACCTCGGCTACACCGGGCAGTGGTTCGTCTTCGCGGGCTTCGTCGTCTTCATGTGGTTCCGGTTCGTCCGCCGCGAGGGCGAGGCACGCGCCGACGCGGAGCTCGGCATCCTCCCGGACCAGCCGGACGGACCGGACGGCCCGGGCGGCTCCGGCGGCTCCGGCCGGCCGGGTGGACCTGCCGCCCCCGACCCGCAGGCCGAGGACGGCGAGCCGGGGGAGCGGGACGCCGAGGGCGCCCGGGACACCGTGTCGGTCGGGTCAGCCGCCCACGTGGCGTAGCGCGAAGGCCAGTTCCAGCCGGACCTGCTTGATCCGCTCCTCGACGACCAGCGAGCCGTGCCCCGCGTCGTACCGGTACACCTCGTGCGGCTTGTCGAGGGCGCGCAGCCGCTCCACGTAGTTGTCGATCTGGCGTATCGGGCAGCGCGGGTCGTTCATGCCCGCGCTGATGTAGACGGGGGCGGTGACTTTGTCGACGTAGGTGATCGGCGAGGACGTCTCGTACCGATCCGGGACCTCCTGCGGGGAGCCGCCGAACAGGGTGCGGTCCAGGGCCTTCAGCGCCTCCATCTCGTCGGCGTACGCCGTCGCGTAGTCCGCGACGGGGACCGCGGCGATGCCGACCGTCCACGCCTCGGGCTGGGTGCCGAGGCCGAGCAGGGTCAGGTAGCCGCCCCAGGAGCCGCCGGTGAGGACCAGCCGGGACGGGTCGGCGAGACCGGAGCCCACCGCCCACTCCCGCACCGCGGCGATGTCCTCCAGCTCGATCAGGCCGACCCGGTGCTTGAGGGCGTCGGTCCACTCCCGGCCGTAACCGGTGGAGCCGCGGTAGTTGACCCGGACGACCGCGAAGCCGTGGTCGAGCCAGGCCGCGGGGCCCGCGGCGAAGGAGTCCGAGTCGTGCCAGGTGGGGCCGCCGTGGATCTCGAAGACCGTCGGGAACGGGGCGGCCGGCGCGTCGTCGTCACCGGCCGCACGAGGCGGCCGCTGCACCAGTGCGTGGATCGGTCCGCCCGGTCCGTCCACCCACACGTCCTCCACCGGCACCGAGTCCGGGGCGCGCAGCCCCGGCGCCTCCAGGACGACGCCGCCCGCGGTGGAGCGCACCGCCGGAGGCCGCTCGGCGGACGACCACAGGTACTCCACGCTGCCGTCGGGCCGCGCGCTCGCCCCGCCCACGCTGCCGGCCGGGGTGTCCAGCCGGGTCAGTGAGCCGTCCGCCAGGTCGTACCGGTACAGCTCGCCGCGGGCGTGGAAGTCGTGCACCACCAGGAGCGCAGAGCCGTCCGGATACCACTCGGCGTGCACGTCGCCGGGCAGGTCGAAGGCCAGCTCGGTCTGCTCGCCGCCGGCCACGTCCCACAGCATCGGCAGCCAGCGGTCGGCACGCTGGTGGCCGACGAGCAGCCGGGTGTCGCCCGGCACCGGGGCGAAGCCGAGGCAGTCCAGGCCCAGCTCGCGCCGGCCGCCGTCGGTGTCGTCCAGCTCCGCGACGGTGCTGCCGTCGGAGACGCGAAGAACCCGCAGCGCGCTGTGCATCGCGTCGCCGTGCTCGGTGTGCTCGACCACGACCAGGGTGCCGTCCTCGGAGAGGTCGCCGACGCCCGCGGACTCCGGGTGACGGTAGATCTCGTACGCCTCGCCGGTCGGGGGCACGACGTGGACGGAGGTGCCTTCGTCGTCGGTGGAGCGGCCGATCACGGCCAGGCCGCCGACGCCCAGCGCGAGGCCCGCCGGGTAGGAGGGGGGAAGGCCGGGCGCGGCCGGTATGTCGTCACCGCCGGCGAACGGCTGCTTCATCCACACGCCGAACTCGTCGCCATCGGTGTCGGAGAACCACCACACCCATGCGCCGTCCCTGCTGAGGGTGCCGTCCGTCGTGCCGTTCGGCCGGTCGGTGACCTGGCGGCGGCCACCGGTGGCACGGTCCCACGCGTACAGTTCGTACGTCCCCGTCACGTTGGACACGAACAGGCTGCGGTCCGGGGCGTCCTCGGCCCACTCCGGCAGCCCCACCCGAGGCGCGCGGAACCGCGTTTCCCACGCCGGCATGGCGCCGGCTTCCGACATGGGTCCGACGGCGGACCCGGTGATCTCGTTCATGACCCCATGATGCTCCGCCGCGCCCACCTTCGGTGCGACTCCCCGCACAGCCTGTGGATAACTCCGCGACATCGCAGGTCAGAGGCATGGGGGCGGGGAGGCGGACGAGGGCGGGGTGCCGATCGTATGCCTTCAGCCCGCCCGCTTTCCTGCTCGCGGTCCGCCCGCCCGCCTGCGCTCAGTCCGCCTGCTGGGCCTCACCGCGGACCACCACGACCGGGCAGGACGCGTGCAGCGTCACGGTGTGGCTGACCGAGCCGAGCAGCGTCGAGCGGAACGTGCCGTGGCCGCGGACGCCGACCACGATGAGCTCCGCCCCCTCGCCGCGGTCGAGGATGACCTGCGCCGGGTTGCCCATCACGGTGACCGGGCTGACGGTGGCGGCGCGGTCCGGCGGCAGGGCCTTCTCCAACGCCTCCCGCAGCGCCCGCGCCGCGGATTCGCCCAGGTCGTAGCCCTCCGGCAGGCCCGGCACCGCGCCGCCCCAGCCGAACGACGCGGGCATCTCCCACGCCGTCACCGCCTCCAGGGACGCCCCGGTCAAGGTGGCCTGGCGGTCGGCCCAGCGCAGCGCGTGCAAGGACGGATCGGAGCCGTCGACACCGACCACGATCCGGCCGTATTCCGTCGCCGACTCGCTGGTGGGCGCGCTCGTGGCCTCGCTCCGCTCGGTACCCGGCTCCGTCATGGCCTGCTCCTCACGCGCTACGTCCTGCGGCCCGCCGCAAGATCCGCCGCCGGACGTGCTGCCCGGCTCTGCCTTGCCCACGGCAAACCCTAGGGGACGTAGTGGGGCATTGCCGTACGGAAGGGGCGCCTCTCTCGGTGTGGCGGTGCGGGAGTCTCGGGCTACGGCTACGGCTACGGCTACGGCTACGGCTGGCACCGCGTCCGCGTACGGCACCGCGTCCGCGTCCGCGTCCGCGTACGGGTCCGTGCCCGCGCTTCAGCCCGCGGCGGGGGTGCCCGGCAGGCCCGCGCAACTGTCGAGCAGGGGGCCCAACTCGCGGGCGACCGTATGCAGGGGCGCACTGGACTGCTCGGCCCGGGCGATGAGGAGCGCGCCCTCGAGCGTGCTGATCATGAGCGTGGCGAGGGCGGGCGCCTGTGCGTCGGGCACACCGAGGCCGGCGAGGGCGGCGGCGAGGGGCGCGTTCCAGGTGGCGAAGGCGTCGGCCGCGGCCTTGCGGGTGGACTCGGCTGACTCCGCGCAGTCGACGGTCGCGGCGGCCACCGGGCAGCCGGAACCGTAGCCGTCGGTGTCGTACTCCCGCGTCCACTGCCCGATCATCGCGGTGAACAGCGCGCTCGGCGACGGCTCGGGCAGGGCGGCGAGGAAGCGGTCGATCCGGCCGGCGGCGTAACGGCCGGCCCAGGTCACCGCCTCGTTGACCAACTGCTCCTTGCCGCCCGGGAAGTAGTGCTGGAGGGAGCCGCGCGGTGCGCCCGCGTGGGCGGCCACCTCGCGCATACCGGTGGCGTTCACGCCGTCGCGGCGGATGAGTTGGGCCGCGCTGAACACCATCCGCTCGCGCGGGCCGTACGTACGAGGCCGCGCGGAGGTGTCTTCGCCGGCGCCCGCTTCACCCACGGCCGTGCCGACGCTCGCCTGGTCCGCGCTCGCCATGCCCGCGCTCGCCTGGTCCGTCTTGCCCGCGTCCACCGTTTCCCGCCTCCGTCCTCCACTCCGGGCCCAGCCTATAGACGCCGGTCAGCGCGTCGATGTCACGCGTCATCCGCACCGGCTGGAGCCGTCGGCCCAGCGCGCCCAACAGCGCCCGCCGGCCCGGGAGTACCGACGCGGACACCAGCCGCACACCGCGCGTCCGGGCCCGGTCGAACAGCGCGTCGAGCATGGCCGCCCCCGCGCCGAGCCGCTGCCAGCCGTCCACGACGAGCAGCCCCAACTCGCCGACCGGGCAGGGGTACGCGTCCGGGTCCGCGCCGCCGCGGGCGGCCGCGAGGCTGCCCAGCCCGACCGGGCCCGTCCAACCTCCGTGCTCCGCAAGGCTCTCGGGCACTCCAGGGCCCTGCGGGTACGCCACCACCGCGTCGTGCGACTCCGGCCGGCCGGCGAGCATCGCGTCCAGGTACGAGCGGGGCAGTTCCCTCGGCTGTCCGAAGAAGCGCAGCCGGACCGTCTCGGCGGAGCAGCGCGCGAACAGTTCGGCGAGCGCGGCCCCGTCCTGCGGACGTACGGCATCGACCCGCCAGCGCGGCGCGGTCCCGGGTGCGTAGGGCCCGGGCGCGTACGGCGCGGGGACCGGCGGTGGCTCGGGCGCGGGCCGTGGCTGGGGTTGCGGCCCGGGCTGCGGCCCGGGCTGCGGCGAACCCGTTATGACGGTCGTCATGGTCGCCAGTATTATGACCGTCGTCATAGATCGCAAGCGAGGGCACGGCGGGGTGGTCCGTAATGAACGCAGGCCGTACTGGCGGTACCGGGCGGGCCGGCGCTGGGGGAGAGGCGCCCGGCGCGGGAGGCGGGGGCGGCGCGGGAGGGGACAGCGGCGCCGGTGCCACCGGGTTCATCGGGCTCGGCGTCATGGGTCAGCCCATGGCGCTGAACCTCGCCAGGGCCGGCGTCCCCCTCGTGGTGTGGAACCGCACCCCCGCCCGCAGCGAGCCGCTGCGCGCGGCCGGCGCGGGCGTCGCGGCGAGCCCCGCGGAGGTCCTCGGCCGCTGCCGCACCGTCCTGCTCATGCTCTCCGACGGCGCTGCCGTCGACGCCGTGCTCGGCCGCGGCACCCCCGACTTCGCCGCGCGCGTCACCGGCCGCGTGCTCGTCCACATGGGCACCACCTCGCCGGAGTACTCGCGGGAGCTGGAGGCCGACCTCCTTGCGGCGGGCGGCGGTTACGTGGAGGCGCCGGTGTCCGGCTCCCGAGTGCCCGCGCAGGAGGGCCGGTTGGTGGGGATGCTCGCCGGGGAGGCGCGATCCGTCGCCGCTGTACGGACGTTGATCGAGCCGATGTGCCACGAGGTGTTCGTCTGCGGGGCCGTGCCCGAGGCGCTGCTGACGAAGCTCGCCGTGAACCTCTTCCTGATCACCACCGTCACCGGCCTGGTGGAGTCCTTCCACTTCGCCGAACGGCACGGCCTGGACCGCGACCGCTTCCTCGCCGTGCTCGACGCCGGACCGATGGCCAGCGGGGTGTCCCGGATGAAGGCGCCGAAGCTGCGGGACGGTGACTTCGCCGTCCAGGCAGGGGTGTCGGACGTCCTCAAGAACAACGAGCTGATCGCGTCCGCCGCCCGGCGGTCGGGCCTGGCCTCCCCGCTGCTGGACGTCTGCCACAGCCTCTTCGCCGAGACCGTACGGCTCGGCCACGGCGACGCGGACATGGTGGCCGTGCTGCGGGCCATCGAGGCCCGGACCGGGGCGGCCGGCGCTCCCTGACCGGTCCGTGCGAACGGTCTAGGCTGCAACCGCCGTACACCCCGAGCGAGTTGCGGCGGCGGAGCGGAAGACCGGCGGGACACGGACGTACGGAAGGCGGAACGCGCGATGGGCGTCGCAATACGCAGGGCCGGGGAGAGCGACCGGGAAGCCGTGGTGAAGCTGCTCGACGAGGGCTTCGCGCAGGACCCGGTCAGCAACTGGGTCTTCCCCGACAAGGAACACCTGCGCCGCAGCCACGCCGTGCTGATGG
This sequence comes from Streptomyces sp. NPDC087270, assembly GCF_044744625.1. Lineage (NCBI taxonomy): Bacteria > Bacillati > Actinomycetota > Actinomycetes > Kitasatosporales > Streptomycetaceae > Streptomyces > Streptomyces sp. NPDC087270. The sequence continues at coordinate 454,279 of NZ_JBIUYR010000004.1, forward strand.
GCGCCTTCCTGGAGATCTCGCTCAGCGAGGGCTACACGGACATCACCGAGGACGGCACGGGCTGCGCGCTGTGGGCGCCGGTACCGGCGGGCGACCACGGCGACCCCGACGACCCGGCGCACTTCCGGGAGTCGGTCGACCCGGACAACGAGCGGGTCGAGCAGATCGCCCGGCTCACCTCGGCGACCCACCCCAAGGACCGCGCCCACGAGTACTTGATGATGATCGCCGTCGCACCGTCCGTACGCGGCAGGGGAGTCGGCGCCGCGCTCATCGCCAACACCCTGGAGCGCTGCGACCGCGAGGGACTGCCGGCGTACCTGGAGGCGAGCAGCCTGCGCAGCCGCGGGCTGTACGAGCGCCTCGGCTACACCTTCCTCGGCACCCCGGTCGAACTGCCCGGCGGCCCGCACATGTACCCGATGTGGCGCGAGCCGCGACCCGCGCAGCGGGGCTGAACCGTCCCATCAGGGCGGGCCGGAAGCGGGCCGGTCCGGAATGCGCCCGCGTACGGCCGCTCACCCTTTCGTGCCACCCTTTTGCGGTCCGCCGTTCGCAATCCGCCGTTCGCGGTCCGCCGTTCGCGGTCCGCGCCGAAATCCGTTTCCGGTCGGCCGATCCGGCCGCATAGCGTGCCCGCACATGGACGACGACCAGAGCACACCACCGCGCCTCACCCGCCTCACCTTCCACGGACCGCTCTCCGAAGCCCGGGCGACGAGGATCATCGACCGGCTGGCCGGCACCGCGCCGCCCGGGACGGTGCTCGACATCGGCTGCGGCTGGGGCGCGTTCATGCTGCGCCTGCTCGAAGCCGTGCCCGGCGCGACCGGCATCGGGATCGACCTGAACGCCGAGGACACCGCGCGCGGCCGCGCCGACGCCGAACGCCGCGGCCTGGCCGGACGTGTCGCGTTCGTTGAGGAGTCCGGTGTCGGCACGAGGCTGGGCCCGGCCGACCTCGTGGTGTGCCTCGGCGCCGGGCACGCGCTCACCGACCAGAGCCCACCTGACCACATCCGCGCCGCACTTGACGCAATCCGCGGCCTGGTGACCCCGCACGGTCGCGTGCTGTTCGGCGAGGGTTTCTGGGAGCATCCCCCGCCGCCCGAGCGCCTCGCCACCATGTGGCCGGACGCCACCGCCGACGAACTCCCCGACCTCGCGGGCCTGGTGGACTTGGCGGTCGCCGCCGGCTTCCGGCCCTCCTGGATCGAGACCGCCTCCGCCGCCGAGTGGGAGGACTTCGAATCCGGCTACCAGTCCGACGTCGAGGACTGGCTCGCCGCCCACCCCGGCCACCAGCTTGCCGAGGAGACCCGCACCCGTCTCGACGCCCACCGCGCCACCTGGCTGCGCGGCTACCGCGGCCACCTCGGCATGGCGTACCTCACCCTCACCCCGGTCCTCTGAGTCCTGTCCCTCTGAGGTCCGGCCCGCTGGGCCCCGCCCGGCCGGACCTGATCAGCCGCACCCGGCCGCACCCGGCCGCACCCGGCCGCCCCCGGACCGGCCCCGGACCGGCCCCCGTTCAGGCACCTCGCCCGCCACCCGTACCCGCGGGCGAAAACCTGTACGAAACCCCGTACCGGAACTGGAGGATGGGGGCATGCCGAACGCATCCGCCTGGCCGGTACGCGCCGCCGTCGACGAACTGCTCGCCACCCTCGACCCGTTGCCGTACGGCGAGCGCACGCGGGAGCTGGCCGCGTGGGTACGACGGCGGCAAGCAGGCTCGGACCCGGCCCGGACGTCCGATCTGCGCGCCGTGCTGGCCGAGTTGGACAGCCGGGGCCACTACGGGCGCCGGCTCGCCGGAGCCGCGGCGGTGATCGGGCAGGACGTGGGATTCCTGGCGGCCCGTCTCACCGACCCGGACGCGGCGGTGCGCAAGCACGCGGTGAAGGCGGCGCGCCGCCTGCCGGTGAGCGACACGGCTCTGGAACGGGCGATGCACGACGCACCCCAGGTCGCACGACGGCAGCTCGCCTCGGTGGTGGTGGCGAGCGGCCGGACCGCCCTCGCCGAGCGTCTGCTGCCGTCGGTACGGGAGTTGTGGGGCGACGAGGAGGCGGCACGGCTGCTTCCCGGCTGCGAGCCCGCGACGGTGGAGCGGCTGCTGCCCGAGCTCTTCTTCGCCGTGGCGAACTGGCGGACGCTCGGACGCAGCCACCCCGACCAGGTGCTGGCCGAGGTCAGCCGCCAACTCGCCGAGCTGCCACGGCAGTCCCGCACGCAGTGGTGGGCGCGCAACGCCGACGTCTTCCCGGCGGTGGCCGAGGCCCGGCCGCTGCGCGTCCTCGACCTGCTCGAAGCGCACTGCCCGCCCCAACTGCCTCTCCCGGTACGGAACATCCTCGGGTGGCTGGCCAGGGCGGCGCCCGGCCGCACCCTCCGGCTGATCACCGCACCCCGGCGCGGCACCATCCCCGCCCGTGACCTGCTCTCCAGCACCGCGCTGGCCCGCGTCGCCCGGCTCGACCCGCCCGAACTGGCCGACCTCGGCCGGGCCTGGAGCCACACCCCCGGCCACCTCGCCCTGCTGCTGCACGCGCTGCCGCCGTCCCGGCGGGAAGCCTGCTACGACGCCGCCACCGCCGGCCAGGACCTCACCCGCACCGGCCTGTCCGACGCCCTGCTCGACGTACTTCCGCGCCGCCGCGCCCAGTCCGAGGCGCGGCGGATGGCCGAACAGCTCGAACGGCGCGGGGCGCCCTGGGCCGTCGTGCTGTCCGTCGTCACCCACCTCCCGGTCGCCGAGGCCCGTCCTCGGCTGCTTGCCGCCACCCGCCGCCCCGCGGCCGAGGACCGCGCGCAGGCGTACCCGCTGCTGGTACGGAACGCCGCCAGGTCGGCCGACCCCACGGCCGTCGCCGAACTCGTCCGCGAACTGGGGCGGTTGCGCAACGAGCAGGAACCGGTGCGCACTCCCGCGCTCGTCGCGCTCGCCGAGGTCCCGCCGCGGCTGTTCTCGGGCGCGGACGCGGCCGCCCTCGACCGGATCACGGCCGACGCCGTGACGGCCCGCGACAGTTCGGCCGGCACCCGAGGCGCGCTGTCCCGGCTGGCCCTCGCCTTGCTGCGGGAGCACGCGGCCGGCGGCGAACAGCCCCTGCTCGCTTTCTCGTTGACGACCCTCACCCGGCTGGCGGGCGACACCGGCGGCGCCGACCTGGGCCGGCTGGACTCCGTGCTGCGCCGCGGGCAGGAGTTCCAGGTCTTCGAGGCGCTGCGGCCGTGGCTGGCGGCCGGCGCGGACAAGGTCGACCACTCGCTGACCTTCGCGCTGGCGCGGGGGCTCGGCCGCCGGGCCCACCGCATGCCGGAGCTGCAAGAACTGCTGTGGCAGGCAGTGCAGTTCGGGAACGACGCCACGGTGCGCACCGCCGTCGACCTGTGGCTGGACGCCCCCAGGACCAGGAGCGAGCGGGCCGTCCGGGTGCTGGAACTCGAACCCTCGGCCGCCGTTCTCCACCCGATCCTGCGCGTCCTCACCCACCGCCGCACCGACCTGCTCGACGCGCTCCTGGGAGAACGGCCGCCATACGGGCGCTTCCTCACCCCCGGTGCGCGCTGGTTGCCGCCCACCGACGGCGCGGGCAGGTGGCTGCCGCGCCAGCAGGCCGCTGCCGCAAGCCTGTTGGCGAAGGCGGCGGCCGACGCCTCGCTGCCACCGCACGAACGGGCCGACCACATCCGCGTCGTGGCCTCACTCCCTGACGTCGGGCTGCAGGTCGTCAGCCGCTACCTCGACTCCTCCGACACCGTCCTCGCCGAGGCCGCACTCGGAGCCCTCGGCTGGACCGACCGGCCCGCCGAAGCGCTCCCGATCCTGCTCGCGCACGCCGCCGACGACCGCGCCCGCGTCGCGCTGTACTCCGCCGGGCGCGCCGCGCGGTTCATCACCCCGTCCGCGCTGGAAACCGCCCTGCGTGCCGCGCTGTTGCCCGCGGCCGACGGAACACCCCCACCCGCGGCCAAGGTCACCAGCCGCAAGGAACTGGTCCGGCTGGCCGCCGACCGCCTGCCGGTCGACACCGCCGTCGCCGTCGTCAGCGCGGCCTACCACCTGCCTGGGCAGCACCCGGACGTACGGGCCGCCTGCGTGCCCCTCGCGGCGACGCGGCTGCTGCGCTCCCCGGTCGCCTGGGAACTGCTCGAAGACGCCGCCGCCGGTCCGCCCGCCACCCAGGCCGCGGTCCTGCGCACCAAGCCCTTCGAGCTGCTGTCCGGCGAACGCGCCCGCTACGCGCGGCTGGTGGCGCGGATACGGGAGTCCGCCGACGCGGAGACCGCCGACACCGCGACCGGCCTGATCGGCACATGGGCGCCGTGGTACCCCGAGGCCGCTCCGATCCTGGTCGCGGCGACGACCGACCTCACCAACCGAACGACCTGGCGCGCCGCCTCCGACGGGCTCGTCGCGCTCGCCTCCGACCCGGGCGGCGCGCCCGCGCTGCTGGACGCCTTCACCCGCCTCATCGCCGACGACGGGCACGCCGCGGAAGGGGAAGAGAACGCGGCGGGCGAACGGGACCGGCCGGCCCGGCAGCGGATCGGCCACCTGACCACGCGGCTGTCGACGAACGTGCTGGGCCGCGGCGACCCGGCCACCCGCGCCGCGGCCCGGCGTGCCGCCGACATGCTCTGCGCGCAACCGGAGTTCGTGGCGTTCGGCGTGCGGCTCGCCGCCGTCTCGCTCGACCTCGACGCCGAGCCGCCGGCCGCTGTGATCGGCGCGCTGGAAGACCTCGCGGCACTGCACGCCAGCCGCCCGGTGCTGGCCGTACGCACCGCGGGCGTCCTGCGCGCCCGCCTCACCACAGCCCGGCGCCCTGGCGACCCGCTCACCCTGCTGGCCGCGGTGGACCGGCTCGCCGGCGCCGAACCCGGGCATGTGGCAGGGCAGTTCGCCGTGGCGCTCACCGAGGCGCTCGGCGGGCGTACCGGCTGGACCGACGACTGGCGCACCCGCCTGCGTGCGCTCCGCCGCCACCCCGACCCCGACGTACGGGACGCCGCCTTGGCGGTGACCACCGCGGTGGAGTAGCGCGCGGCGCGGTCGTATGCGATCCGGCGCTTCCACGCGAAGGATCGCCGGGCGCCTCCTCCGCGGGAAGCGGCCGTCGTACGCGCACGTCCCCGTGGCGCGGCCCCCTCGGCGGGGCGGGCGCGAGCCGCCTCTCCAACGCGGCATCGGCGTACGCCCGTTCACGGCCGGGCGATACCCCGTTCACGGCCGGCCGTCACCCTGTTCGCGGCCGGCCGTCAGCCGTTCAAGCGAGCCCTCTCTCCGCCTGGACGCGGCGTCGCCGGGCCCGTCCGCCCGCGGCGGCAGAGCAACTCCACGCCCCGGCAACCCCTTCCGTCCCACGGCCACCAAGTACCGGAACCACGCCGAGCATCGGGTCGTTCACCTTCTCTTCACATTCTTCACGGAATCACCATGACCTGTGAAGCACCAGGCCAGCCCGGTTCCGGCGCCCTTGCACGGAGGTGCGCCGCCCTGCGCCCACTTCAAGAACTGTTGACACTCCTGAACCAGGAGCGCAACATGCCGTGACGCGGGAGAGCGCTCTCCGAACTCTCCGCGGCCTGGCGGCCGAACCGCGTGCGCCCCGGAAGCGGAACCCCGGAGGCGGAACGGCCGCCACGCGATATTCGCCGGAGCCACGAGAACGAGGAGGTCTCCGTGGCACACAGGTCGAGAAAACTTCCAGGGCTGCTCATCGCCCTCGCGCTGACCGCGGTCGGCGGCGCGGTGGCACTCACCGGAAACGCTTCCGCCGCACCGTCGTCGCACGGCACGGCGAGTGCCGCGCACGCGGTTTCGGCCAAGCAGGGCAGCCAGGCGATGCCGATGAACATGCCGGTGTCGACCAAGACGTCGGGTGACGACCCCGACGGCGACGGCTACATCATGGCCGACCCGCCGGTCACCGGCGTGACGCCGTCGACGTACGACCCGCCGCACGCGTACTTCCACGAGTTCCAGGCGAAGTGCGCGCCGTCCCACACGCTGCCGGACGACCCGATCGTCTTCCCCGGGCAGCCGGGCAAGTCGCACGACCACACGTTCATGGGCAACGTCAGCACCAATGCCGACTCGACCACCGCGTCCCTGGACGCGGCGAGCGGTACGACGTGCAACGCGCCCGGCGACAAGTCGGCGTACTGGATGCCGAGCCTGTTCAACGGCGACCAGAAGATCCTGCCGATCGGCCCGCAGACGATCTACTACAAGTCGGGCGTGAACGACTACACCAGCGTCCGGCCGTTCCCCAAGGGGCTGCGGTTCGTGGTCGGCAACCCGATGCAGACCGAGGACCAGTTCAAGAACCTCAAGGGCACGGTGGAAGGTTGGGAGTGCGGGGACAGCTACGGGAACTTCGACATCCCGGTCTCCTGCCCCAACACCCCTGACGTGCAGCTGAACATCCGCTTGCAGGCGCCGAGCTGCTGGGACGGCATCCACCTGGACACGCCGGACCACCAGAGCCACATGGCGTATCCGATCGCGACGGGCGACAACGAGAACGTCTGCCCGGCCGACCACCCGGTCGCGCTGCCGATGATCGAGTTCAAGATGGCCTTCCCGGTCAACGGCGACATGTCCCAGGTCCACCTGTCCAGTGGAGCCGGCTTCTCGTTCCACTACGACTTCTTCGCGGACTGGGACGACGCGACGCTGTCCGCCATGGTCACCCACTGCATCAACGGCGGCCTCCAGTGCGACGACCACGGCTATGACCAGAGCCAGCCCGACAAGGGTGCCGTGCTCGACAGCAACTACGAGTTGATCCAGTAACCCGTCCGCGGGTCTCTCCCGGGCGGGTCTCTTCGGACCCCCCGGGAGAGCGCTCTCCAAGTTCCAGCCTGTCCCCCCAACACCACAGGTGATCCATGCACACCCCCACACGCTCCTCGCATCAACCCCCCACGTCCCTCGACCCGCCCGCTCCTCCTCCTTCTCCTCGACCTCCTCGGGCCTCGCCCGTCTCCTCCCGGCTGTCGCGCCGTGCGGCGCTCGCCGGTGTCGGGCCGTTCGGCCACGTCCTCAACACGACCGGCCATTCCGTCAACAGCACCGAATCCGCCATCACTTACCTCGTGAGCCACCCGTGACCGGGCCCATCCGCACCAAGGAGGAAGACATGCAGCGACCTTTCAGGAAGGGACGGGCGCGTCGCGCCGTCGCCCCACTCGCGGCGACCGCTCTCGCCGTCGCGGGACTCGCCGTGATCCAGGCGCCGGCCGCGCACGCGGCGGGAAGCGTGGTCAAGGTGACCGGCTCGCAGGGTAATTGGCAGCTCACCGTGGATGGCGCCCCTTACGAGGTGAAGGGACTCACCTGGGGGCCGGCCGCGACCGACGCGGCACAGGACATGCCGGACCTGGCCAAGATGGGCGTCAACACGGTCCGCACCTGGGGCACCGACGCGACCAGCGCGCCGCTGTTCGACGCCGCGGCGGCCAACGGCATCAAGGTGATCGCCGGGTTCTGGCTCCAGCCCGGCGGCGGCCCCGGCGCCGGCGGCTGCGTCAACTACCTGACCGACGACACCTACAAGAACGACATGCTCACCGAGTTCCCCAAGTGGGTGGAGACCTACAAGGACAACCCGGGCGTGCTGATGTGGGACGTCGGCAACGAGTCGGTGCTCGGGCTCCAGAACTGCTACAGCGGCGACGCGTTGGAGCAGCAGCGCGACGCGTACGTCACCTTCGTCAACCAGATCGCGCAGAAGATCCACTCCGTCGACCCGAACCACCCGGTGACCTCCACCGACGCGTGGACCGGCGCCTGGCCGTACTACAAGCGGGACGCGCCGGACCTCGACCTGTACGCGGTCAACTCCTACAAGGACGTCTGCAACGTCAAGTCCGACTGGGAGGCGGGCGGTTACGACAAGCCGTACATCGTCACCGAAGGCGGCCCGGCCGGGTCGTGGGAGGTGCCCAACGACGCCAACGGCGTGCCCGACGAGCCGACCGACCAGCAGAAGGCCGACGGCTACACCAGCGCCTGGAACTGCATCACCAGCCACCAGGGCGTCGCGCTCGGCGCCACCCTCTTCCACTACGGCAACGAGGACGACTTCGGCGGCATCTGGTTCAACCTGGTGCCCGACGGCCTCAAGCGCCCCTCGTACTACGCCGTGAAGCGGGCGTACGGCGGTGACACCTCGGGCGACAACCAGCCCCCGCTGGTCTCCGACATGACGGTCAGCGGCGCCACCGACGGTGTGCCCACCGGCGGGAACGTGACCATCACCACCCACACCACGGACCCCGAGAACGACCCGATCAGCTACCAGGTGCTCTACAGCAGCATCTACGTCGACAACAACGGCGCGCTCACCCCGGCCGACTCCACCGTCAACGGCGACACCATCACCACGAAGGCCCCCGACAAGCCGGGCGTCTGGAAGGTGTACGTCAAGGCCACCGACAACCACGGCAACGTGAGCTACGGCTCCAAGTCGCTGAAGGTGGTGCCCCCGAAGGTGGACGGCACCAACGTGGCGCTCAACAAGCCTGCCACGGCGTCCTCGTACCAGACCGACCCGACCGGCGGCTGCCCGTGCACCGCGGGCGACGCGGTGGACGGCAACAACGGCACCCGCTGGTCGAGCGACTGGAGCGACCCGCAGTGGCTCCAGGTCGACCTCGGCCAGAGCACCACGTTCAAGCACGTGCAGCTCTACTGGGAGGCGGCGTACGGCAAGGCGTACGACATCCAGACGTCGGAGGACGGCACCAACTGGACGACGGTGAAGTCCGTCACCGACGGGGACGGCAACGTCGATGACATCGACGTGAACGGCACCGGCCGGTACGTCCGGGTGCAGGGCACGCAGCGCGGTACCGGATACGGCTACTCGCTCTACGAGTTCGGGATCTACACGTGAGCCCGGCCCGGTCCGCGGCCGCTCGTGAACCGAGCGCGGCCTCGGCCCCGGCCCCGGCTCCGGTGCCGGCGCCGGTCGCCCGGCTCGACGAGGCTCGGCCGTACGCGCTCAGCCTGTTCCGTGCCGTGGTCGGACTGCTCTTCCTCTGCCACGGTGTCGCGTCGCTGTTCGGGACGCTCGGCGACCACCGGATCGCCGCGGACAGCTGGCCGGGCGGCTACGCGGCCGTCATCCAACTCGTCGGTGGGGCACTGGTCCTGACCGGCCTGGCGACCCGCGTGGCGGCCCTGGTCGGCTCCGGCTCCATGGCCTTCGCCTACTTCGACATCCACCAGCACCACGCACTGCTGCCGATCCAGAACGGCGGCGAACCGGCGGTCCTGTTCTGCTGGACCCTTCTGCTCATCGTGTTCGCCGGCCCCGGCCCCCTGTCCCTCGACCACTACCTCGCCCCCGCCCTCCCCGGAGGCGCACCGGCAACCACCAAGCGGCGGGCCCAGATCGGCGCCCGCGCCTGACCGGTGGTCCGGCCCGACCGACGGCCCCGCAGGCACCCGGCCTGCGGGGCTGTTGGCCGGACCGCGGGCTGCGGGCGGAGCGGCTGATCTAGAGTGCTTCGGTCAGTACCCGTCACCCGGTGATCTGCGAAGGACCAACGGACAATGCCGACAGAGACGTTCGAGTTCCAGGTGGAAGCGCGCCAGCTTCTCCAGTTGATGATCCACTCGATCTACTCCAACAAGGACGTGTTCCTGCGGGAACTCGTCTCCAACGCCTCCGACGCGCTCGACAAGCTGCGGCTCGAAGCCCTCCGCGACGACTCCCTCGGCGTGGACGTCTCCGACCTGCACATCGCCCTCGAAGCCGACCCGGAGGCCCGCACGCTGACCGTGCGGGACAACGGCATCGGGATGTCGCGCGACGAGGTGGTCCAACTCATCGGCACCATCGCGAACTCGGGGACGGCGAAGTTCCTGCGGGAGCTGAAGGACGCCCAGGACACCGCGGCGACGGAGGGCCTGATCGGCCAGTTCGGCGTCGGCTTCTACGCCAGCTTCATGGTGGCCGACGAGGTGACGCTGCTGACCCGGCGGGCGGGCGAGAGCCAGGGCACCCGCTGGACGTCGAACGGCGAGGGCACGTACACCGTGGAGAGCGTCGACGACGCGCCGCAGGGCACCTCGATCCTGCTGCGGCTCAAGCCGGAGGACTCCGAGGACCAGCTGCACGACTACACCTCGACGTGGAAGATCCGCGAAATCGTCAAGCGGTACTCGGACTTCATCACCTGGCCGATCAGGATGGCCGCGCCGCAGGTGCCGCCGGTGCCGTCCGCGGCTGAGACGGATGCCGAGAGTGGCGGCGCGGAGGCCGGCGCGGAAGGCGACGTCGCGGAGGCGGCCGAGCCCGAGGTGCTCAACTCGATGAAGGCGCTGTGGGCCCGGTCGCGCGACGAGGTCACCGACGACGAGTACCACGAGCTGTACAAGCACATCAGCCACGACTGGACCGACCCGCTGGAGGTCATCCGCCTCCAGGCGGAGGGCACTTTCGAGTACCAGGCGCTGCTGTTCATTCCCGCGCACGCCCCGCAGGACCTCTTCATGCAGGGCTACCAGCGCGGTGTGCAGCTCTACGTGAAGCGCGTGTTCATCATGGACGACTGCGAAGAGCTGATGCCGCCGTATCTGCGGTTCGTCAAGGGCGTCGTGGACGCGCAGGACCTGTCGCTCAACGTGTCGCGCGAGATCCTCCAGCAGGACCGCCAGATCCAGTTGATCCACCGCCGCCTGGCCAAGAAGGTGCTGTCGACGGTGAAGGACATGATGTCCTCCGCACCGGAGCGGTACGCCACCTTCTGGCGGGAGTTCGGGCGCGTGCTGAAGGAGGGGCTGCTCGGTGACGTCGAGAACCGCGACGCGATCCTCGGCGCGTCCTCCTTCGCCACGACCCACGACAAGGACCAACTGACCACCCTGGCGCAGTACGTGGAGCGCATGAAGGACGGCCAGGAGCACATCTTCTACGTGACCGGCGAGTCCCGGCAGGCCGTCGAGAACTCGCCCCACATGGAAGCCTTCCAGGCCAAGGGGATCGAGGTGCTGCTGCTCACCGACCCCGTCGACGAGGTGTGGGTGGACTCCGTGCCCGAGTTCGACGGGCGGCAGTTCCGCTCGGTCGCCAAGGGCGAGGTCGACCTCGGCACCGACGAGGAGAAGGCGGAGGCCGGCACCGAACGCGAGAAGCAGCAGGAGGAGTTCGCCGGCCTGCTCACCTGGATGACAGCCCGACTGGCCGACGAGGTCAAGGAAGTACGGCTCTCCTCCCGCCTCACCGTCTCGCCCGCCTGCATCGTCTCCGACACCAACGACGTGACACCGGCCCTGGAGAACATCTACCGGGCCATGGGCCAGGAGCTGCCCCGCGTCAAGCGCATCCTCGAACTCAACGCGAAGCACCCCCTGGTCGTCGGCCTCAACCGGGCGCACGGTGAGCGCCAGGACGACCCCGCACTCCAGGAGACGGCCGAACTCGTCCACTCCATGGCGCTGCTCGCCGAGGGCGGCGAACTCGCCGACCCCGCGCGCTTCGTGAAGCTGATGGCCGAGCGCCTCGAGCGCAGCCTGTAGAACCGGCCGTCCAGGGCGCCGCTCACCGTCGGGTCAGACGTCCCAGGCGGCGCCCAGGGCCAGCAGGCGTTCGCGGTATTCGATGGCGTCCACCCACGGTGCCGGCCAGGCACCGGCGCCGTGGTGGGCGCCGGCGAAGGCCCCGGCCAGGGCCGCGATCGAGTCGGAGTCGCCGGAGGAGTACGCGGCCCGCCGGACCGCCGCGGGCGGGTCGTCGGGGAACAGCAGAAAGCAGTACAGCGCGGTGGCGAGCGCCTCCTCGGCGATCCACCCGGCACCGGTGGCCGCGCACGGGTCGGTCTCGGGATCGGGGGAGCGCAGCGCACGCTCGACGCGGTCCAGTACGGCCAGGCACTCGTCCCAGCCGCGGGCCGCGAAGGACACGGGGTCGGCGTCGTGCGCGCGGTCGGCGAGGTCGCCGAGCCAGTCGGCGGGGTAGTGGCCGCGGCTGTCATGGGCGTACGCGCGCAGCTCGGGCAGCAGTTCGGCGGTCCGGGTGCCCTCGGCGAGCAGCTGGACGGCGTGCGCGGTCAGGTCGCTCGCGGCCAGCGCGGTCGGATGGCCGTGGGTGAGCGCGGACTGCAACTGGGAAGCGCCGGAGCGCTGTTGGCGGTCCAGCCCCGGGATCAGGCCGAGCGGCGCGACCCGCATGTTCGCCCCGCACCCCTTGGAGCCGATCTCGCTGGCGGCCTGCCAGGTGCCGCCCCGGCTCAGCACCTCGCAGGCGCGCAGGCACGTCGTGCCCGGCGCGCGGTTGTTCTCCGGCGAGAAGCACCACTCGACGAAGCGCGCCCGAACCGGCGGCTCCAACCCGGCTGCCGTCAGCGGCCCTTCGGCCAGCGTTTCGACCAGCCCCTCGCCGAGGGCGAGCGTCATCTGCGTGTCGTCGGTGACGTAGGCCCGACCCGAGGAGAGCGGCAGCGGCATCGTGCGCCATGGGCCGCACTTCGCTTCGATCTGCGCCATCGTGTTGAACTCCGTCGGAAAGCCCATGGCGTCTCCGAGCGCCAGACCTGTCAACGTTCCTGTCGCCGCCTGTTTCACGCGGCCCCCTCCCGTACTGTGCCTGCTCTCAGGTGTACCGCATGCGAGGTGCTGCGGGGCTGGTGAGGGGTGCGAGGTCGAGGTCCGAGGGGTCGGGGCGGCCACGCGGGGCGTACGGGCGGCGAGCGCGGGCGGCGCGTACGGGCCTCGGGGTGGCCCGGAAGCACGGCCGGTACCGGGTAAGGGGGTACGGGTACGGGCTGCGGGGCTGCTGCGGGCGCGGGCTGTACGGAGCTCGCGGGATGCCGCTGCGGCAGGGGTGTCCGTGCTGGTGGATAGCTTGGACGTGCGGGGACGGGGACGGCGGTGTGCCGGCCGTGGCTGGGGGCGTCGGGCGGCGATCTGGTAGGCGAGGGGACGGGCGGGCTTCGAGGGTGGTGCGAGTGTCAGGGCGTTGGGCGGTGGGCGTGGATGCGGGCGTCCCCGCGCGGCCGGCCGGTGCCGAGGAGGTGGCCGAGCCGGTCGCGGTGGAGCGTGCGCGGCTGTTCGGGGCGCTGCCGGAACTGGCCGCAGGGGAGGCGATGTTCCTTCCCGCCGATCCGCCCCGGCGGGGGCGCGTGGCGTTCTGGACGCCGGGCGGTGGGCCGCCGGATCTGGGCGTCGAGCCGGAGTGGCACGCGCTGGTCCGACCGGCGGGGGAGCCCGGGAGCGCGGAGCCGGCGCCGGTCGTGCGGGCGGGTGCCGTGAGCGTGACGGTGGCCGACGCCGTACCGCTGCTGACCCGCTGCCGGGCGCTGGGCGCGAGCGGACGGGCGTCGGCAGGAATGGCGTTCTGGGGGGCCGCGGCCACGCTGGGACTGAGCCTGCTGGCGCGGGGGCGGTCGCGGTCGGAGCGGTCGCCGGCGGGCTTCGACGTGTGGCGGGTCGGCCCGCTGGACGGCGCGGACGAGGACCGGTTGGGTGCCCTCGCCGCCGCCATGCCGCCCGAGGCCCGCGCCGTACCGGTGTCGGGCGGCTCGCCGCTCGCGCTTCCGTCGGCCGAGGCGACGCTGCGGGCGTTCCTGGACGCCGTGGCCGACGCGCTGACGCGTACGCCGGCTGCCCGGCACGTGGCGGGCGGGTCGCCGTTCGCGGCGGCTGCGTCTGTGCGGAAGGCGCGCCCGGCGCCGGAGCGGCGCACCCCGGCCGGAGAGGTGGCGAAGGGCGCCGGGGCGGCGGCCGTTGAGGACGAGGAGGCCGACGGGGCTGCTCGCGCTCGCGAGGCGGCCCTTCGGGTGTCGCTGCGGCTGGAGGTGGTCGCCGGCGGCCTCTCCGGCGAGAGTCCGAGCGGCCAAGAGGGTCTGCATACAGGCGGGTTGGGCGAGGCCGAAGCCCAGGGACGCGTCGAGGACGACGAGGGGCCCGGCGCCGGCTCCTTCCGGGCCGTCGTCCAACTGCACAGCCTGGCGGACCCGTCGGTGCTCACGGACGCCGCCGACCTCTGGGCGGGGACGGCCGCGGCGCCCGAACTCTTCGGCGTGCGGGCCCTGGCGGACACCCGGCTCGCGCTGCGGCGCGCATCGCGCGTATGGCCGCCGCTCGCAGGGCTGTCGGGGTCCACCGCCCCCACCGGACTCGACCTGTGCGACGACGAGGCCCGCGACCTGCTGGGCCGTACCGCCGAGCGTCTCGCAGCAGCGGGCGTGGCGGTGCACTGGCCCGGGGACCTGGTCCGACGGCTGACGGCGACGGGCGTCCTGGAGCCGTCCGGCGACCGCCCCCGGAGCACGACCTCTTCGGCCGCGTCCTTCCTGACCTCCGACGGGCTGCTGGACTTTCGCTGGCGGGTCGCCCTCGGGGGCGAGGAACTGACCGCGGACGAGGTGGAGCGGCTGGTCCGCGCGCACCGCCCGGTCGTCCGGCTGCGCGGCCAATGGGTGCTGGTGGACGGGGAGTTGGTGCGGCGCCTGCGGACCGCGGCCCGGGCCGGGGGGCCGTCGCTGACGCCGATCGAGGCGCTGGGCGCGGCGCTGACCGGCCACGTGGAGGTGGACGGGGAGCGGGTCCCGGTCGCCGCGGGTGCCCTGCTGGAAGAGCTGCGCGCGCGGATCGCCGACCCCGAGGCGCGCGCCGCGCGGGAGCCGCACCGCCCGCCGAAGGCGCTCGCGGCGACCCTGCGCGGCTATCAACTGCGCGGCCTGAACTGGCTGCACCGGATGACCTCGCTCGGTCTGGGCGCGTGCCTGGCGGACGACATGGGCCTGGGCAAGACCGTGACGCTGATCGCCCTCCACCTGCGCCGTCAGGAGCGGAAGGCCACCGCGGGCCCCACCCTGGTGGTCTGTCCGGCGTCCCTGCTGGGCAACTGGGAGCGGGAGATCCGCCGGTTCGCGCCGACCGTGCCCGTACGCCGCTTCCATGGCCCCGGCCGCGAACTGGCCGGCCTTGATGACGACGCTTTCGTGCTGACCACGTACGGCACGATGCGCCGCGACGCCGAACTCCTCGCCGAGCGGCCCTGGTCACTGCTGGTCGCCGACGAGGCCCAGCACGTCAAGAACCCGCACGCGCACACCGCCCGCGCGCTGCGCCGCATTCCGTCGTGCGGCCGGGTCGCGCTGACCGGCACCCCGGTCGAGAACAACCTGTCCGAGCTGTGGGCGCTGCTCGACTGGACCACGCCCGGACTGCTGGGCACCCTCGGCTCGTTCCGCGACCGCTACGCCCGGGCCGTCGAGGGCGACCACGACGCGCAGGCCGCGGCCCAACTGGCCTCGCTGGTAGGACCGTTCCTGCTCCGGCGGCGCAAGTCCGATCCCGGTATCGCTCCGGAGCTGCCGCCGAAGACCGAGACGGACCAGCCGGTGTCGCTCACGAGGGAACAGGTCGCGCTGTACGGCTCCCTGGTACGGGAGTTGATGGCCGAGATCGAGGGCGCCGACGGCATGGCCCGGCGCGGGCTGGTGATGAAGCTCCTCACCGGTCTGAAGCAGGTGTGCAACCACCCGGCGCAGTACCTGAAGGAGCCGGACGGCGCGAAACTGGCCGGCCGGTCGGGGAAGTTGGCGCTGCTGGACGAACTCCTGGACGCCGTGCTCGCCGAGGACGGGTCGGTACTGGTCTTCACGCAGTACGTGGCCATGGCCCGGCTGATCGAGCGCCATCTCGCCCAACGCGGCGTGCCGAGCCTGCTCCTGCACGGCGGCACCCCGGTCCGACGGCGTGAGCAGATGGTGGACGCCTTCCAGTCGGGCGGCACGAAGGTCTTCCTGCTGTCCCTGAAGGCCGCCGGCACGGGTCTGAACCTCACCCGCGCCGGGCACGTCGTCCACTACGACCGCTGGTGGAACCCGGCGGTGGAGGACCAGGCCACCGACCGGGCCTACCGGATCGGGCAGACCCAGCCGGTGCAGGTCCACAAGCTGGTCGCCGAGGGCACGGTGGAGGAGCGGGTGGCCGGGTTGCTGCGGCAGAAGCGTGCACTCGCCGACGCCGTACTGGGATCGGGCGAGGCGGCGTTCAGCGAGCTGAGCGACGGCGAGCTGGCCGAACTGGTGGCTCTGCGCGGTCGGCGGGCATGACCCGCCGCGCCAGGCCGGCGCGTCGAACGGGTCTGGGGTGCAAGGGCAGTTGACTCATGCCCCGGTGGGGAGCGTGAGCGACACGAAGGGCAGGCCGCTCGGCAACCCCCTCGTGAGCATGCGCCAGTTGATGTACAGGTTCGGGCCGGGGAAGGACGACGCCTGCGGGATGGTCGCCCGGACGGCGAACCGGACCGAGCCGTGGGCGGGAACGCTGTGCACGGCACGGTTGTTGAGCAGGTACGACTTGCCGCCGTTGTTCAGTCCCTCGCGCCCCTGCGTGCCCGTGCACAGGACCTCCAGGGTGAAGCCCGGGCGTCCGGCCAACGACACGGCTTTGCCGGTGGGGTTGGTGAGCGTGACGGTGAAGTCGACCGGTCGGCCGAGCCGTACGCTCTTCGGCACGTCCGTGGCGCGCGCGGTGAGCGTGCTCAGCGTGGAGGTGGCGGGGCGCGGGTCCGTGTTTCCGTCGCCGTCGGAGAGCGGTCCCGGCGAAAGGAACGAGGTGACCTGGGGGTGCAGGTCGTCGTGGACGCACCCCGGCACGGTCTGGTCCATCAGCCGCACCGCGACGTCGCCCGCCCCGGGCAGATCGGCGTCGAGGGTGTAAGTGCCGTGCTGCGTGGGGCAGTAGGGGCCGCCCCAGTCGATGCGGAAGTTCGCCTTGCCGCCCGGCGGCAGGCCGACCGCCGGGCGGGATCGTGAACCGCTGTGCGGGAGCGGGACCGTGGTACCGCCCACCGCCAGCCGCAGTTTCGGGATGCCTTGCAGCTTGCACGCGGTGTGCGAGGTGTTGGTCAGCACCGCGTAGCCGAACAACGAGGCGTCCATGATCGGGTCGTTCACCTCGCCGTTGGTGCTCTTGTGTATCCATCGGGTGAGGGCGCCGGTCAGTTGGGAGGCGTGGCAGGTCGGCCCGGTGACGGGTGCGGGGGCTGCGCTGGGCGCCCTGAAATCGGCGTCCGTCGCCGGTTCGTCCACCCACGGCACGGTGCCGTCGGGCTCCAACGTCGCTGCCGCGGACACCCGCGGGGCCGTCGTCGGCGGCGTCCCCGTGCTTCCGGTGCCGTCGTCCCCGCTCTGGTTCCCGCAGCTCGTGACGGCGACGGCCAGCGCGGCCATCCCCACCGCGAGCGTCCCCAACTGACGTGCCTTGCGCATGACTTTCCCCCCGGGTGGTCCGCGTGCCCCCGTCGGCCGGCGGGTCGCCGTCCTCGGGGACGTCCTCAGGAGTCCCCTGGACGTTCCTGGGACGTTCCTGGGACGTCCTCGGGCGCGACCGACGCCCGGAAGTGTAGGGCAGGGCGGCAGGGGGCAGGGCGGTGACCGGCCGCTGTCGGTCAGCGGGGACCGGGACGCTGTCGGTCAGCGGCGGCCTGGGCGCGACGCCCGGAGGTCGGCTCGGTTCACGAGGGGCGGCCGCCGAACTGCCAGTCGTGGACCTCGATGTCGGCGTAGCGGCCGGCGGTGAGGACGGTGCGTGCCGTCGCCGGGTCCGGCGCCCGCAGCAGCGCGGCGGTGCCCAGCCAACCGGCGGCGTCGTCGGACAACAGCGGCCCGTAGGCGATCAGTTCGTGCCGGTCGGTCGGCGCGGTGAGGTCGGCGGCTTCGCCGGCGCCGAGGCCGATCACCAGGTAGCGGTTGCCGCCGGTGCGGCCGCCGGGGAAGTCCCACATGGTGCGCCCGAGCGTGTTGCGCCATCGGCGCAGGAGCACATCACGGTAGACGCCGGCCTGGTAGTTGGGCTCGTCGAAGGCGAACGCGCGGGCGGCGGCGACGTCGGGCAGGTCGACGATGTGCACGCTGCCGGTGGGGGTGTCACCGTCGTCGGCGAGCGTCGGGCCGCGCGCGATCAGCTCCTTGGCGTACCGGTCCATGTAGGACCAGTGCGCTTCGGTCAACTCGTCGCGCAGCGTGAGGGAACCGGGCCGATCGCGGTGGTAGCAGAGGAACTCCATGCCCCCAGGGTCCCTTCCGCCGGCCGCCCTGGTCGAGCGGATTGTCGTTCCGCGGCGCCGAGCCCGTGCCGGGCGGTTTCGCCGTGCCGCAGCGTCGCCACGCCCGGCCCCGGTCGTCCGGTAGGCGCCGCAATTCGTCCCGCGGGATTTCTGGAGGGCCGATTCACTCGATCGAGTGGGGTTGATTCCGCCTATGCACGGGGAAAATTCATGGTGTGGCGGAATATCCGAACTGAAGGGGTGGAGGAGCGTTATGGGGGCCCTGCTGGACCAGAAGTACGAACGGCTTTTCTCGCTGTTGGACGTCAATGGCGACGGCGTGATCGCGGAGGACGACTTCGTGTTGATGGCCGACCGCGTGCGGGCCTCGTTCGGTGAGGAGCGCACCGCGGCGAAGGGCCAGAGGTATGCCGACGAGATGCTGAACTACTGGCATGCGCTGCGCGCGACGGCCGACACCGACGGGGACGGCCGGATCGACAAGTCCGAGTTCCGCCAGGCCGTGCGACACGTGAGCGAAAACTTCGACACGCTGATAGGCCCGCTCTACGAAGCCGGCTTCCATTTCGCCGACCGCGACGGCGACGGGCTGGTCAGCAGGGACGAGTTCGCGGCGGTCGTGGCGGCCATCGGCGTCCCCGAGGGCGACGCGGGCGCGACCTTCGAGCGTCTGGCCGGCGGCGCCGACGGCACGCTGACGCTGGCGCGGTTGATGACCGCGGCCACCCAGTACTACTGCGACGAGGACCCGGCCAACAGCGCGAGTCATCAGCTCTTCGGCCCCCTGTGAACCCCGCCCGCACGGCGGCCGCGTGGCTGCCCGAGGGGCGCACCGGCGGCGGCACCTCGGAGCGTACGGCCGACGGCGCCACCGACCCCGGAGGCGCGGTGCGCGCGGAGTTGCTGACCGAGGTGCTCTTCGACGGGCGTTTCGACGACCTGCACCGGCAATGGACGGAGGTTCTCTCCCGGCGCTTATTCCGATACCAGGACGGCTTGTCGATTCCTGAGCGTGCCGAACTCGCATATACGCGGCTACGGGCCGTCAACGACGAAGTCGATTCGGTCGAGGAACTCGTCACGGCGACGGACCGATTGGTCGCGCTGCACGAATGGCTGGGAATGGTCGACGGCACCCTGACCACCCTGGCGACCGTCCACTACAACCTCTTCCTGGGCAGCCTCCTGCGTCTCGACCGCGAGCACGCGATCGACCCGACGCCGTTCACCCGCCTCCGGGAGTACGGCACCGTTCTCATCACCGAACTCGGCTACGGCAACAACGCCGCCGAGTTGGAGACGACCGCGACCCACCGGCCGGAGACGGACGACTTCGTCCTGCACACCCCCACCGCAGGCGCGCAGAAGTTCATGCCCAACACCGGCTCCGCGGGCGGACGCAAGAGCGGTCTGGTGGCGGCCAGGTTGATCGTCCGCGGCCAGGACTGCGGCGTGTTCCTCTTCCTCGTGCCACTGCGCGACGAGCGGGGGCCGCTTCCCGGCATCCGGGTGCGCCCGCTCTCGGAGATACCAGGATCGGCCGTCGACCACGCCATCACGTCGTTCGACCGGGTGGTCGTGCCCCGGACCGCGCTGCTGGCCGGTGACCACGCCGAGTTGACCGCCGACGGGACCTTCCACAGTGCGGTCGGCAGCCGGCGGCGCCGGTTCCTGCGGTCCATCCAGCGCGTGACCACCGGCAAGCTCTGCCTGAGCGCGGCGGCACTGGGCGGCGCCCGGGCAGCGCTCACGGTCGCCGTGCGGTACGGGCATCGCCGGCACACGTTCGCGCCCGCCAGCAGGACCGGCGTTCCCGTCTTCGCCTACCGCTGCCACCAGACCAGGCTGCTCGGGGCGGTGGCGCGTGCGTACGCGGCGACGTTCCTGCTGCGCGAGGCCGTTCACGCCTGCGGACGCGGGGACGACCGCGTGGTGGCCGGGTCCGGGGCGGCCGGGCGCGGCACCAGGGTCGAGGCCGCCGTCGTCGATGTCGCCGAGGCCGCCGATGCGGAGGTCCTCGTCGCGGCGGCGAAGGGCTGGATCACCTGGCAGTCCAGGGACATCGTGACCGAGTGCCGGGAACGCTGCGGTGCCCAGGGCCTGCTGTCGGCCAACCGCGTCGTCGACCTGTTCGCGCCGATCGAGAGCACCATCACCGCCGAAGGGGACAACCTCGTCATCTGGACCAAGGCCGCCGCGGACATGCTCACCGGGCGCGGCTACCGTCCGCCGCCGCCCGACCGCGCCGCGTCCGCCGGCCCGCCGACCGACTCCCATCACCTCCTCGACCTGCTCGTACGGCACGAGTCGCAGTGCCTCCAGCACGCCCGCAGCCGGCTCGGCCTGCCCAGCGCCGACCCGTTGGACCGCTGGAACCACACGGTGAACCCGGCGCTGGAACTCGTCGACGCGTATGGCACCCGACGCGCCGCCGAGGCGTACCTGGCCGCGGTCGGCCGGGTCGGCGACGCCACCACGCGCGGGGTGCTCGACCAGCTCTTCCGGCTGTTCGCGCTCCAGCGCCTCGCCCCGCACGCCGGCACGCTCCTCGCGGACGGCCACCTCACCGCCGAAGCCGTCCGCGAACTGCGCCCCGCCGTCGACCGGATCAGCGCCGACCTGGCACCGCACGCACTCGCGCTCGTGGAGGCGTTCGCGGTCCCGGACGGAATCCTGCAGGCGCCGATCGCGACGGAGGGCTACGCCGCCGCGTACGACGACCCGGCAGGGCCGTGGCAGGCGGTGGTCGTGGGCTGAGGCAAGCGGGAGCCCGGGCGAACCGGACGTGAACCAGGCGTGCGCCGGGTGGATGCGGGGCCGGGCCTGCCCGCGCCTTCCGTTGCCGGGTGGCCCGCGCTCGCGGCCCGCGGTCCGCGGTCTGCCGGCCGACGGCTGCCGGCGACGGTCCGCCGATTGCGGTCGGCGGACCGCCGTGCGTTCGCCGCCGCGGGGATGCCCGTTGCCGGTGGGCCGAACGACGTACACCCGTGAGCCGATTGAGGAGCGTTCGCGCGCCATGAGCAACGCGTTCAGCCGTGAGCCGCGGTGGGACCCGCGGCGGTTTCCGCCCGCGCCGAGGGCGCCTCGCGCCGTGCAGACGGGCCGTATGCTCCTCGACCCCTTGGGTTACGGACTCGCCCTGCGCCGGGAGCTGGGTTCGGTCTTCTCGGTCCGCACCTTCCCGTACCGCGCGGGCCTGGTGTGCGCGGCCGACGCCGAGGTCAACCGGGCGGTACTGACCGACCACGAACGGTTCGTCGGCGGGGACGGGGCCGCCCTGCTGCGGCCCGCGGTCGGCGCGGGCTCACTGATCTGCACCCCGCCGCCCCTACACCTGCGCCACCGCAAGCTCCTGCTGCCGCCCTTCCACGGCACCCGGATCACCCGGTGGGCCCAGCGGATGCGGGAGTTGGTGCACGCGGGGCTGCCGGCGCTGCTGACCGGCGACGGCGTACCCGTCCGCCCGTGGGCGCAGCGACTGGCGCTCGACGTCATCCTGCGCGTGGTGTTCGGCCTGACCGACCCGGGCCGGGCCGCGGTCTTCCGGCGGGCGCTGACCGCGTTCGTGGGCATGGACAACCTCGCCGTGCTCTTCCTGCCGAAGCCGTGGCAACGGGACCTCGGCCCGCTGTCGCCGGGCGGTCGCTTCAACCGGTTGCGCGCGACCGTAAGGGACCTGACGCGGGCGGAGATCGCGGGGCGCCGCGCCCGGTCCGACCGCGCCGCCGACGGCGGTGACAGCTCCGGCCGCGACGACGTGCTGTCCCTGCTGCTCGACGCCCGGGACGAGCAGGGCGCGGGCCTGGACGACGAGGAGTTGCTGGACGAGCTGACCGGGCTGGTGCTGGCCGGGTACGAGACCACCGCGACCACCATCGCCTGGACCCTGCACCTGCTCGCCCACCACCCCACCGCACGCGACGCCCTCATCGCGGATCTCGACGCGGGCTCCGACCGGCTCCTCAAGGCGACCGTCAAGGAGTCGAGCCGGCTGCGCCCCGCCGTCTTCTACGCCATCCGCACCGCCGCCCACGACACCGAACTCGCCGGCCGCCCGGTGCCGCGGCACGCTTTCGTCGCGGCGCTCTTCCCACCGGTCCACCTCGCCCCCCGGCTGTGGCCGAGTCCCCACGCCTTCCAGCCCCGACGCCATCTTGACGCGGACCCGCCGCCGTATGCCCTGACGCCGTTCGGCGGCGGCCTGCGTCGCTGCGTCGGAGCGCCGCTGGCCCAGCTGGAGATCGAGACGGTCCTCACGGAGATCCTCGCCCGCGCCGTCCCCGCCCCCGCGGGCCCACCGGAATCCGCGCGGCTGCTCTCCGTCACGCTCGTCCCCGCCCACGGCGCCCGCGTCCGCTTCCACCGCCGCCGCCCACCGCCCGCCACCCGGTGAGGTCGCGTGGGTGGGCGGCGCCGGTCCGGGCGTCGACCCCTTCGCCGTTGCCGCGGCCGTAGCCGTACCCCGCGAGGGGCCCCGCGGTCGTGCCGGCAACCCGCGGCGTCCCGTTCCGGCGTTCCAGGGGCACCGTATTTCCGCTGGTCAGATGGGCTTTTGGCGTTCCAGTGTCCCCAACTGCCCGGCAGGCATGGCGGCTGGGACAGGTCACCCCACAAGCTCTGGTCATCCAAGCAACACAGCCACTCGAACGGCGAAAGAGGAACTCCCACATGTTCAGCATCCGCAACCCCCGTCTTGGCCTCGTAGGTGCCGCCGCGACCGTCGTGCTCGCCGCGCTCTCCCTGACCGCGTGCAGTGACGACGGATCGGGCAGCAGGAACGAGGGTGCTTCGACGGCTGACGTCTCGGCGACCCTGGCGCCTTCGGCGGGCGCTTCCTCGGCGGCGGGTTCCACGGCCGCGGGTTCCGCTGACGGCGTGTCCGCGCCGGCCACCACGGCGCCGTCCGGGATCAAGCCGTCGGCGGGGTCCGGTGCCACCCGGCCGGCGGCGAAGGGTGTTCCCACCAAGGTCCCGGCCGCCTCGGGGAAGCCGGTCACGTGCCAGGGCTCCGACACGAAGGTGGTGGCGGCCCCGTTGAACCGTCCGGTGAACCACATGCTGCTCACGGTCACCAACACCGGCAGCAAGACGTGCTACCTCTACAACTACCCGGAGCTGCGGTTCACCGGCGCGCAGGCGGTGCCGCCGGTGATCAAGGACTCCGTGCCGCAGGCCGTGGTCACCCTGGAGCCGGGCCAGTCCGGCTACGCCTCGGTCGCCTTGTCCGCGAGCGACGGCAGCGGCACGAACGGCCGCACCGTGAAGAGCCTGGAGGTCTACTTCTCCGGCCGCTCCGGCGTCGGCAGCGTCGGCACCGCCGCCCACCCCCCGCTGCCCGCCAAGGGCGTCTACATCGACGACTCCCTCGCCACCACCTACTGGCAGCAGACGATGGACCTCGCCCTGGCCTGGTGACCCCGGCGAACAGCCCCGAGCAGCAGCGTCCCGCAAACCCGATCGGACAGGTGACACATCATGCGCAGCACCCGCAAGATCTCCCGTTTCGTGGCCGCTGTCGCCGGCGCGGTCTTCCACGTGGTCGTCCTGGGCGACGTGGGCGCCTCGGCGCTGGAGGCAGGGGTCTTCAGCCGCGGTACGAACTGATCCGTATCCCTCAGGGAGCCGGGCGGGGGGGGGGGGGGGGGGGGGGGGGGGGGGGGGGGGGGGGGCGCCCCCCCCCCCCCCCCCCCCCCCCCCCCCCCCCGCCGCCCCCCCCCCACCCCCCCCCCCCCCCCCCC
>NZ_JBIUYR010000004.1:478070-522256 GCF_044744625.1 Streptomyces sp. NPDC087270
GGGGTGGGTTTTCCTGCCGGTTTACTAACTCTCCCTTACCCCCCGGGGCGGGGGGGGGGGGGGGGGGTGGCGGGGCCCCCTCCGGCCCCCCCCCCCCCCCCCCCCGGGCCCGCCCCCACGGCTGCGCCTGTCCGTCACCCGCACCGCCCGTCCGTCACCCGCACCGCCCGTCCGTCACCCGCACGGCCTGTCCGGCTCCACGGGCTCCACGGCTCCGCCTGCCGGTCACCCGCACCGCCCCGGAACTCCCGCGTTACGCGACGACCATCCCGGCCGGGTTGGTGGTCAGACCCAGGGCCGTACTGCCCACGAGCGTGAGCGACTTCGCGTCGATCGCGTCGACCGTCGAGGAGGCGTTCGTGGCGACCCAGACGGTGGAGGCGGTCGCCGTGACGGTGGTCGGGACGTGGTGGACGCCGACGGTCGCGATCACCCGGTCGCGGGCCGCGTCGATCACGGAGACCGTGTCGTCCTTGGAGTTGGTGACGTACACCCGCGAGCCGTCGGGACTGACCGCGACCTGCCACGGCACGCGGCCGACACGGACACGCGTGCGGACCCGGTGGGTGCGCGCGTCGATCACCGAGAGGGTGCCGTGCCAGGTGTTGACGACGTACAGCCGGGTGCCGTCGGGGTGGACGGCGACACCGTTGGAGCCGGCCTGGTCGGTCAGCAGGGCTCGCTGCTCGCCGCTGCCGGTGTCCACCACGGACAGGCCGTCGTAGCAGGAGACGTAGAGCGTCCTGCCGTCCGTGGCGGGAGCGAGGGAGTGCGGGGCGTTCCCGGTCTTCCAGGTGGCGGTGACCTGGTCGGAGGCGGTGTCGATCACCGAGAGCGTCCGCGAGCCGCCGAAACCGGTGTCGGGACCGGTGTTGGCGACGTAGACGCTGCGGCCGTCCGGGGAGGTGGCCAGGCCGTGCGGGTACGGGCCGACGGGGATGCCGGCCGTGATCGTGCCGGTGGCGGTGTCGTAGACCGAGACGGCGTTCTCGCCCGAACTGCTGAGGTACAGCTTGCCGCCGTCGGCCGACTTCGTCAGGCCGTAGGGGCTCACCCCGGCCCTGACGCTGGCCACGAGCTGGTGGGCGGCCACGTCGATCACCGCGAGGGTGAAGCTGACCACGCCGACGGTGTAGAGGTAGGTGCCGGTGGTGGGGCCGACGCCGGGGACGGCCTCCTGGATGCCGGGGAAGTCGGTGCCCGCGGTGCCGTGCGGGAAGTCGGAGCGGTGCGTCGTGGCGTTCTCCACGATGCGGCTGATGGCGTACGGGCGGCCGCCGGGGTGCCCGGCCGAACCGGCCTTGGGCGCGGCCGGGTTCGCCGTGGACTTCCCGCCCGCCGGCTCCTGGTGCGGCGGGGTCTGGTCGGCGCCGGGGAACGTGGCCGGCGGCAGCGTCGCGACTTCCTGCTCGGCGGCCCAGAACTGGTCCTTGGTCCCGGGCAGCCGGGGGAACGGCCGCGGAGGGGAGGACGGGAGCCCGAGCGCCGAGGTCAGATCGCCGAAGGTGCTGCGGCGCCAGTCGCTGATGTTGGTCTCGCGCACGCCGGTGATCCGCTCCAGGAAGCGCAGCACCGAGGTGTGGTCGAAGGGCTCGCCGGCCACGTAACCGCCCTGGGTCCAGGGCGAGACGATCAGGCAGGGCACCCGGACGCCGGCGCCGATCGGCACGCCGCCGACGAACTCGCCCGGCGTGCCGGCCGGCGGTGACGGCGGGATCATGTGGTCGAACAGGCCGTCGTTCTCGTCGTAGTTGACGATGAAGACGGTCTTGCGCCACACGTCGGGGTTGGCCGCGATCGCGTCCAGCTGGAGGGCCAGGAAGTCGGCGCCGGCCGCCGGGGTGTAGTCGGGGTGTTCGCTCTGCTCCGAGGTCGGGATGATCCACGAGACGGTCGGCAGGCGGTCGGCGGCCGCGTCCCGCGCGAACTGGTCGGCCGGGCCGATGGTCATGGCGTGCTCGTACAGCGGGTCGCCGGGCTTGGCGTCCTGGTAGGTCCGGAACCACTCCAGCGGATTGGTGCCGTAGTCGTCCTCCTGCTGGTAGACGTGCCAGGAGACCCCTGCCGCGGTGAGGCGCTCCGGATAGGTGGTCCAGCGGAACGGGGCGGGGATCACGTTGCTGATCACCGGGCCGCCGGCCAGGCCGTCGGGGTCGATGGTGCCGCTCCAGTGGTACAGGCGGTTGGGCCAGGTCGGACCGAGCAGCGAGCAGAAGTACGCGTCGCACAGGGTGAACGACTCGGCGAGCGCGAAGTGGAACGGGATGTCCTCGCGCTGGTAGTAGCCCATCGTGTACGGGCCGTTCGCCGGGCCGTCGGCCGCCCGGTGGGCGGGCAGCCACTGGTCCATCCGGCCGCCGTTGACCGCCGCGTGCTGGACCGTCCAGGCGTGGCTGGTCGAGGGGATCGCCTGCGAGCTGGTCGACTTGGTGTCGAGGTGGAAGGGCAGGAGGTAGCCGTCGGGGTTGACCGCGTCCGGCTGGTAGAAGACCGACCGCCCGGTGGACAGTGTCGCCGCGTCCGGGTCGTCGAAGCCGCGGACCCCGGGCATGGTGCCGAAGTAGTGGTCGAACGACCGGTTCTCCAGCATGAGGATCACGACGTGCTCGATGTCGTCGAGCGATCCCGGGTTCCTGGGCGACTGCGCCATGGCGCGCTGCAGGTTCGGCGGGAGCAGCGTCATCGCCGCCGCCGCGCCGCCGGCACCGAACGCGGACTTCAGGAGTCGTCTACGCGAGAAATCAGCCATGCCACACCTTCACTGCCGAAGATCGTGAACGGCCGTACGACACACCACGTGGTCGTCCGTCGTACGGCGCGTTGGAGACCGAGCCGTTCTCCGTGCGGGTCCGGCGGGCGTCAGTAGACGGTGACGTCCCAGTGGTTGCCCTCGTCGCAGTAGAGGTTGCCCGACGCGGCCTGCCACTGCGGATAGCCGTCGCCGCGGTAGCCGATGTAGGTGAAGCTGTTGTGCACGTAGTTGTCGATGCACGAGTTGTGCGCCAGGTCGACCTTGTAGCCGTTGTAGTGGCTGTAGGTGCCCGAGGCGTGGCCGACCTCGGTGCCGCCGGTGATGTTGATCGCGCAGCCGCTGGCTCCCTTCAGGGTGACCATGGCGTCGACCGTGCCGGAGTTGATCTGGTCGAAGGACGTGCACGTCGAGTTGGACCGGGTGGTGCAGTTGCCGCTGGAGCTCCAGGTGATGCCCGCGGCGGAGAGCTTGGCGGCCGCTGCCGACTGGGACATCTTGGTGCCGCTGGCCTGGGCGAACGGGGCCGCGACCAGAAGGACGCCCGCTGCGGCGACGGTGGCGACGGCGAGTCGGCGAGGACGGATGGGCACGGGGGCCTCCTGTGGTGGGGGAGGGGCGGGAGGTGCGTACGGGGCAGGCTCTCAGGCTAGTCCGAATCGTGAGCATGACAAGTACGGCGGGATGGCGTCCTGGCGAACGAAGCCCCGCCGGGCCGGCGCGGCGCCCCGTGGCCGATTCGTTCAAGACCACCGGGGCGGCGGCTGCCTACCCTCGGGGCATGGAACCGACGAACCCGGCCTCACGGCACGTCAGCACGCACATCGACCGCCCCGCCGGGGAGGTGTACGCCTATGCGTCGAACCCGGCCCACCTGCCCGAGTGGGCCCATGGGCTGGGCGATTCCGTCGACCGGGTCGATGGGCAGTGGGTCGCGCAGTCGTCGCCCATGGGGCGGGTGGTGGTGGCGTTCGCACCGGAGAACGAGTTCGGTGTCCTCGATCACGACGTGACCCTGCCGTCGGGTGAGGTCGTCTACAACCCGGTGCGGGTGATCGACGACGGCGCGGGGTCCGAGGTGGTGTTCACGCTTCGCCGGCGGCCCGAGATGAGTGACGAGGAGTTCCGGCGTGACGCGGAGACGGTGGGCGCCGACCTCGCCAGGCTCAAGCGGGTGGTGGAGGGGTGAATGTTCGTTCATATGTACTTATAGATGTGCTTATAGAGGTGTGGGCGCGTCGCGACTTACCGTTGCGGGGTGGCTGCCGCCGCTGACGGCGGGCACGGGTGGGTCGTGTTCCGGCGTCGAGGGGAGACCGCTCATGGCCAGCGCGTTCCAGGAGCGCAAGTTGCGGGGGATGTTCGCGGCGTTCGACACGGACGGCGACGGCTTCCTGCGCGAGGAGGACTTCAGGGCGCTGGTGGCGCGCTGGAGCCGGCTGCCGGAGGTAGGGCCCGGCACGGAACTGCGGGCCCGGGTGGAGACGCTGCTGATGGGCTGGTGGGCGGCGCTGCTGGAAGCCGGGGACGCCAACGGGGACGGATCGGTCGACCTGGGCGAACTGCTCCAGCTCGTCGACAGGTTGCCCTCCATGGTCGCGGAGGTGACGGCGACCGCCGACACGGTCTTCGACGCCGTGGACGCGAACGGCGACGGCCGCATCTCCCCGGCGGAGCACCGCTCGCTGGTCGAGACCTGGAACGGACGGCCGGTGGACATGACGGGCGTCTTCGAACGGCTCGACCTGAACGGCGACGGCCACCTCAGCCGCGAGGAGTTCGCGCTGCTGTGGCGCCAGTTCTGGATCAGCGACGACCCGGCGGAGCCCGGCAACTGGCTCTGCGGCCGGTTCCCGGGCTCGCAGGACTGATCGCCCGGGTTCAGGCGGTGGTGAGGTCGCCGACGGTCGGCTCGCCGGCCCACGTGTAGGAGAGCTGGAGCGACCCGTTCGGGAAGACCCGCGACGTGGCCAGCCGCAGCGCCGAAGGCACCGCGCCGCCCTCGAACACGCGCTTGCCGCTGCCAAGCACCACCGGGTACACCCAGAGGTTCAGCCGGTCCACCAGCCGCTGCGCGAGCAGCGACCGGACCAGGTCGAGGCTGCCGATCACGTGGACGCGGCCGTAGCGCTCCTTGAGCTCGGCCACACCCGCGGCGAGGTCGCCGCGAAGGACGCTCGCGCCCTCCCAGCCCAGCGGGTCCTGGAGGGTGCGGGTGGCGACGAACTTCGGGACGCTGTTGAGCAGGCGCGTGAAGTCCATCTCCGCCGGGGCCGTGGGCCAGTACCCCGCGAAGATGTCGTAGGTACGCCGGCCGAGCAGCAGCGCGTCCATGCCCTTGGCCTGCTCGAACACGAGCCCGCCGGATTCGGGGCTGATCAGCGGCGCCTGCCAGCCGCCGAACGCGAAACCGCCCTCGCGGTCCTCCTCGGGCCCGCCCGGTGCCTGCGCGACCCCGTCGAGGGTCATGAACTCGGTGACGACGAGCTCGCTCATGGTGTGCTCCTCCCGGTGGCAACTCTCTCCCCCTGGAGACGACACGGCGGGCCCGGACTCATCGGTGGCTCAGCCGTCCGAGAGCCGGGACGACGGAATCGCGTACGGCCGCACCGACGCACGACCGCACCGACGCACGGCCGCACCCGCGTACGGCCGCACCCACGCACGACCGCACCCGCGTACGGCCGCACCCACGCACGACCGCTACCGCTACCGCGGGTCGAGACCGTTGGACCGGGCGACGCCGCCGAGCCAGGCCAGCGACGGCTTGGGGGTGCGCACGAAGGTCTCCCGGTCCACCGAGATCAGGCCGAAAGTCGGCCGGTAGCCGGACGCCCACTCGTAGTTGTCCAGCAGGCTCCAGTGCAGGTAGCCCTCCACCCGCACGCCGTCCTCGATGGCCGCGTGCAGGCCGGCCAGCGCGCCGCGGGTGTAATCGATCCGCCGGGCGTCGTCGGCGGTGGCGATGCCGTTCTCGGTCACGAAGACCGGCGTGCCCCCGGTCTTCTCCCAGGCGCTGCGCACCCCCAGCTCCAGCGCCCGCGGGTAGTACTCCCACCCGGTCAGCGTGGTCTCGACGCCTTCGGGCACCTGGCGCGGTCCATCCGGGCCGATGATCGTACGGGTGTATGCCTGCACGCCGACCCAGTCGTCGCCGCGCGCGGCCTCCAGGTACCAGTCGTCGCGCTGGTACCCGTAGGCGTGCGCGACCTCCTCGCAGCCCGGCTCGGCCTGGAACGCCTGGGTGGCGACGGTCCATCCGGAGCGGACCCCGCCCACGCCGGACAGCACCTCGCGCGAGCGGCGGTGGCACTCCAGCAGGGTGTCCGCGACCTGGAGGTCCGGCGCCGGCAGGCCGTACGCCACCAGGTTCGCCGGGTCGTCGCCGCCCGCGATCATCGCGGCGATGTTGGGCTCGTTGACGGTGCAGACCCACTTGACGTCGTCGCCCAGCACCGGCAGCGCCAGCTCCGTGAACCGCGCGAAGCGGTCCGCCGCCTTGGGGCTGCGCCACATGCCCTCCTGCGCGAACCAGCGCGGGACGGTGAAGTGCATCAGCGTCACCATCGGGGTGAGGCCCAGCTCCAGCGCGGTGTCCACCA
The DNA here is from genome assembly GCF_044744625.1 of Streptomyces sp. NPDC087270. NCBI lineage: Bacteria > Bacillati > Actinomycetota > Actinomycetes > Kitasatosporales > Streptomycetaceae > Streptomyces > Streptomyces sp. NPDC087270. Next base: position 484,422 of record NZ_JBIUYR010000004.1, read on the forward strand.
TGCGGCGGTAGTGGTCGATCGAGGCGCGCGAGACCACGCCCTCCTCGGGCTCGATCCGGCTCCACTCGATGGAGAACCGGTACGTGTCCAGGCCCGCGTCACGCAGCAGCGTCATGTCCTCGCGGAAGCGGTGGTAGCTGTCGCAGGCGTCACCGGAGGGTTCGGCGATACGGGTGCCGGGCGCGTGTTCGCGCGGCCACCAGTCGTTGTTGATGTTGTTTCCCTCGATCTGGTGGGCGGCGGTTGCGGCGCCCCACAGGAAACGGTCGGGGAAGTGCAGCACGGAGAGAACCTCGTTCATGTGAGAAAAGTGACGACCGGTCAGCTGGTGCGCGACCAGAAGTCGGAGAGCAGGTCCGCGGTGGCGACCGGGTTCTCCTGGTTGGGAAGATGGCCGGCGCCGGCGATGACCTCGTAGCGGGCGCCGAGGCGTTCGGCCATCGTGCGCTGCCACTCCTGCGGCCAGGCGTCGTCGTGCGCACCGTGGGCGACCAGGACGGGCAGCGCGGTGACGGCCAACTCGGGTGTGGAGTCGGCCGGGTCGGCGAGGATGTCGATGGCGCCCAGCAGGCTGTCCACGCTGGTGCGCATCGAGCGCTCGCGGAGGAACCGTTCGCCCGCGCCGAGCCGGTCGGGGTCGCGCCGTGCGGTCCTGGCCGCTTCGGGCCGGTCGAGGGTCCACAGGTCGATCCGCTTCCCGGCCCCGCGCAGCTTCGCCTCTTCGGCCGCCTTGCGGCCCGGCCAGCCGTGCGGACCCGAGCAGAGCATGGTCAGGTCCTCGAACGCCTCCCGGCCGCCGCTGACCGCGGCCGCCCGGGCCACGGTGCCGCCGAAGCTGTGGCCCACCAGATGGGCGCGTTGCCGGCCCGTCAACTGGGCGACGAGTGAGGCGACATGGAGCACGTCACCGGAGAAGGCGTCCAGCGTGTAGTGCTCCTCGCCGGCCGGCGCCGCCGAGTCGCCCTGCCCGCGCTGGCTGAACGCCCAGGCGTCGAAGCCGCGTTCGGCGAGCAGTGGCAGCAGCGGGACGAAGTCCTCCTTGGAGCCGGTGAAGCCCGGGACCAGCAGCGCGGTGCCGCGCACCGGCTCGCCGGGCCGGCCCTGGGGGAGCGCCCGGAAGGCGGTCAACGGCCCTACCGGAAGGTCCAGTTCGAGGATCTCGATGGAGGCCGGCACCGGAAGCACGCTGAACCGCCGTCCCGGCCGGACGCGTTGCGCCGCCTCGGTCCGGGCCCGCGCCCGCGCGTCCGCGCCGCCGCCGCTCCCGGCCACCCCCGTGCCCCCGCTCATGCCGCCACGCCCGCTCATGCCGCGCCCTCGTCGGGTCCGGCGGCCGCGAACCGGCGCGCGGGCTGCGGGATGGAGTCCAGCAGCCGGGTCGTGTAGTCGTGCTCGGGGAAGCGCAGCACCTGGACGGTCGGCCCCGACTCCACCACCCGGCCCTGGTGGAGCACCATGATCTTGTCGGTCACCATCCGCGCGGACAGCAGGTCATGGGTGATGTAGAGCAGGGAGACGCCGAAGTCGCTGCGCAGGTCGCGCAGCAGGGCCAGCACGCCGGCCCGCAGCGAGACGTCGAGCATGGAGACCGGCTCGTCGGCGATCAGCACCTGCGGGTCGCTCGCCAACGCGCGGGCGATGACGACACGTTGGCGCTGTCCACCGGACAACTCGTGCGGCAGCCGCGCCGCGAACTGCTCGACCGGGGTCAACCCGACGATCTCCAGCAGTTCGAGCACCCGCTTCCTGGCCTCCGCCCCCTTGCGCCCGGTGAAGTTCACCACCGGCCGGGTGAGCGTGTACTCGACCGTGTGCAGCGGGTTGAGCGCGGCGTACGGGTCCTGGAAGACCATCTGGACGTCGGCGTGCAGCTTGTGCAGCTGCCGGCGGCGCAGCCGGTCCACCCGCAGCTCGCCGAAGGAGACGGTGCCGCTGCTGGGCTGCTCCACCCCGGTGATCAGCTTGGCCAGGGTGGACTTCCCCGATCCGCTCTGGCCGACCAGGGCCATCGACTCGCCCGGCTCCAGCCGGAAGGAGACCCCTTCCACGGCGGTGACCGGGGCGTCCCCGCGCCGCCGCCCGGGGTAGACGCGGCTGACGTCCGCCACGACGACGGCGTCCTGTGCGGCTGCCCGGGTCCCGGTACGACCGCCCGCGTGCCCGCCCGCGTGGCCGGAGGAGCGACCGGCCGCGTGGCCACGGCTTCCGGCGGCGGCCGGCGAGGCGTCGTCCGTAGCCGTAGCCGTAGCCGCGTCCGCGTCCGTAGCCGTGTCCGTAGCCGGCTCCGTCGTCTTCGTCGGCTCCACCGCCGGCAGTCCCGGCAGCTCCACGACCTCCGCGCGCGGGTCGGCGTAGTGGCCGAGCAGCGTCTGCGTGTACGGGTGCCGGGGCCGCTGGAAGATCTCCCGGGAAGGGGCGTCCTCCACGATGACCCCGTCCTTCATCACCATCACCCGGGCCGTGGACTCCAGCACCACACCCAGGTCGTGGCTGATCAGGACCGCGGTGAAGCCCTCGCTCTCCTGCAATTCCCGGATGGTGCGCATCACCGCGTGCTGGACCATCACGTCCAGCGCCGTGGTGGGCTCGTCGAAGACCATCAGCCGCGGTTCGAGGGAGAGCGCGAGCGCGATCGAGACGCGCTGCCGCATGCCGCCGGACAGCTCGCCCGGGTAGCGGTCGAGTACGGACCCGGTCAGCTCGACCTTCTCCAGCAGCTCCACCGCCCGGCCGCGCCGCCGGGGCCGCGGCACATGGCCGTGGGCGGCGAAGATGTCGCCGAAGTGGTGGCCGATGGTGCGCACCGGGTTGAGCGCGTTCATCCCGGACTGCAGGACCATGGCGAAGCCGCCGCGCCGCTGCACCCGCACCTGCTCGGTGTCGAGCCCGGCGATGTCCGTGCCGTCGAAGAGGATGCGGCCCTCGGAGATCCGCGCCGGCGGCTTGGCCAGCCGGGTCAGCGCGAAGCCCAGCGTGGACTTCCCCGATCCGGACTCGCCGACCAGGCCGACGAACTCGCCCTCCTCCAGGCTGAAGGAGGCGTCCTTCACCGCGGTGGTCGGCTCGGCGCCGCGCGGCTCGTAGACGATGCTGAGGTTCCTGACGTCGAGCAGGCTCATCGTCCGTTCCCTTCCCGCAGCCGCGGGTTGCTCAGCCCGTCGACACCGAAGTTGACCAGGGTCATGGCGGTGGCCAGCAGCGCGACGCACAGCCCTGGGGCGAAGAGCAGAATCCACTGGCCGGTGAGGAGGGCGTTGGAGTTCTGCGCCCAGTAGAGCATCGAGCCCCAGCTGACCGTGAAGGGGTCGCCGAGCCCGAGGAAGGACAGCCCGGACTCCGCCAGCACCGCCGCGGTGGCCGCGCCGAAGAAGGAGCCGGCGATCATCGAGGTCATGTTGGGCAGGATCTCCCGGAACACCACCCGGGTCGCGCTCTCGCCGCTGAACAGTGCCGCGGTGACGAAGTCCCGGCTGCGCAGCGACTGGGTCTGCGCCCGCAGCACCCGCGCTCCCCAGGCCCAGCCGGTGATCACGACCACCAGCACGATCATCTTCAGCCCGCCGTTCTGCAGGTAGGCGGCGATGATGATCATCAACGGCAGGCCGGGGACCACCAGGAAGAGGTTGACGACGAAGTTGACCACGTCGCCGAGCCAGCCCCGCAGATAGCCCCAGGACAGCCCGACCGCCACCGCGACCAGCGTCGTCAGGCCGCCGGCGACGAAGCCGACCACGATCGACACCCGTGCCCCGTAGAGCAGTTGGGACAGCACGTCCTCGCCGGCGCCGGTGGTGCCCAGCAGGTGCGCGGAGCTGCCGCCGGTGTCGGGCGGGAAGTTGTTCGCGTGCGGGGAGTACGGCGCGATGAGCGGCGCGAAGATCGCCACCAGGACGAAGACCGCGAGGATCACCAGGCCCACCCGGGCCTTGCCGTTGCTCCACACCGTGCCGAACGAGCGGCCGAAGACCTGGAGCGCGCGCACCACTCCCGAACTCGAAGGCGCCGCGGGCGCCATGGCGGCCGGCGGGGCCGAAGCGGCGGGCGTGGACGGCGGAGTCGGCGGGTTCGGCGGGGTCGCAGTAGGGGAAGTCATCTCGGTCACCGCCTGGTCCGGGGGTCGAGGACGCCGTAGAGGACGTCCACGATGAAGTTCGCGACCAGCACGCACACCGTGATCATCAGGAAGAGCGCCTGCATCAGCGGGTAGTCGTGGTTGGTCACCGCGCTGTACAGCAGATGGCCGACACCGGGGTAGTTGAAGACCTGCTCGACCAGCAGCGAACCGCCGACCACGCCGCCCAGCGCCATGCCGAAGCCGGTGAGGTTGGGCAGCAGCGCGTTGCGGGCCGCGTAGCGCAGGGCGACGGTGCGCCCGCGCAGGCCGTTGGCCTCGGCGAAGGTCACGTAGTCCTCGCCGATGGTGCCGATCATCGTGTTGCGCATGCCGAGTATCCAGCCGCCGAGCGAGGTCAGCAGGATCGTCAGCGCCGGCAGCACCGCGTGGTAGAGCGAGTCGCCGAGGAAGTCCAGCGAGAAGTTCGGCACCGCGTCCGCGGAGTACGCCCCCGAGGTCGGGAACCAGCCGAAGACGTAGCCGACGAAGAAGACCAGCAGCAGCGCGGTCCAGAAGTAGGGGAACGCCGCGAGGAACGCGCCGGACAGGGTGGGCAGCGAGTCCAGCCAGGTGCCCCGCTTCCACGCCGCGGCCACGCCGATCAGCGAGCCGACGACGAAGGCCAGCACGGTCACCAGGCCGACCATCACCAGGGTCCAGGGCAGCGCCTGGCCCACCATGCCGGAGACCGACTGCGGGAAGAAGGTGTAGGACACCCCGAACCGCAGATGGACCACGGTGTTCAGGTACTCCACGTACTGGTGCCACCAACTGCCGCTGGGCACGCCCAGTTGGGCCTCGATCGCGGCCCGGGTGGACGGTGCCACCGGGCCGTTCTGCGAGAGCTTCGCGACGGCCGCGTCGGCCGGCGAGCCCGGCATCAGCCGGGGAAGCGCGTAGTTGAGCGTGACCGCCGCCCACATGGTGAGCAGCAGCAGCCCGAACTTGCGCAGGATGTAGCGCATGAGGGGTTCTCCTCGTCCCTTCCGCGGTCGCCTACTGCGCCAACCGCAGATGCGTCATCACCAGAAGTGGGGTGGAACCCCAGGTCATCAAGGACGCATACGGATTCTGCGGGCTGGGCCAGCCCGTGAACTTCTTGTCGCTGGAAAGGCCCCACAGCCCGCCGTAGAAGAGCGAGATCTCCGGCAACTGCTGGTACACCACCCTCTGGAGCTGGTCGGCCAGGCGCTTCTGCTCGGCCGGGTCGGTGGTGGTCCTGAACCGGTCCAGCAGCGCGTCGGTCGCCGGGTCGCCGTAGCGTTGGTAGTTCGACGCGGTGGAGGTGCCCACCGGCTTCTTGAAGGCCGAGTTCAGCAGGTTGTTGTAGTCCTGGTAGAGCGAGCCGGAGCCGCCGACGGTGCCCAGCGCCAGGTCGAAGTCGCCGTTCTGCAGGGACTGCTGGTAGGCGGCGGGCTGCGGCTTGTCGAGCTTGACGGTGATCCCGACCGCGCGGAGCTGCTGGATGATCTCCTGCGCGCCCTGCATCCAGTCCGCCCAGCCGTCCGGCACCGTGAGGTTGACGCTCAGCGGCTTGCCCGCGCTGTTCACCAGCTTGCCGCCGCGCTGGGTGTAGCCGGCCTTGGCGAAGGCGGCGAGCGCGGCCGAGGTGTTCTGGGCCACCATCCCCTGGTTCGGGATGGCGGTGTTGAGCGACGCCTTCTCGTTGGGCAGCAGCAGACCGGTCTGGCTGGCCGCCTTCACGTAGCCCTGCTCCGCCTTGTCGGCGATCTGCTGGCGGTCCAGCGCCAGCGACAGGCCGGTGCGGAAGTCGAGGTTGTCGAACGGCGCCTTGGTGAGGTTGGGCAGCAGCCCGACGATGCCGCCCGGCGGGAACCAGTAGCTGTGGTGCGTCTTGTCCGCCTTCACCCAGGTGTTGTCCACGTTCGGGAAGAAGGAGTACGCCCAGTCGTAGCCCTGGGTGGCGATGGCCAGGTCCGGGCTGGAGCCCGGCACGACGATCTTCTGGACCGCGACCTTGTCGGCCTGCCAGTAACGGTCGTTCTTGGCCAGGGTGTACTGGTTGGGCGTGAAGCGGGCCAGCGTGTACGGGCCGGTGACCACGGGATTCGGATCGGTGTACGTCACCGGGTTCTTGACGCCGCGCCAGATGTGCTCCGGCACGATGAGCGTCGCCTCGATGACCTTCGCCGCGGGGACGTCGGCGTTCTTCAGGTGGAAGACCACGTGGTCGCCGCTGACCGACAGCGAGGCGATGTGCTGCCAGACGCCGCCCGTGTCCAGCGCGGGGTGGCTGCGCAGCAGCTCGAAGGTGTAGGCCACGTCGGCCGCCGTGAACGCCTTGCCGTCCGACCAGCGCACGCCCTGCCGGATGTGGAAGTCGACCGTCCTGGCGTTCGGCTGGGTGTAGCCGGTGGCCAGGAACGGCGTCTCCTTGCCGTCGAGGTTGTTGACGACCTCCAGCGGCTCGTACATCCACGTCGTCAGGTTGCGCTTGTTCGGCGAGAACGGGTTGAAGTTCCTGAAGAGGGCCGGCGTGCCGTTGTCGGCACCCCCGACCAGCAGGGTGGTCGGGCCGACATTCGAGGTGCCGGACTTCACGGAGACCGAGCATCCGGTGGCGACGAGTGTGGCGGCGACCCCGAACGCGGCGGCGGCCCTCAGCCGTCTCCCGCTGGCACGCGTCATGGTCGGGCGATCCTCTCCCTTGAGGCCCTCCGAGGAGGGAGGGCGCAGGCTCCTGTCCTGCGCTTTCCGCACTGTATGCGCATACATTTCGTTTCCGCAAGGTTCCGGGACTGTGAACTGCGGACCACCTCCGGGCCCGCGCCGACCGCACCGCGAGGGTGCCGGCGGCCGCCGCGCGGCCGGGGAGGGTACGGTGTGGTTCCTGCGTGTATGCGCATACGGGAACGGGCGTGCACACGCTGACCGGAGGAGGAGCATCAGGTGGCCACTGCGCGGAAGCCGGCGTCGGGCACGACCGGTACGCCGACGGTCTACGACGTCGCCGAGCGCGCGAGTGTGTCGATCGCCACAGTGTCCCGGGTCTACCGTTCGCCCGACGCGGTGCGCGCGCCCACCCGCGAGAAGGTGCTCGCCGCCGCCCGCGACCTCGGCTACGTCCCCAGCGGCAGCGCCCGCGGGCTGGCCAGCCGGAACACCGGCATCCTCGGCCTGTGCTTCCCCGACTACACCGACCCCGAGAGCGACGCCCCGGGCGACGGTGACGAGAACGCCGCCACCCTCTACGCCGACCACATCATCCGCGGCATGGAGCGCGCCGCCCGCAGCCGCGGCTACGCCCTGCTGATCGCGGCCTCGCTGCGGGACGGGCCGACGAGCCTGGTCGCCACGCTGGCCGGACACGTCGACGGCTTCGCGGTCATGTCCCGGACCGTGGACGCGAAGGAACTGGAGACGGTCTCCCGCCGGATGCCGGTGGTCATGCTGGCCGGGCCGCCCGAGTTGGACCACCTCGACAACGTCCAGGTCGACAACCGCGGCGGGCAGAAGGAACTGACGCGCCATCTGATCGAGGAACACGGCCTGACCGAGCTGGCGTTCGTCGGCGGACCCTCGGACTCCCCCGACGCCGAGGCGCGCTTCCTCGGGTACCAGGACGCCTGCCGCGAGGCCGGCCTGCCGGTGCCGCCCGAGCCGGTCCGGCGCGGCGACCTCACGCGCGTCGCCGGGCGGGACGCCGCAAGGGCGCTCGTCGAAGGGGCCGGATCGGGGTCGGGCTCCGGTTCGGGCTCCGGGTCCACGTCCGGTTCGCGGTCCGGTTCGCGGTCCGGTTCGGGCTCCGGTTCGCGCGGGGCGGCGGGGCTGCCCGACGCGCTGATACTGGCCAACGACCAGATGGCGGTAGGGGCGTTGGAGGAGTTCTCCGCGCACGGCATCCGTGTCCCCGAGGACATCGCGGTGACCGGGTTCGACGGCATCCCGCTCAGCGCGATGGCCCACCCGCCGCTGACCACCGTGCGCCAGCCCAGCCGGCGGATCGGCGAGGAGGCGGTCGCGCTGCTCGTGGACCGCATCGGCGCACCGCAGCGCGAGCCGCACGCCCTGATGCTGCCGGTCTCGCTGCTGCTGCGGGCGAGCTGCGGCTGCGGGGAGTCCGTGCCGGCGCAGCGGCGCGGGTAGCGGATACGGGCGGGCGGCGCGGGTAGGGGCGGGCGGCGCGGGGAGCGGCGCCCGGGTCGTGCCGGACGCCGACTCCCCTTTCCCCGCGGCCCTCAGACGTCCAGGACCGTGTCCGGGGCGAGTTCGTAGACACCGTAGGAGAACCCCGCGGCCTGGATGCCGGACGCGGTCACGTCGACGCCGTGGACGGCGAGCGGGCGGGGGGCGGAGCCGGTGGCGGGCCACGGGGCCGTCGCGGGCTCGCGGCGCCCGTTGATCACCACGAGGTGGCGGTCGCCGCGCAGGTAGACGAAGGGGTAGTCGCGGTGCAGCACCTGTACCGTGCCGCCGGTGCCGAGGGCGGGCGTCGCCTTGCGCAGCGCGATCAGCCGCTGGACGTGGTGCAGCAGGGAGCCGTCGTCGGCCCGGGCGGCGGCCACCGTGGGCCGCTGCTCGTCGGGGTCGACGGGCAGGTAGAGCCGGTCCTGGGGCGCGGTGGAGAAGCCGGCGTTCGCGGAGCCGTCCCACTGCATCGGGGTACGGGACCCCTGGCGCGCCTCGCCGTCGAGCTGGCTGCCTTCCTTGTCCGGCAGCCCGGGGACGTACCGCATGCCGATCTCGTCGCCGTAGTAGATGACCGGCAGCGACGGCCAGGTGAGCAGGAAGGCGAAGGCGGGCGCGACCATGTCGCGGGTGCGGGGGCCGCAGGTCAGCCGGGAGAAGTCGTGGTTGGCGGTGGGCAGGGCGACATGGCCGGCGCCGTCGATCGCCTCGTCGGCCTCGCGCCAGGCGGCCAGGAAGGTGCTCATCGTGCCCCGGCCCTCGGGGTCGAAGTAGCAGGGCCGGCCGTCGGCCCACCCGCCCTGGCTGCCGGTGCCGTTGTCCCACAGCGAGCGCAGCGCCTGCCCGGTGAAGTGCAGGAAGAAGTCCGCGTGGAACCCGGCCGGTACGGCGGTCTTGGGGTCGCCCCACTCGGAGAGCAGGATGCACCCGGGGTGGGTCCGGTCGATCCAGTCCCGCATCTCCGCCCAGAGCCGGCCGGTCTCCACGAGCCCGGGGTCGTCCTTGACCAGGGAGGCGGCCATGTCGACGCGGAAGCCGGAGACGCCGCGGTCGAACCAGTACCCCATGATCTCCCGCAGCGCGGCGCGGTTGGCCTGGGGGCCCTCCGCGCTCACCGGCTGCCGCCACGGCTCGGCCGGGTCCATCCGGGCGTAGCCGAAGTTCAGGGCGGGCTGGATGGGATAGAAGTTCGCGAGGTAGTAGCCGCCGCGCGCCGCGTGGTTGGGAATCCAGCCGCGCACCGGGGAGGCGAGGCGGTCGGACCAGATGTAGCGGTGGTCGTCCGGGTTCTCGACGGCCTCCAGGAACCACGGGTGCTGGTGCGAGGTGTGCCCGGGGACGAGGTCGAGCATGATCCGCATCCCGCGCTCGCGGGCGGCCTCGATCAGCGCGTCGGCGTCCTCGTTGCTGCCGTAACGGGGGTCGACGGTGAGGTAGTCGGTGATGTCGTAGCCGCCGTCACCGAAGGGCGAGGCGAAGCAGGGGCTGAGCCAGAGCGTGTCGACGCCGAGCCAGGCCAGGTGGTCCAGCCGTTCCCGCACCCCGCGCAGGTCGCCGATGCCGTCGCCGTCGGAGTCGGCGAAGGTGGCCGGATAGATCTGGTAGAGCACGGCATCGGCGAGCCAGGGCGGTGGGTTCCGATGCGCGCCCTCGGGTGCGTTGTCACTGCGTTGTCCGTTGAACCGCACGGGAGCCCTTTCGTCGAAGGCTGCGATTGTACGACCGTATGTAAGCGCATACAAGCGAGTGCGGGGCGCCTGACCTGCGGCGGTCCGGCGGCGCCCCGACCGTGGAACGGACGGCCCGCTCCGTGCCGGACGGAGTGGCTGCGTACGGTACGGCTCGCCCGGATGTTCACCAGGAGTTCGACCGTACGCCCGGTCGCGAACCGGCGGGCCGCCATAGGGTCCACGAGCCGACAGGAGATCGTCAGGAGTGGCGGCGCGCGGACACGGGCGCACGCCGGGGGACGCGCCGACGACCACGGGGGCCGGGGGGTCGGGCCTGACGGCGCACACACCGTATGTCGATGCCTCACCGCATCGTGTCTTTGGGGGGCTCCACTTGAGAGTTCGTACCCGCCGCGGCCTCGCGGCGATCACCTCGGCCGCCTCGCTGGCGGCCGGCATTCTCGGTGCGACCGCACCGCGGGCCGGGGCGATGCCGATCGCCGCGGGGACCGGCCTGATCTCGGTCGTCGACGGCTCCGGCGTGACGACCGCCGGCGCCGACGGCAGCGGCGCCGCCACCGTGCCGCACCTGCCCAACACCGGCCGCCTGTCCGCCAACTGGGCGCCCGACGGCAGCCGTCTGGTGGCCGGCGGGCAGGACCCGACCCGGCTCACCAGCACTCGCCTGGCCGGCGACGCCTCGCACGTCACCACCGAGTGGCCGCAGGGCGCGTCCGGCACGCAGTACACCGACGCGACCTTCTGGCTGGACGGCAGCGACATCGTCACCAGCACCGGCGAGGAGCTGTACTACGGACCCTCCGACGCGTCGATCGGCCAGCAGCCGCTGCTCACCGGCACCAACCAGCCGCCGGCCGGCAGCTGCGACGTCCACCCGAGCGCGAGCATCCTCGGTCCGCTCGCCTTCGCCCGCTCCACCTGCGGCACGGACGGGTCGGACATCTGGACCCTGGACCCGGCCACGAACACCGTGCGGCGGATCGTGCCCGACGGCGCCGACCCCGCGTTCTCCGCGGACGGGGGCCGGTTGGCCTTCACCCGGGTCGTCGACGGCCTCAGCCAGATCTTCACGGCGGCCGCCGACGGCACCGGCGTCCAGCAGGTCACCACCGACGCCGTGAACCACACCGACCCGTCCTGGGACCCGGCCGGCGGGCGGATCGCCTACGCCGCCACCGACCCGTCGGCCCGCGGCACCGGCGCCACCGGCGCCACCGGCTCCACGTCGACCAAGATCCTCGACCTGAGCGACGGCAGCAGCACCGTCGTCAGCACCGGCAGCACCAAGCCGGCCTGGCAACCGGTCCGCAACAACACCCTGGACCGGGTGTACGGCACCGGCGGCATCACCATCGACCAGGCCGCGTCCCGCTTCACCTTCGACACCACCGGCGCGGCCCACGTACCCGGCCTGATCACCGCGCACTCGGCGGTCCTGGTCAACAAGGCCAACGCCACCTACGCGACCCCCGCGATCTCGCTGGCCGCGGAGAAGCAGGGCCCGATCGTGCTGACGGCCGGCGGCTCGCTGGACGCCACGGCCAGCGCCGAACTCAAGCGCACGCTCCCCAAGGGCAGCACGGTCTACCTGGAGGGCAACACATCGCAGTTGAGCTCCACGGTGTCCTCCCAGATCACCGCGCTCGGCTACACCGCACTGCGGATGGACGGCGCCGACCTCGCGTCGGTCTCCGCCCGGACCGCCACGCAGATCACCAAGAAGCCCGACTGGGTGTTCGTCGCCGACGGCATGGACTACCACGACCCGGTCTCGGCCTCCACCGCGGCCGGCGCGCTCGGCTTCCACGGACTCGGCGTGGTGCTGCTGGTCAAGGGCACGACCATTCCCGCCGCGGTCAAGACGTACCTCAACTCGCTGGACCCGGACACCACCGGGCTGGTGTCGGTGGGCGCCAACGCCAGGACGGCGCTGGAGAACACGCCGCTGGCCGACCAGTGGCAGTTCTACGACGTCAGCGGCACTTCGTACGAGCAGACCGCGGTCAACCTGGCGAACTTCTGGTGGACCGCGCCCAACATCGCCACCGTGGACGGGGGTTCGACCTGGTCCAACGCGGTGACCGGCAACGCGGTGACGGCGATCTACGGCCCGACCCTGTGGTCGGGCGCGGACGCGCTGTCCTCGCTGACCTCCGGCTACCTCACCAAGGAGTCCGCGAGCGTCCAGGAGGTGGCGACCTTCGGCGGCAACGACGCGTACGCGCCCGCCGCCCGCGCCGGCATCGGCGACGCGATCGGCATCAGCAGCGCGCAGCTGACCACCGTGTGGTGGGCCGGCGGCGCCGCCCCGGCCGCGCCGGCCGGCGGCACGTCGTCGAAGGCCGTCACGAAGGCGCTGCCGACCGTCCACGGCCCCGGGTCCGAGGCGTCGGCCGCCGACCGTCCGTCGCTGACCGTGCAGACCCGCGGCGCCCACCTGCCCGCGCCGAACGGCCGTACGCTGCCCGCGAAGGACGACCGCACCCGCTGAACCGCCTCACGACTCCCGGTGGGCCCGGCCGCGACACCCGGGCCCACCGGGGCTAACCGTTCCCGTACGGGTTGCCGCCGAGCCGGGTGCGGCCGTCGACCAGCTCGCGTACCGCGTCCAAGTGGCCGCTGTGGCAGGCGACTTCGGTGAGCACGTGGATCACGATGTGCCGGACGTCAGGCAGCCGCCAGGTCGGCCAGATCTCCACCGGCCAGGCGGCGGGCTCCTGTTCGGGCACGGCGGTGGCGAGCACGGCGTCCGCGCGCGCGATGGCCGCCCGGTAGTCGGCGAGGGCCTCCTCGGCGGTCATGCCCTCGGGGACGTACCAGTGCGTCTCGGCGCCCGTCGTGAGCTGTGCGGCCACGTCCGGCTCTCCGGCGATCACCCCCGGGAACCAGAAGCGCTCGACATCCACGGTGAGGTGGCGCAGCAGTTCCAGGCAGCTCCAGCCGCTCGGCAGCACCGGGCGCCGCAGGTCCTCCGCCGAGAGCCCTTCGAGGCTCCCGACGATGTGCTCGCGCTGCTGGTCCAGGGCGCCCTTGAGGGCGGTGAGTTCGGCGTTCACCGGGCGGCCCACAGGAGGCCCGGGCGCCGTGCGGGCAGCACCCGGGGCAGCACCCCCGCCGGCTCGCCTGTCGTGCTCGTCATCCGCGCGCCTCCGTCGACCGCACAGCGTGCACCTGCCTACGCCCTCGACGCTACCGCGGGGGTACGACAACTCCGGCCCGGGACTCCTGCCCGCTCGCGTACGCGTACCCGGACATGGCGGCGGGGCGGTGCGTGGTGCACCGCCCCGCCTGTGGGGTACGTACGGCTGTCAGTGGTGGCCGGCGTGTCGCCTTCGGCTCACGTAGGCCATCACCGCACCCGAGCAGACCAGCAGGGCGACGACCGCGAGGATCTCCGCGAAGCCGGACAGGCCGGTGGCGGCGAGGGAGCCCGAACTCGGGCTGCTCGAAGCCTGGTTGGTGGGCGCCGAGCTGTGTGTCGGGGCGGATGTGGGGGACGAGGACGTCGGCGGCGGCGAGGTCGGCGGCGTCTTCTTCGGGATGTAGACACCCGCGTCGATCGTGTGGTCCACGCCTCCCGCCTGCGCGGGAGCCGTGACCGGCGCGGTGCCGTCGCACAACCGTCCGGTGGTCGGCGGGACCACGTTGGAGTCGTGCGCCCGGTCCTTGCCGGCCAGCGGGAGCGTGAAGCGCAGCTTGTCCGCCCCCGGTGTGCCCGGCACGTCGCTTGTGTCCGCGGTGCACACGTCGAACTCCACCGTGTACTTCGCGCCCGGTGTCAGCTGGTAGTCGGCACCGACCCCGCCGAAGTAGTACTCGCCGTCGGCGTCGGTCGTGGTCGTGGCGACCTGCTTGCCGTGGGCGTCGAGCAGGTTGATCGTCGCGCCCGGCAGCAGCACCTGCCCGGCGTCCTGGATGCCGTTGTGGTCGCCGTCGTACCAGACCACGTTGCCGATCTGGATCGGCGCGTTCGCCGCGGCGTACGCGATGTCGCCGAGGCCGCCGGCCTTGCCGAAGCCGTTCTGCTCCTGGCCGACGAACTGGTAGGCGTTGGTGGAGGTGCCGTTGCCCGGGCCCTGGCCGGTGGCGAGGTCGTAGTAACCCGTCCCGTCGGTCTCGACGTTGACCGTCGGGTCGAACTCCGTGCTGACGACCGACGGCTCCCGCGGGATGTGGGCCACGGCGCCCAGCGCGGTCTCCTGGTGGCCGCCGGAGAAGAAGTCACCCGGGAAGTACTCGACGACGGAGCCGGGTTCGTTGTCGTCGTTGGCGGGGGTGGCGTTGTTGGGGCAGCCGCCGGTGCCTTCCCACGCGTACCCACCGGTGGGAACGGCGCAGGCCATGTTGATGTCGCCGCCGGACATGCCGAACTCCGGCGTGTTGTTCCCCGGGCGGGGGTCCAGCCCGTTCGCGCCGAGGACGTCCATGAACCGGTCGCGGAAGCCCAGCACCATCGAACCGTCGTTGGCGAAGGCGAGTCCGGACAGCTCCGGCTGCGGGTCGATGTAGGTGGTGCCCGACGCCGCCCGCTGGTCCCACGTCGCGATGCTGGTGTCCCACGGGTTCCAGTGGGTGGCCTGGTCGGTGTTGCCGATACCGGTGAAGACGGTCCCGCGCTCGAAGCCGAGCGGCTGGGTCAGCACGGTGTCGAACCGCTTGCCGTCGTACGTGGAGACGACGGCCTTCAGGTCGGAGCGCGCCTTCGTGCTCTCCGCGTCGCACACGCCGCCGACGTACAGCTTGTTGTCGTGGACGGCGAGGGCGAACGGCCGCCAGTCGCCGGACGCCGCGCAGCCCGGGTCCGGGATCGGCACCGTGGCCTTGGGCGCCGAAGCGGTCGACCCCGTCGCGTCGAAGCTCACCAGAGTGCGGGTGAGCAGGTTCACCGCGTAGAGCGTCGAGCCGTCCTCCGACAGGGCCACCCCGCCGATGCTCTCCTTGCCCGGGGCCTCGGTGAACCCGGGGTCCTTGATCATGTCGCCGGTGTCGTGCGCTGTCACGGCGGCGCCGGGCACCGTCGCGAACAGCTTCGCGTCCCCGCCGTCGACCGGGACGGTGTAGATCGCGCCGCCGCCGTCCGGCCCGTACGGGGCGTAGCGGCGGGCGAACGCGCTCTGGAAGAGCCGCCCGCGGTACCGGTCGTACGCCAGCCCGAACGTGGTGCCCACCTCGGCCTGGGTGTCCAGGGCGGTCGGGCACGACGCGTCGGTGGGGCACGAGCCCCGCACGTCCGTGCCGAACGCCACCAGCGCCCGGGTGTCGGTTCCCTTGCCACCGCTCTGGATCGGTACGTAGTACCGCGAGTCCGGCAGCGTGTAGTCGGCCGCGTCCCAGACGCCGGTGATCACCGAGGCGTCCTTGCCGCCCGAGACGTCGACGAAACTGGTGAAGCTGTCGAAGTGGTTCTGCGCGGTCGAGGCGGGCGCGGCCCGCAGATAGTCGCTGTACGGCGCGGGGACGGTGACGTCGACGCGGTAGCGGCCGCCGGTCAGTTCGGCCGACGGCGGTACCACGACCTTGCCGGTCGCGTCCGTGGTTCCGGTGACGTGGTGGCCGGCGGCATCGGTGACATCGACCTTCATGCCCCGCTGCGGCACGTCCGTGGTGGCGTTGATCACGCCGGTGCCGAAGAAGTCCCTCAACACCTCGACGGTCAGGGTGCCGTCGGAGGTCGACGCGCCGGCCTGTCCGGCGCTCGTCACGACCGTGCCGGTGGCGGCGCCCATCAGGAGAAGACCTGAGAGCCCCACTCGCACCAGCCTGTGTAATGGCATGGCTTTCCCTTGTTCGGACCACGTCGGCGCCGACCGCCGACGTCGACACAGCAAACTCGGTCGCCACGGTACAAGTTGACGGAGCGTCATGCACCGGAAACACAAAGTTTCGGCGGGGCCCGCCCAGGAGACCTGTTAGCATCGCGCCGCGTGAGAATCACGAAGGGTCTCCCGCGGCGCGCGGCGGGCAGCCGCCGCCCCCGGCGCACGCGGTTACGCTGGGCGGCCGCCGCCCTGGTCCTCGCGGCTGCCGCGGCAACCGCGTTCGTACTCGCCGGCGGCAGCGGCGGCGGTTCCACCGGCCGGCACGCCCTGACCTCGGACGAGGCGAACCGTCTGGCGATCACCCGGTTCCGCAACTACCAGGCGGGCGGCCGCGCGGTGACGATCACCGTGCCGAGCACCGCCGGCGGGCTGGTCGTCACCGGGTCCATCGACTACCGCGCCAGGATCGGGTACGGGGTGGTCCGCGGCAGCGGGCGGGACACCTCCAGCGACGGGCTGGTCGAGTGGACCGCCGGCACGGTCCTCGTCCACCCGATGGCGAACGCCCCGGCCGTCGCACCGGCGTCGCCGCCCTCCTCCGGCTGGTACGGCCGTCCGCTGACGAGCGCCGGCAGTTCCCTGGACAGCTCGCTGGCCATCGCGCTCAGCCTCGGCAGCGACCGCCCGGACAACGCCGAACTGCTGCCGCAGAACGGCGCCGTGCGGGTCGGCCAGGGCACCGTGCACGGCCACCAGGTGGTCGTCATGACCGGTCCGAAGTCCGGCTCCGGGCAGGGGACTTCGGGCAGCGTGCGCTACTGGGTCGGCGCGGACGGGACCATGTACCGGGTACGGGCCGGCGTGGCCTCCGAGCCGGCACCGGTGGTCATCGACTTCGACACCCAGAAGTACGTCGCGGTCCGGCCGCTGCCGGGTGTCACGCCGTCGCCGTAACCGGGCTCCCGGCTCCTGGCTCCCCGGCGGCCGACGTCAAGTGCGCTGCTCCGTAGGCCCGTTCACGAGATCCGCACCCGGGCGCCGGTCGCGAGCAGCGAGGGAGACGGCAGCGGGACGTGCGCGGTGTCCGGCAGCGCGGGAACGGCCGGCACGAGGGTGGCCCCGGTGGTGGTGGCGTTCGGAAACTGCGGTTGCGGGCCGGGCGCGGCCACGTCGGTGAACGGGATGCCGGACGGTGCCTGCGGCCTGGTCCAACTGCCCGACGGCGTCGCCGAATCGGCCCGCACCGGACAGGACGCGGTCGCCGCGATCCGCGCGGGCGCGGTGGTGTGGAGGACGTTGCCCCGCAGGCAGTTGCCCTTCCCCTGCGTGGCGTTGGGGAACGTCCAGCCGACGTCCACGCCGTTGGCGCTGAACGTGTTCTCCGTGATCTGGTTGCCGTCCGGCGGCAGGTCGGCGGTCGCGGTGATCACGAACCCGGCGTCGGCGTTGCCGGTGATCCGGTTGTGCACGAACCGGTTGCCGCTGCCGCCGTCCACCCCGACGCCGATTCCCCAGCCCCCGTCGGCCTGTTCGGGCGTACGCGGCTGCTGGTTGTCCGCGATCAGGTTGCCGGCGATCACGGCGCCGCGCTGCGGGAGCAGCTTCTCCTGGTGGTCGGAGTCGGTGGTCAGGCCGACGCGGTTGCCGGCGAGGCGGTTGCCCACCACGTACATGTCGCCGCTGGCGTTGGTGCCTTCGTAGCCGACCGCGTTGAGTTCGGCGACGTTGTCCCGTACGACGATCCCGCACGGCTTGCACTGCCCGACGTAGATCCCGGAGTCGGCTCCGCCCGAGGCGTAGGAGTGCTCGATCACCCCGTTCTGCGCGGAGAACGCGTAGATGCCGTAGAGCCCGTTGCGGGTCGCGGTCACGTACGAGACCAGGAACGACTTCAGGAAGTGCACGGGCTCGTCGCCGGTGTCGTAGCCGCCGCTCTGCCCGGGCAGCCCGGCGACCGCCGCCGCGGAACCGGTGACCAGCACCCCGTTCTGGGTGTTGTTCTCCACGGTGAGGTTCTCCACGGCCACCCCGGGCGCGGCGACGACCACGCCGTTGGGCTGTCGCAACCGCCCGTCGATGACGACCTTCTGCCGGGACTCGCCGCGCAGCGTGACGCGGGCCGTGCCGATCCGTACCGACTCGTGGTAGACGCCCGCGGCGACCAGCACCAGGTCGCCCGGCCGGGCCAGGGACACCGCGGCCGAGATGGTCGGGGCGTCGGCGGGCACGCGGATCGTCACGTGCGTGCCGCTGGGCCGCCGCCCCTTGGCCGCTCCGTCGTCGCCATGGCCGCCACCGCCGCTGCTACAGCCGGCCAGGAGCGCCAGCGCGACCAGTAACGCAGCCGTCACGCGAAGTGCTGATCGAGGCATGGGCACAGTCTGGCACGGCGGTGAAATCCGCGCGGGAATAAGGGAGTTGAGCGGTGCACGGGGATGCGGGTATGGCACGCTGCACATCATGCGCACGCCCGATCACCACCCGTCACGTCGCAGGTTCCTGGACGCGACCGGTGCCATGGTGGCCTTCGGTCTCGCCGCGGGGTGCACCGCGGACTCCTCCGCGTCCGACTCCTCCGCGTCGGACTCTGCCACGTCGGGCTCTTCCAAGTCGGGCTCCGGCGAGCCGGGTTCGGCCTCCTCGGGTGCGCCCGGCCCCGCCGCGGCCGCGCCGGTTCCGCCGACGGGCGCGCACCAGGCGGGCATCACCCTCCCGCAGCCGGCCCAGAGCAACCTGCTCGCCGTGGTGGCCGACCTGACCGCCTCGGCGGACGCCGGCCCGCTGCTGGCCGAACTCGGCACGACCGTGAGGGCGCTCGCCGACGGGTCCGACGCCCGGCTGCTCGGCCTGCCGCCCGGCGATCTCACCGTGACGATCGGGGTGGGCCCCCGGCTGGTCCGGATGGCCGGCCGGTCGCTGCCCGGCACCACCGACCTCCCCCGGTTCTCCCGCGAGCGGATCGCCGCCCAGGCACGCGGCGGTGACCTGCTGATACAGGTCTGCGCGAGCGACGCCCTCGTACCACCGGTCGTCGCCACCGCGCTCCTGGACCAGGCCGGCGACCGCCTCCGCGAACGCTGGCGCCAGTCCGCCCACCGCGGCCCGAACATCGCCGTGGACAAGGCCCTCACCGCGCCGCGCAACCTGCTCGGCTTCATCGACGGCATCGTGGGCCCGCACACGACTGCCGCGCAGGACCGCCACCTGTGGCTGGCCGGACCGGCCCCGGTCGCGGGCGGCACCATCGCCGTGGTGCGGCGGATGGAACTCGACCTGCCGCGGTTCGCCGCGCTGTCCGTCGCCGAGCAGGAAGCGGTCTTCGGCCGGCGCCGGGCCACCGGCGACCCGCTGTCCGGCGGCACCATCACCTCGGACCCGTCCCTCGGCGCCAAGACCCCCGACGGGCGCTACCTCATCCCGGCCGACGCCCACGTACGCCGCGCCAACGCCAACGCCGTGGGCGCCGGCCTCATGCTCCGCCGCTCCTACAGCACCGACTCACCCGCGGCCGGCCTGCTCTTCATCAGCTTCCAGAACGACATCCGGACCTTCACCAGCACCCTGACCCACATGGACGACTCCGACGCGCTGCTGGGCTTCACCACCACGACCGCGAGCGCGACCTTCCTGATCCTCCCCGGCTTCGACTCCCGCCGCCCGCTGGGTTCCCCGCTCTTCCCCTGACCCGGTCACCGCCGTGCTCGCGGCACTCGGCCGCGCCTCGCCCGGGTGGCGCCGGCTGGGTCCGGCTGGCTCCGGCTGGCTCCGGGGGGCTAGTGCTTCGCGCGGCCGTCGTACTCCTCACGGGCGGCGAGGACGTCCTCGATGTACCGCACCGACCACTCGGTGAGCGCCTTCAGGGGAGCCCGCAGCGTCTCGCCGAGCGGCGTCAACGCGTATTCCACCCGCGGCGGCACCTCCGGGTACACGGTCCGCAGGACCAGTCCGTCGCGCTCCAGCGTGCGCAGCGTCTGGGTGAGCATCTTCTCGCTCACTCCCGCGAGCCGCTGCCGCAGCGCGGTGAACCGGCACGCACCGTGCCTGCCGAGTTCGCCCAGCACGAGCACCGCCCACTTGCTGCCGATCTGGTCGAGCACGTCACGCGAAGGGCAGCCGCGCGTGTACGGGTCCCAGGACCGTATGGGCTCGCTCACATCCTCGTCGGTCGTCACACCGCTCACCTCGATCCTTTCCTCCGGGTGGCCACCTTACCCGAAAGTGGCTCCTTACCAAAGGAGAGTGACCAGGTCACGCTGGGTTTCGTGCCGCGGGAGGCCCGCGGCAGGAAAGGACTTCACCATGTCGATCGTCGTCACCGGAGCCGCCGGACAGCTTGGCCGGCTCACCGTCGAAGCACTGCTGGCGCGCGGGGTGCCGGCGTCGGACATCGTCGCGACCAGCCGGGACGTCGCCAGGATCAAGGACCTCGCCGACCGCGGCGTCGTGGCGCGCCGGGCCGACTTCGCCGAGCCGGACAGCCTCACCGCGGCCTTCGCGGGCGCGGACAAGCTGCTGCTGATCTCGACCACGACCGTGGACGAGCGGGTCGCCAACCACCGCCGCGCCATCGACGCCGCGGTGGCGGCGGGCGTGACCCTGGTCGCGTACACCAGCATGCTGCGCGCCGACACCTCCACCACCGTGCTGTCCGCCACCCACCAGGCCACCGAGGAGTACCTGCGCGAGCGCGTCCCGAGCGTGATGCTGCGCAACGGCTGGTACCTGGAGAACTACACCGCTCAACTCCCCTTGGTACTAAGCGAGTCAGCTGTCGTCGGTGCGGCCGGCCAGGGCCGGATCAGTGCCGCGACCCGCGCCGACTACGCTGCCGCCGCCGCGGTCGTGCTGACCGCCGAGGGCCAAGCCGGCGAGGTGTACGAGCTGGGCGGCGACGAGGCGTTCACCCTGGCGGAGCTCGCCGAGGCGATCGCGGCGGCGACCGGGCGGCCGATCACGTACACCGACCTCCCGGCCGACGCCTTCGCCCAGGCACTGACCGCCGCCGGCGTGCCCGGCGAGCTGGCGGACGTCCTCGTTGACGCCGATCTCGCCATGAGCCGCGGCGAGTTGTTCACCGACTCCGGCGACCTGCGGCGCCTGCTCGGGCGCCCGACCGTGCCGCTGACCGAGGCGATCGCGGACGCGCTGCGCTGACGAGGCGTGTTGACGCGGTGCGTTGCCGCGGCGAGGGCGAGTCGACCGGCGAACTCGGCCGCCGCAACCTGGTCCGCGCCGCGCCGCGCCGCGCCGCCGCCGAGGCCGCTGACGCTGCCGAGGCCCGCCGCCGCCGAATCCGCGGCCTCCGTCCCGGCGGCGGGTTCACGTACGGTCGTGCCGCGGCCCCGTACCGGCGACCTCGCCGCGGCGGCGTTCGCCGCACGGGCCGCGAACGCCGCTGCTGCCTGCCGAACCTCCGGACGTCGATCCTGCCGTCGTCCTGGGCGCCCTTCTCCACGCGTGACGGTGGAGGGCTCAGGACGCTTGGCAGGAAACGGTGGGCCAGGTCCAGGTGCCGTTGGTCTGGATCGTCACGCCCCAGTTGTTGCCGCTGCCGTTGGGAGTGGCGGTGAGCACCTGGCTGCTGGGCCAGGTCGCGTTGACGTTCCAGGTCGCGATGATCTTCTCGGGGGAGGGGACGTTCATGGTGACGGTCCAGCTGCTGGACCCGCTGACCGCCACATTGAGGTTGTACCGGTCGGACCACTGCTCGCCGGCGGAAAGCGTCGCGGTGCAACTGCCCCCGCCCGTACCGCTGGTCGAACCGCCGGTTGTACCGCCGGTCGTACCGCCTGTGCCGCCGCTCCCGCTGTCGGGGGCGACGGCGCGGCCGGTCTGCGGCGAGATCATGCCGGCGCACAGGCCCTTGCCCGCCAGCATCTGCGCGATCCGCGGGATGGCGGCCAGCGTGTTGGCCGGCCACTCGTGCATCAGGATGACCTGGCCGTTGGTGAGTTGGGAGTTGGCCTGCACGATGGCGTCGGTGCTCGCGCCGTTCCAGTCCTGCGAGTCGACGTCCCAGATGATCTCGGTCAGGCCGTACTTGGCCTCGACCGACTTCAGGGTGGCGTTGGTCTCGCCGTAGGGCGGCCGGAACAGTTTCGGGGTGCCGCCGCCCCCGGCGGCGATCGCCTGCTGGGTGCGGGAGAGTTCCGAGTCGATCTGCGACTGGCTCTCCTGGATCAGGTGCGGGTGGGTGTAGCTGTGGTTGCCCACCCACATTCCGGCGTTGATCTCGGCCTGGACCTGGGCCGGATACGAGGCGGCGTACTGGCCCTCGTTGAACATCGTGGCCCGCAGCCCGTTCTGCTTGAGGGCGTTGAGGATGGCGGGGGTGTGGTCGTTGGACGGCCCGTCGTCGAAGGTCAGCCCGACGTAGCCGTTGCAGGTGGCGGCGTTCGACGGGGCCGCGCCGACGCCGAGGGCGAAGGCGCTCGCCACGGCCAGCGCGAGGGCCGCCAGTACGGTGACCAGGGCGCGCGTCGTCGGGTGCGGTCCGGTGTTCAGGTGGGGTCTGGTGCTCATGGGACGCGTCGATCGGGCCGGGGCAAGATTCATGAGGGCGCTTCCTCCTGATCAGGGGTGGGGGGAAGGCAGCGCGAGGGGACGCTGCGCGGGTCACCGGTGGTGGACGAGCGGTGTGACGGCCGCGCGGTGGTGTGCCGCACGGCGACCCGACCGCGACGACCGCCGTGCGCTCGGCGACCGGAGAGCCGGGGTGGGGAGGTGACCCGAGCCGGCGGGTGGGGTCCGCCGACGGCGACAGTGTTGGCCAACCCTCAAGCGCTGTCAACACTTTCGGCACTGCCGACGAATGATTCGGGAGAGCCGGAGCATCGTCTCCCTTCTAATTCCGCAGGCCAGAAGGTTGATGTGCCAGATCTTTCCAACGCCCTTCCGTGCAACGCGAGATGTTCGACCGATCGGCGACGACTTTCTTCGAAAGTTTCGAACTCTTCCCGGGCGCCGGGTAGGAGGGCCACGGCCACCGCTTCCCACCCGCAACGCGACGCGCGCGGCACCACCCGGCACTCCTCCCGTGGCCGAAACCCCGTGCCCTGTGGCCCAGTTAGGCAGATCATGGGACACGGCACGCAGGACGAACGGGACGGCCACCGCGCACGCGAACGGGGCCGCCAGCATCTTGAAGGTGCCGAGCAGGCGGTGCTGTCCGAGCGAATTCCCGCTCCCGGAACGGGAGATCGGGACCTGGCGGTGGGCGGCGAACCGGACGGCCCGTCCTCCCCGCAGGCGCTGACCGCGGCGTACGCGGTCGTCACCGACTCAAGTGGACGGATTCTGCTGGGCCGTTCGCCGCGCGGCATCTGGGAGCCGGCCGGGGGGAAGAACCGCGGATCGGAGTCGTTCGAGGAAGCGGCCGTCCGCGAACTGGCCGAGGGGACCGGCCTGCGGGCCGACCCCGCGCACGCCCACCTGCTGGCGATGGTGGCCGACGACACCCACGGAGTGCCTCGGCTGACCGCGGTGGTCCGCGTCACCGCCTGGTCCGGAACGCTCGCGCGCCTCCAACCGTACGACTCCACGCGAGGGGAATGGGAGTGGCACGAGCCGCACACCCTGTCCGGCATCGGGCCGATCTCCGCGCCGGCCGTCCACGCGCTCGACACGGTCTGGCCCGGCATCCTGCCCGGCGTCCTGCCCAGCCTGGACCCGGCCCACCCGCCCCACCGCTACCCGCACGCCGTCGCGGCCGTCCCCGTACCGGGAGAGCCCTCGGCCGCCGTCCGGCTGCGCGACGCGCTCGTCGACTCGATCGTCGCCGACGGATGCGTGCGTACACCGCTGGTGGAGGCCGCGTTCCGTACGGTCCCCCGCCACCGCTACGCGCCCGAAGTCCCCCTGGAGACCGCGTACGACGCCAACCTGGCCGTGGTGACCCGCCGGGACGGCGACGGGCGGGCGATCAGTTCCGTCAGCGCGGCCTGGCTGCACGCCGACATGATCGAGAACGCCCGGCTCGCACCCGGCATGCGGGTCCTCGAGATCGGCTCCGGCGGCTACAAGGCGTCCCTTCTCGCGGAGATCGTCGGCCCCACGGGGACGGTCGTCAGCCTCGACATCGACCCGTACGTCATCCGCCGCGCGCGCCGGTTCACCGACGAGGCGGGCTACGGCCGGGTGCGACTCGTCCTCGGCGACGGCGCGCTCGGCGCACCGGAGCACCACGTGCCGCGAACCGGCTTCGACGCGATCTTCCTCACCCACAACTGCTGGGACCTCGCGCCCGCGTGGACCGCTCAACTCGCCCAGGGCGGACACCTGGTCGTCCCGCTCGAAGTCGGCGGCTACACCCGGGCGATCGCCTTCCAACGGCAAGGAGACACGCTGGTCGCCCAGGGCTTCACGGTCTGCGGCTTCGTACGCGACCAGGGCATCGGCGGCCGGCGGACACCAGTCGTACAACTACTCGATGGAAAGGCACAGTTGCGGTTCGAGGACGGCGAACCCGCCGACACCGCCCGGCTGGACGCCGCCTTGACGATGCCGCGCCTGGACACGCCGACCGGGGTCACCATCGAGTCCGGCGTCCCCTTCGCCACGCTTCAGCTCTTCCTCGCCACCACGGTGCGGGGGTTCTGCCGGCTGTCCCTCACCCGAGGCCCCGACGATCCCGACACCGCGCACCTCGAACTGCCGAGCGGCGCCGACGCCGCCGCGGTCACGCAAGGCCACTCCCTCGCGTATCTGACCCACGTCAAGATCCGCGAGGCGGACCAGGAGCCGACCCGTGAGCCGACCCATGAGCCTCCTCAGGAGGCGCAGCCTGTATGGGAGTTCGTCGTCCACGCCTTCGGCCCCCGCGCCCGCGCCCTGTCCGACCTGCTGGCGGACCGGGTGCGTGCGTGGGACCGCGACGTACGGTACGGCGCCGGCCCCCGTCTGACCGTCCACCCCGCCGACACCCCCGACGCCGAACTGCCCACCGGACACGTGCTGCGCAAGCCGCGGAGCTGCCTGGTCTTCGACTGGTCACCACGCCGCCCCTGACCGCCTGCCCGTGGAAGGCGGTACCCCTGCGCCGTGGACGAGGCGAGCCCGGACGCGATCACCCGTGCCGCCCGGCGAGGGCGGCTTCCTGAACTGGGTGCGGGACCGGCATACGGGCCAAGATCGGGTAGTGGGGCGTTTGGCACTGTGGCAGGTCTGGGGGTTGGCCCGAGCGGGCATGGGGCGCCCTCGCGGTGATTCGGGGATCGGCTCCCAACTGGCCCCCGACCCTGGGGTTATGGCAGTTCGACGTCGTGGCCGCCCGCGGCTTCGATCAGCCAGAGCAGGGCCTGGCGCCCACCGTAGGGCTGGCCGTCGGTGCCGAAGCGGACCCACCCGGTGGTGTGCCCCCTGGCTCCGCCGTCCCACCAGCGCCAGGTGCGGCTGCCGGCCATGCCGTCGGGGTCGAAGAGGTTGATCCAGTCCAGGAGCCGCCAGTCGGCGACCGCGTCCGTCTGTGGTGCGGTCGCGCGCTGCTGCCTGGTCAGGCCGCGCGACCGGGCGAGCCGAGCGGGCGTGGAGCCCCGGCGGGCGGGGGCCTCGGGCGCGCGGCGCCGTATGAACCAGGTCGGCAGGATCTCCGGCCACTGCTCCTCGGCGGGCCATGCGTCGGCCGAACCGGCCGCGTACGGGAGGACGGCGAGCAGGACCTCGCGGATCAGGGCGACGGTTGCGTGGGGGTCTTCCGCGGCGAAGGTGGCTTCCGCGGCCAGGAGTGGGTTCCTGGTGTCGGGGTGCGGGCCGTACCGGACTCTGAGCAGTTCCGTTGCGGGGGCACCGGGTTCGAGCTGTTCGTGGAGGAGTTGACGGGTCCGGCGGGGGAGGACCGGGGCGGCGGCCTCCGTCAGCGCGAGCAGTTCGCGCCGCTCGTCGGCCGTCGGGTCGAAGGCGGGGACGACGTCGGTCCTGGCGTGCCAGGGAGAAGAGTGGAGGTGGCGGATCAGCGCGGCGGCCGTATCGGCGGCCCACCGGGCGAGCCGGGGGTCCGGGTCGGGGGCGATGCGGAGGTTCGTGCGGAGCCGCTGAAGTGAGTCGGGCTCGTCGAGGAGGCGGTATCCGGCGCGTCGGACGGCCGCGCGATCACGGTCGGACAGAAGCAACTCCGTCAGGCCAGAAGGCAGTTGGTCGAGGCGGGTACGGAGGGCTGTGGTGGCCTCGCGGATCACTTTCGCGGACGGGTCGCGCAGCAGCGGGACGGTGCGCTCGACGCGGACCGCGTCGAGCGCGCGAAGACCACGAACGGCTGCGGCGCGTACGGGCGCGTGGTGGTGGCCGAGCAAGGGAGCCAGCAGGTCGGCGTCCTCTTTGCGGCCGGTCTCGGCGAGGCCGGCGATCGCCCCCGGCGTGGGTGTGCGAACCGCGGTTCGGTACCAGCCGACCGCGTCCGTGCCCGTACGGCGGGCGGCGTCACGTGCGACGGCGCGGACGAGCGCCGACGTGTCGCCGAGGTACGGGGTGACCTCTGTCGCGAGCCCCTTTCTGAGAAGCCCGGTGAGCGCCAGGACACGGACGTCCTGATGCACGCTCGCCGCCAGTTGCCGCAGCAGGTCGGTCTGTTCGGTCCATACGGCTTCGCGTACGGCTGCTTCCGCCGCCTGCCCCCGGCACTGGCGGTCACTGTCCTGTTTGGTGATCGCGACCAGCTTTCTGAGCGGGAGCCGACGGCTCGCGAGTGCCGTTTGCAGGGCGAACCGGCGCAGCCGCCTGTCCGGCGAGGCGAGGAGCGGCTCGAAGAGAGCGGTCCCGGGCGAGGACAACAACGCGCTCACCAGCTGCTGCCGCGCGAAGCCTCCCCGCTCGCGCCGGACGATCAGGAGGGTGAGCGGTGCGGCGGCGGGCACCAGCGACTTGGGATGTTCGTGCAGGAGCACCGCCAGCGCGGCGCGGGCGCGATCCCGTACCGGCCCCGCCCAGTCTGCGGTCCGCAGGACGAGGAACGGTGCCAGACCCACGGGGGGTTGGGGCTGCCTCAGCAGCAAGTGCGCTCTGCGTACCGCGCGTTCGCGAATCCGCCCGTCCGGATGGCAGGAAGCCAGGGCGATGCCCAGCGGGGTCGTGTCCGCAGCGAGGGCGGACGGGTCCACCTCTGTGCGGCCGCCCCGGGGCCCGCGCCGGAAGCTGTACTCGGATGTCCGGCGGACGGCCTCGTCAAGACGCAGCACCACACGCGGCTGATCGGTGAGCAGGAGCAGCGCCGTGGCCCCCTCGCCGGCGGTGTCCATGCCGCGCAGCGCGGCGACGAGCTTGTCGTCGGACTCCGGACCGTTCACGGCCGCAGGCGCCAGCGCGGCCTCGAACGCCGCAAAGGCTGCGGATATGGGGTGCGCCGCCTGCTGAGGCTCGGGAGTCCTGGACATGGAGCCATCGTGCCGGACGAGCCGTCCCAAGGCTTCGGCGTTTTCCACGCCCACGATCCGCGCCCACGATCGGCCGCCACGATCGGCCGACCGCCGACCGCCGACCGCCGACCGCCGACCGCCGACCGCCGACCGCCGCTCGCCCCCGCTCCATCCGCCCGGCCCCCGCGACCGGTGCCGTCTACCGCTCACCGCTGGCCGCTTTGTCCGCTCCCGGTGAGACGTTGAGCCGCATCGGGCCACGGGAGCGGTTCCTGAGCGTCCTCAGCCATCATGACCTCCTCCTCCCACCAGCCGGTTCCGTCCAGCCACGAAGTCAGCCACCGAGTGAGGGAGGGCGAGTCCTGGAACCAGGCGTCGGCCCAGTTGTCGGTCACGGCATTCGGCTCGAAGAGCAGGACGGGGGCCTCGGGTCGTGTGCAGTCGACGGCGGCGGACATGCCGCAGCCCCAGTCCAGGATCGGCAGGACGCCGCGAGGCCAGTACTCAGAAGTGGTCGTGCGGAGAGGTCCGTACTCGGCGACTGCGGTCCGCCCCTGGCCCGTCAGCGGAAACAGGAGGTACTCGGGCCCGAAGCCGCCATTGGCGACATGGCGGTACAACCCGCTCAAGACCGGTGGCAGGGAGAAACCGAGAGCGGACTCGGCCTGCGCAATGTCCTGTTCACTGACGCACGGTGGAAGGTCCGCGGATTGCTGCTCGGCTCTGCTGCGTACACGCGCGAGGAGCGACAGGTACTCGGTCACGCTGCCCCTTTCGAGGTGAGTCGTATGGCGAGGATCTCTGCGGAGTCGAGGGCGGAGCGGTGGAACTCCCGCACGGGGGAGTGCCGCAATTGAGCTCAATGCATGGGAAGTTGGTCTGGAGAAAGGGTGGGAGTTCGTTTGCCGCACTGCCGAACCTAGCGGCGGGCACTGACGACGACCGGAACACACAGGTCGGGGCGACGACCAGCCGGAGTATCCACTGGCGGCTACCGGGTCACGGACCCCATCGGGACCGCCCCCGCCAGGGCCTGAGCAGGATCGAGCGCCGTCCGGCGGCGTATCTCCTCGACGGAGGGTCTGCGGAGAGGCTTCGCGAACGACGTGGAGAGGCGCACAGAGGCAGTGGCCCGCTGCCGGACGGGGCGCGTACGGCAGCGGGGCCAGAGGGTCGTGCCTTACTTCCGGATGCGGATGGCTCCTGCCAAGGAACCGGCGCGGATCAGGGCAATGCCCGTTTCCTGGTGGCCGGTCAGGGAGAGGACCGCACCGGTGGTGCAGAGGGCCGCGGACCACCCGACCGTGGTCCAAGCCAGGGTGCTCTGTGCACGTGTGCGGTCCGGGGAGCCCTGTTCCGGCGCGTGCGGCTCGCTCGGAGCGGCTTCGCGGGACTGCGGGTCATTCGCATGGGTGTCGTGGGTGTCATGGGCGTCAGTGGTGCTCATGGCGAGTCCTTGGTGTCGTGCATGCCGGGGGACGGCATGCGGTGGATTCGGGTGAGCGGACTCTGGAGGAGTCGGGGGTTAGCGGCGCAAGTCCCCTGGCGGGGCGGGTGACGCCCACCCAGGCGTCGAGGGAAGCCGCAAGGAGGGAAGGGCGTCGCTGCGCGTTCTCCCGAGGCCGGGGAGTCGCTGTGTGACTTCCTGAGGATGTCTGCTGCGCCCCGCCCGTTCGGCGCTGCTGACCTGTGTCTTTGCGAGCCACCGGCTTGCGCCGGTTGCGCGGCGCTGCCCCGAGCAGGGTTTCAGTACGGCCGGGAGCAGTTCGACCTTCACCGGTGCGCATGCTGCCCAACCGACGCCCTATGCGCGCAAGTCCGCCGCTTGACGTCCCTGGAGCACCAGGAGCAAGCCGTGCAACCGGAGCGACCAGCGAGTTTGTCGGGCCCGTCCATCGCCGGCCACGACATCGGTCAGCCGGCGGTCCGGACGCGGAGCGGACCTCCTCCACCAGAAGCTCGCACCGTCGGTGCGCTGTGCACACCGCGGCGTCGTCCCGTGTCCGAATGACCGGATATCGGCCCATCGGCGCAGAGGCAATGGCAGCATGGGAGCCGATCGACACACCTTGGGGAGAGGCGCGCGTGCACGCTCAGGAGACCACGTTCAACGACCTCGTCCAGGGCGAGAAGCAGTACCAAGTGCCCCTGTACCAGCGGACGTACACTGGGAGCGTGAGTAGCTGCAACAGCTCTGGGACGACGTACAGGAATTGGTCGAGGACCAGTTGGGGAACCGCGCTCCCGCGGCGCACTTCCTCGGCTCCGTCGTGTTGGCGCCCGGCCGGATCACCGCGGGTGGGATGCAGCGCTGGCTCGTCGTCGACGGGCAGCAGCGCCTGACCACCCTCATGCTCGCCTTCACCGCGTTGCGCGACCGGCACCGCGCACGGGGAGCGGAGCAGAAGGCCGACCGCATCCACGACCTCGTCCTCGTCAACAAGTACCGCAGCGGTGACGACCATTACCGGTTGCTGCCGACACAGGCGGACCGCGACGCGTTCATCGCCTGCATCGAGACGTCGCCCAAGGCGGGTGGCCCCGGAAACGTGGGTGCCGCCTACCGCTTCTTCCTGTCGGCGTTGACCGAGGGGGAGGAGAGCGGGGGCGAGGAGTGGACGGACACGGTGGAGTTCGTCCTCAGCGGTCTGCTGTCGATCGTCGAGATCACCGCGGCTGAGGGCGACAACGTCTACCGGATCTTCGAGTCGATCAACAACACCGGTGTCGGGTTGAGCCAGAGCGACCTGCTGCGCAACTACCTCTTCATGTGCCTGCCGACCCGCGGCGAACGGGTCTACCGCAACCGCTGGCTGCCGATGCAGGAACTCCTCGGCCCGGACAACCTCGAACTCCTGGTGTGGCTCGACCTGGTCGTGGCCGGCAACAGCCGGGCCAAGCAGAGCGACATCTACCGCGACCAGAAGCGGCGCCTGGAACCCATCAGCACCGACGAGGCCGCGCTGGAGAACGAGATCACGGCTCTCGCAGCGCGTGCCGAACGCCTCGTGCGCATTCTGCGGCCGGAGTTGGAACCGGACCCTGATCTCCGGGAGGTCCTGGAGCGGATGTCCCGCTGGGGCGGCCAGACGCACTACCCCTTGGCGCTCATGCTCCTCGACCGGGTGGACGCCGGCCAGACCACCGGACACCAGGCCGCTCGGGCGCTCGCCTATGCCGAGAGCTACATGGTGCGGCGGCTGCTGGCCGGCTACTCGACCATGGGCAGCAACCGCGTGTTCATGGAGATCCCCAAGGAGTTGGAGAAGGACGACGACCCCGCGGAGGCGGTGCGCCGCTTCCTGTCCAAGAACCAGGTGGGAGCCCGCGTCTGGCCCGACGACGACGCCGTCCGCGAGGCCATCCGCACCCGGCCCTTCTACAAGGCCGGCCGCGGCAACCAGCGCTTCCAGGTGCTGCGCAGGCTGGAGGACAGCTACGGGAGCAGCGAACCGGTCGACTACGCCAAGGCCCACCTCACCGTGGAGCACGTCCTCCCGCAGACCCCCGCTCATCAGTGGCTGGACCTGCTCGCGGAGGAGACCGAGGACGGTCAGACCCCGGAGGAGCTGCACGCCTCGCTCGTCCACACGCTGGGCAACCTGACGCTGTCGGCCGACAACGCGAAGCTGTCCAACCACCCCTTCCGCCGTAAGCAGGAGATCCTGGACTCCAGCGCCCTGCGCATGAACCAGGCCATTGCCGGCCAGGAACGGTGGGGCCGAGCCGAGGTGCTGGCCCGCGCCGACGAACTCGCCGAGCGGGCGGTGCGGTTGTGGCCGGGCCCGATCTCCGGGACGATCCCGGCCGACGACGAGTGGTCCGGCTGGAAGGAGTTGCGCGCCACGCTCCTTGCCATGCCCGCCGGCACCTGGACCACATACGGCGATGTCGCGGCGCTCATCGGTACCCACGCCGTCCCGGTCGGCCAGCACTTGGCCACCAAGGCCGGGCTGCACGGTGCCTACCGGGTGCTGACGGCGGACGGCCGCGTCTCGGCGGCCTTCCGCTGGCCGGACGGCGAGGAATCCGGAGACGCGCGGACCCGCCTGGAAGCAGAAGGCGTTCCCTTCGACGAAGCCGGCCGGGCCCGACGCTCCCATCGGTTGACCACGGCCGATCTCGCAGCCCTGACGGGCAGGGAGCACGACGAGGAGGCAGAGCTCTCCAGTCCCGAGGACGACGCCGGGCGGCAGTCGGAGGCGGCCCGGTTCGAAACCCAACTCCGCGACAACCAGACCGCGCAGACCGCCGACGGAGTCCTGCACGCCCTGCGCTTCTGGGAGCGGCAGGGCGGTCACCTCGCCTACGGCCGTGCGAACGAGACGAGTTGCTTCCCCACGGCCCGGCTCGCCGGCACAGCCACTATCCGTACGACGTGGCCGCTGGGGATCTACCCGGTGTCCGGCACGGTCGAGGTCGTCTTCCAGTACCTGAAGCGCCGCCCGCCCTTCGACGACGAACCCCTCCGGCGCGAGCTGCTCGACCGCCTCAACTCCATCGACGGCATCGGCCTGGCCGAAGCCAAGCTGGACCTGCGCCCGTCCTTCCCGCTGGAGGTCTTCGCCGAGCACAGCGATGAACTGTGCGCGGTGCTGGAGTGGTTCTCGCACACGGTCGCCCAGGCCAACCGCCGTCACGTGACCGCGGAGGGCGCGGATTCCCTCTGACCCCTGCATCAATCGGCACGCGTGGGCGACGCTGCTCCAGGTCCCACGCGTGCCGTTACCCGTCGAAGAAGGTCAACCAGTCGCGCCGCGCGGTCGCCTTGGGCGAGGCATCCGCCGGCATCAGAGACGAGCGGCTTACCGAAGTCCGTAGGGCCCTTGGGCTGTGAAGCTGCCGGCGAGCCAGGCGGCTTCAACCGGCAGCCCCGGGACAACTACTCATCGTCTTCGACCCGCTGGAGGATCTGCTCGAAGTCTCCTTCGTCGAGCACGCCGCTGATCGCCTGCGTCATGTTGTCGATGCCCGGCTCGCGGACGATGAGCCCGTCCGAGCACCAGAAGTAGCGGCCACCCGCTGTCTCGCCGGTCTCGGCCCACCTCTCCATCAGGCGCTGCACCTCGGCGAGGGTGAACACGGTCGCGCTCCACCGCGACCCGTCCATCAGCCGAACTTCGACGTCGACGTTGCAGACGGCGTCCAAGTCCTCGCCGGCGTCGGGCAGGAAAGACGCCACGAACCTGTCCGTACGGACCCGATACCAAGGCTCGTCCCACCAGCCCGCGGTCATCTCGAAGGGCGCGTCGATGGTCATCGCGCCAGTATCCCGGGCTGAGCGAGTGATCCCCAGGTCTTCGTCAACGCCCTCGGGATAGCGTGCTTCCGTGACCGAGCTGGATCTCGTGGGCCCGACGTTCGTGAACTTCCGGGACCACGTTTTCCCGGAGGGCAGCACCCACGGCTTTCGGTGGGTCGACCTGAAGTCCTTCCGTTTTCGGCGCGGCAGCCAGGACGCGGAACTGCTGGCAGCCGTCATCGCCCACGAGCAGTTCCGCGACGACTACGCGGGCGGCGGCGTCGACCCGGACGGCACCCGTCACGGCCCCTACTGGCTTCGCTCGGTCAGCCCTGACGGCTACCAGCCCGTCAGTTGCACCGTCGCCACGCAGACGCTGCGGGACTGGGCGCGTCAGCACGGCGAGCTCCCGGACTCGCTGAGCGACGCACTCGATACGGCACTGTTCACCGTGGTGGACTCGGCCGGCCGGCTCTACCGCCTTCGCGATCTCGGCAGCATGTGCTTCCATGACTGGGGTGGAGTGCACATCGACTTCCACGAGTTCATCGCCATCGACGACGAGCGGCAGTTGCTGACTCTCCTCGTCGCGGCCGACGACTGATCGACGTGGGTCCACCCCCGTGAACGTCATGACTCGGTTGACGCTCCTTTCGAGCCGCCGGCTGCCGGGATTCGTCGACTGCGGGGCGGCTTCCCGTTCGCCGGGCTCGGCGAGGTGGTCTGCTGCGGGTCGGTTCCTACCGGCGTGCGAGGCTCTGTGGACGCGTTCGGGCGGGCCGTCGAGCAGAGCCCGGGGCCACCTGCGGGGTGCCACCTGCGGGGTGTCGTACACGTGGGTCTCGCTGACGAAGGTGCCGTCCGGGTGGCGCACCCGCTCGACGCGGCAGCAGCCGAAGGGGGTTGAGGAAAGGCGGCGCGCCCTTCGGCACTCCACCTTCTGCGTAGGGTCTCCGGTATGGCGATCAACGTGCGCAGGTCCCGCCCCGAAGATCACGCTTCGATCCTGGCCCTGATGGACGAGGCCCGCGGAGTAGGGCTCAGTGACGAGGAACAGGCGCGTCGGGGCTTCGTGCAGGGCCAGTTGACGGAGGACCTCCTCGCCCGTTTCCAGGACGGCCCGGGCATTTTCGTCGCCGACGCGGGCGGGGAGCTGGCCGGGTTCGCGATCACGAGCGAGCCGGGCGGGCTGCCCCCGCAGCACCCGGCCGCGGCAGCCGTCGCGGCAGTCACGAAGGCGGCGGACGGGCGTGACCTGGGCAGGCTCTTCCTTTACGGCCCCGTCGCGGTCGACGCACGCTTCCAAGGGCGGGGGCTGCTGACGCAACTGCTCACGGCGCTCAGCCGCGCCCTGAAGGACGACTTCGACCTCGCCGTCGCGTTCGTCGAGTTGGCCAACGAGCGCTCCCTGGCGGTGCACCGGCACTACGGGATGACGGAAGCCGCCCACTTCGAGGTCGGCGGACGCACGTACGCGGCCTTCACTTTCGCACCGACCGCCTTCGCGCAGGCGCGCTCCTGACGCGCGGCGCACCGGAACCCGGGTCCAGGGCCGCGGGAAGAACCCGCGGATCGCTCTCCCCTCCACCGAGCCCCGACACCGGGGCAAGGGGGGTTAGGCGGACAGGCCGAGGACCTCAACTCCCCGTTCCCCAGGGGCGATGGCGGATCAGGGGGGTGACGCTCAAGCCGCCCAGCCCGCCGCCGTCAACCGATCCAGCGGGCCGCGGCCTCGTAGGTCGTGTCCGGGCTGCTGTTGAACGCGATGGCCGCATCAGGTGCGTGCCGCCGAATCAGGTTGACGATCTGCTCCAGGAGTTCGACCTGGTCGTCCGAGTGCCGCAGGCCACCGCCGACGGTGACGCACTCCCACGGATGGGCTCGCAGCGCGTTCGCGAGGACCACGCCGATGTCGTCACTTCCGTCAAGGCCGAACAGGCAGCTCGCCACGCCCACGCCGTGTTCGGCGAACTTGGCCAGCCCCGCCTCGATCGCCCTGGCAGCCGGCTCGGGATTCCACGGCCCGGGCACCCGATACGGATCAAGCCCGATGACGAGGACGCGGGGTGTGCCGGCGGTGTCCACGTCTGGACGATACGCGTCGAACGCCCCGCGCATCAGGAGGTGATGACTCAACGGCTCCGGTGTCACGGAACGGCGGGGAGAGCCGTCATCACCGATCCTCATCGGCAGGGGTTTCGGCTGCGTCCATGTTCGGCAGCCCGGTTGCCACGGTTCGAAGGGAAGCGCCTCGTGTGTGGCGCGCCGTGCCGGCTTACGGCGTGCCGCTGCGCCGGTAGCCGGCCCACAGCCGTCCGCCGGCCTGCTCCAGCACCTGGTCCACCACGCCGACGAGGTTGTCTGCCTGCCCTTCGAGTGCCAGCCGGACTCCGTTGTGGAGCTGCGTGTTGAGCCCTGGCGCCGCGGTGTCGAGCAGGCGCGCGAGCCACTTGCCGCCGGCGTCCCAGGAACCGTTGACAGCCAGGGCGAGTTCAGCGGTGCGGACCGCCAACTCGGAGCAGATGAAGAGCCGTTCGCCGGGGTCGGTGGACCCGTCGAGGTCATCGAGGAGGTCGGTGATCGCGTAGCGGCGGTCCTCGATCTCCTGGGTGGTCACGGGCGGAGGTCCGGCCGCGGCCAGTTTCCGGGACGCGGTGGCGATGCGCTCGCCGATTCCGTCCGCGTCGAAGAGCAGCAGCCCGTCGGCGCACATGAAGAGCAGCGGTGACCGGCGCTGCGGTACTTCCCGGTCGACGAAGGCGTGCCAGGTCTCCTCGGTGTGCACGAACATCTCCACCGGCCAGCCGTGGCGCCGGAAGCTCGACCGGTACGGGGCGGGGGCGCCGTGCAGGAACACCACGAGGTCGAGGTCGGACTTCTCGGTCCGGCGCTCCGTCACGACGCTGCCGCCCAAGAACGCGGCTCTTGCGTCGGCATGGAGTTCTTCGACTACGGCTCGTGCTGCTTCGATCGCTTCCATACGGCAAGTATCCGGACCTGCGGTTCCGCGCGCCGAGAATTTTCTGCCGGTACCGGCCGCACCGCCGCTGAGCTCCCGGCGGGCTCCCGCTGGGCTCTCGCTGGACTCCCGGTCAGGTACGTCGCCGAGCGCTGGGACCCGAGCACTCTGCCGGAGCCCTTCGCCCCGGCCGACCTCGCGGACACCCGCTGGGACCTCCACCTCAAACGCGACAGGTGCGAAGCCGTCGTCGCCAACACGAACGGGTGGCCGTCCGGGTAGCCGTCGCGATCCGCGGGGGCCGGCCGGCGGCGGGGGTGCCGGGCTCGGTGCGGCCTCGGCCTCGGCTTCGGCCTAAGGCTGCAACGGGGGCGGTGGGTGCGGCAGGGGGTGGGCGCCCTCGGGGCGCAGGCCGTCGAAGACCACCATCAGGTAGCGGCGCCAGAGGTCCGGGTACGCCTGGCCGAGGGGGCCGGCCGCGTACGCGGGTGCGCACATCAGCAGGACGACGTCGGCTCCGGTGATGTCAGGCCGTACGGCCCCCTGCGCGCGCGCTCGGGCGACCAGGGCGTCGACGGCGCGGACCATCCGCTCGCGTGCCTGATCGACCCCCGCCGGGTCCTGGATGCCCGCCGTGCCGCCGGCGAACATGGCGGAGAGGTCGAGCTGTTGCTGTTGCTCCGCACCCAGGGTCAGGAAGTCCAGCAGTGCCGCGCCGGGATCGGACCCGGTGAGGAGGGCCTCGGCGGACCCGGTGAGCTGGTCGAGGCGGGCCACCACGATCGCGGTGAGCAGATGGTCCTTGCTCGGGAAGTGGTTGAAGACCGTGCCCTTTCCCATCCCCGCGCGGCGGGCGATGTCCGCGACGGAGGCGTCGACGCCGCGTTCGGTGAACTCCGCGGTGGCGGCGGCGAGCAGCAGGTCGCGGTTGCGTGCCGCGTCGGCCCGCAGGGAGCGCCGCGGGCGTGGGCTTTCAGGCGGGGGCATACGGTTCGCTCGCTCCTCGGCATCGGCATCGGCATCGGCTCGGCACGTTGCTCGGACCGGTACCCGACGACTCCTCGCGGCGCGGGCCTCACCGCTCGGCGTCCCGCGGCCGTAAGTTGACCGCGCGGTCGCGTTATCGTACCGTCCACTCCCAGAATAACCTGACCGCGCGGTCGGGTTCCCGTGGGTGCTTCGGGAGGATGCGGCATGACGCGAACGATGCGGGCCCTGGTGGCCCCGGGTTACGGACCGCCCGAGACCTACGTGGTGACCGAGGTGCCGGTCCCGCGGCCCGGCCCCGGACAGTTGCGGATCAAGGTGGCGGCGGC
This sequence comes from Streptomyces sp. NPDC087270, assembly GCF_044744625.1. Taxonomy (NCBI): domain Bacteria; kingdom Bacillati; phylum Actinomycetota; class Actinomycetes; order Kitasatosporales; family Streptomycetaceae; genus Streptomyces; species Streptomyces sp. NPDC087270. The sequence continues at coordinate 520,997 of NZ_JBIUYR010000004.1, forward strand.
TGCGCTGAACGCCGCCGACCTGGTGCTTCCCGGCGGCGACTACCGTGCGATGGTCGAGGTGGACTTCCCGCACGTGCCCGGCAACGACTTCGCCGGCACGGTGACCGACGTCGGCCCGGACGTGTCCGGCTACACCGCCGGGGACGAGGTCTTCGGTTTCGCGCTGCCCCGGGTGCTGCGCCCCATGGCGGGTGCGGCGCGACCGTCGCTGGGGACGGGATCGCTCGCGGAGTACGTGGTCGTCGAGGCCGACACGCCGTTCGTCGCCCACCGCCCGGCCGCGCTGCCGGTCGACCAGGCGGCGGCGCTGCCCATCGTCGGAACGACGGCCCGCGCGCTGGTCGCGGCCGGGGCGTTCGGCGCGGACGAGACGGTGCTGGTGGTCGGGGCCACGGGTGGGGTGGGAACCACCGTGCTGCCGCTGCTGGCCGCCGCGGGAACGCGGGTGACCGCCACGGCAACGGCGGCCGACGCCACCCTCGTACGGCAGTTGGGCGCGGCCGAAGTGGTCGACTACCGCACCGACGACGTCACCGCGGAGACGTTGCGGCGGCACCCCGGAGGAGTCGACGCCATCCTGAACTTGTACCTGCCCGGCACCGAACTCCGCGGCCTCGCCTCCACGTTGCGGCCCGGCGGCAGGTTGCTGACGATCACGCCCCCGCCGCCGGACGCCGACGCGCTGGGCCGCTCGGACGTGACGGGCAGCATGGTGCTGGACATGGACGGCCACTACGGCGGCATGCCGGAGGTGGCGGCCGACGCGGTCGCCGGCGCCCTCAAGGCCACGATCGGCCGCCGCTTCCGGCTGACGGACGCGGCGCACGCGTGCGTGGCGTTCGCGCGTGAGCACACGACGGGGAAGATCCTGGTGACGATGGACGGTTGACCCGAGCGGAGCGGCCGACGCGTCGCCGGCCAATCCGATAGCGGCTCGGAACGCCTCGCGCTCCCCGGTGCCGCGAGCCGCTGTTCCCGCTGACGGCAACGAATCTGTGAGCGAACACAGTGCATGCTTCCTCCCGCCCCACCCGACGAACGAATCCGTGGAGGCGACGGTGCTACCGCAGCCCGGGCCCCGCCCCGGGAGCCCTGACTCCGTACTCGGCTCCCCGAACGGCTCCCCAAGCGACCCCCAGGGACGACTCAGGGCCCCGATCCTCGGCTTGGGTTCAAGGGGTCGTCGCAACACCACTTGTTTCAGGTGGTGAGTAGATCACGTAGACGCTCGGCTGGGGTATCCCAGTCGAGCGTCTTGCG
>NZ_JBIUYR010000005.1:0-396971 GCF_044744625.1 Streptomyces sp. NPDC087270
CTCCCCTACGCCTCCACCCTCTGCGGCGCCTGCTACGACGTCTGCCCCGTCGCCATCGACATCCCCGAAATCCTCGTCCACCTCCGCGAACGCGTGGTCCAGGGCGGCCCCGTCACCGTGCGCGGCACCCGCACCACCATCAAACCCGCCAAGGGCCACGCCGCCGAGCGAGCCGCGATGCGCGCCGCCCGGTGGACGCTGGACCGTCCGGCGGTGTGGGGCACGACCCAGCGGATGGCCGGCGCCACCCGCCGCCTGCACCCGAGGCGGCTGCCGCTGCCCGGCCCAGCACAGGCGTGGAGCGGCAGCCGGGACCTCCCCGAGGTGCCCGCGCAGGGGTTCCGCGCCTGGTGGCAGCAGCGGGAGAAGGACGCGAAGCGCGGAAAGGGCGAGCAGAAGTGACCGACGACAACAGCAGCCGTACCGAGATCCTGCGCCGTATCCGCGCCGCGCTGACCGACGTGCCCGGCACCCCCGACGAGCGGCCGATCCTCCGGGACTACGCCGTCGTCCACGCCGAGCGCACCCCGGAGCAGAGCACCGACCTGCTCGCCGAGCACCTGTCGGACTACCGCGCCCACGTCCACCGCTGCACCGCCGCCGACCTGCCCCGTACGATCGCGGAACTGCTCACCGCACACGGCAGCCGCAGCGTCGTGGTGCCACCCGCGCTGCCCGACGGATGGCTGCGGGACGCGGCGGACATCGAGATCACCGTCGGCGGTGACGACCTCGGCACGCACGAACTCGACCGCATCGACAGCGTCGTCACCTGCTGCGCGCTCGCCATCGCCGAGACCGGCACCATCGTCCTGGACGCGAGCCCGGACCAGGGCCGGCGCCGGATCACGCTGGTGCCGGACCACCACGTGTGCGTCGTACGGGTACCGGAACAGGTGGTGGACTCGGTGCCGCAGGCGCTGCCCAGGCTCGACCCGGTCCGCCCGCTGACCTGGATCTCCGGCCCCTCGGCCACCAGCGACATCGAACTCGACCGCGTGGAAGGCGTACACGGCCCGCGCACCCTGGACGTCGTGCTGGTGTCGGGGGCCGAGCCGCCGGTGTCCGGGTCCGCGCCGGACTCGGCGCCCGGCTCAGTGCCGGGCTCAGTGTGAGCCGGACGCCGCCGAGCGGCTGACCTTCACGGCCCAGATGACCAGCGGCACTTGGAGCGGCAGCCGGGCGTAGGCGGCGGCCCTGAGCGGGGCGGGGCGGTGCCGCCAGTCGTAGGCCATCTTGACGTTGGCCGGGAAGACCGCGGCGAAGAGGCCGGCCGCGAGCAGGCCGCCGGTCCTGCGGGTGGCCGGCAGCGCGACAGCGGCCGCGAGCGCGACCTCGGCGACGCCGCTGGCCCGGGTCCAGTCGCGGGGGCGGCCCGGCAGGGCGGTGGGCACGATGGAGTCGAAGGGCTCGGGCCGCAGGAAGTGCAGGGCGCCGGCGGTCGCGAGCAGTCCGGCGAGCAGCGGTGCGGGGCGTATGAGCACGTGGACGGCCTCCTCGAACGGGCGGGCGATTCCCGCCGGAAGCCCACCTTACCCACGGGTAACGTCGTGTCGGCAAGCCCGCGCACCGGATTCTCAGGGCGCGATGACCGCCGGTTCGAGCGCGGCCGGGGCTCCGGCGGCCTCGTCGGCGTGCTGCTCGCCGCGCCGGCTGAGGGCCGCGTACCGCCCGTCGAGGGCGAGGAGTTCGTCGTGGGTGCCGCGTTCGACGATGCGTCCGGCGTCGAGGACGGCGATCTGGTCCGCGTCGCGGATCGTGGACAGCCGGTGGGCGATGGTGATGGTGGTGCGGCCCGCCGAGAGGGCGTCGATCGCGTCCTGGACGGCGGCCTCGGTGCGGGTGTCGAGCGCGCTGGTGGCCTCGTCCAGGATCAGCACCGGCGGGTCGCGCAGGATCGTACGGGCGATGGCCAGGCGCTGCTTCTCGCCGCCGGAGAAGCGGTAGCCGCGCTCGCCGACGAGGGTGTCGTAGCCGTCGGGCAGGCCCGCGATGTGGTCGTGGATCTGCGCGGCCCTGGCGGCGGCCTCGATCTCGGCGTCGGTGGCCTCGGGCTTGGCGAAGCGCAGGTTGTCGGCGACGGAGGCGTGGAAGAGGTAGGTCTCCTGGGAGACGACGCCGACGGCGGCCGCGAGCGTGTCGAAGCTGAGGTCGCGCACGTCGGTGCCGTCGAGGGTGACCCGGCCGCCGGTCACGTCGTACAGGCGCGGCACGAGGTAGCTGAGGGTGCTCTTGCCGGAGCCGGTCGCGCCGACCACGGCCAGGCTGCCGCCCGCGGGCAGGGTGAGGTCGATGCCGCGCAGGGTCGGCGCGGCGTGCTTGCCGCCCTCCGCCTCGTAGGCGAAGTCCACGTCCTCGAAGCGGATGTCGCCGCGGACCCGGTCGATGCGCACCGGGTCGGGGCGCTCGGTGATGTCCACCGGCAGGTCGAGGTACTCGAAGATGCGCTGGAAGAGCGCGAGCGAGGTCTGCACCTCCACGCCGGTGGCGAGCAGCTGCACGGTCGGCCGGAACAGGCCCTGCTGGAGGGTGACGAACGCGACCAGGGTGCCGATGGAGATCGCCGAGCCGGGACCGCCGCCGCCGGTGAGGCCGGCCGCCCAGTACAGCAGCGCGGGCATCGCGGACATCACGATGCCGATCACGGCCATCCGCCAGCGGCCCTGCATGTTCGAGCGGACTTCGAGGTCGACCAGGCTCTCGGACTCGGTCGAGAAGTCGCGGGTCAGGGAGTCGGCCCGGCCCATGGTGCGGCCGAGCAGGATGCCGCTCACCGACAGCGACTCGGTGACGATCGCGGACAGCGTGGCCATCTGCTTCTGCCGCTTGGTGGCGATCTTCTTGCGCTCGCGGCCGACCTTGCGGGCGATCCAGACGAACACCGGCAGCAGGAGGAGCGAGACGATCGTCAGCTCCCAGTCCAGGGCGACCATGGCCACCACCGCGGCGACCACCGAGGTGAGGTTCGAGACCAGGGAGGTGGCCGTGGACGTGACGGTGGCCTGCATGCCGCCGATGTCGTTGGCGATCCTGGACTGCACCTCGCCGGTGCGGGTGCGGGTGAAGAAGGCGAGCGACATCCGCTGGAGCCGCTCGTAGACGGACGTGCGCAGGTCGTGCATGACGCGCTGGCCGACGGTGGTGGAGATCAGGGTCTGCATCACGCCGAACACGCCGTTGGCGACGGCGGTGGCGATCATGCCCAGGGCCAGCACGGCGAGCAGGCCGGTGCGGCCCTGCGGGATGGCGGTGTCGAGGATCGCGCGCAGCAGGAACGGCGAGGCGACCGACACCAGCGAGGACAGGGCGACCAGCAGGCCGACGAAGACCAGCCGGGCGCGGTACGGGCGGAACAGGCGCATGATGCGGCGGACGTCGACGTCCGCGCGGGTGCCGGGTGCGCTCTTCGGTGGCGTCCACCGGCTGACGAGGTCGTTCTCGGGGCGCAAAAGGCTCCTCCGGGTTCGGGTACGGATACGGGCCAGGGTCCGCGTTCGGGATACGCGGACATAGGGAGTATAGGTCATTGTTACCTATACTCACAATGGGGTGTGTCCTGATAGCCTGAGGACATGGACCCCCGCACCACCGCGACCGCCGAGGAGAGCGCGGCCGGACAGGCTTCGCGTCCGGCGGACAGCGAGGCAGCAGCTCCGGATTCCGGCCAGGTCGCCGCGGCCGCCGGCCAGGCACGCGACGAAGCCGCCGCCCGGGCGCTCGCGTCCGGCGCCGACGAGGTCACCGGCCGGCTCGCCGACCAGTTGCTGACGCTGAGCCGGCGGCTGCACCGCTCGCAGCGCCGGCTGATGGAGCCGCTGGGCATCACACCCGCCCAGTCCCGGCTGCTGCGCACCCTCGCGCACTGCGAGGCGCCGCCGCGGATGGCCGACCTCGCACAGCGCCTCGACGTGGTGCCGCGCGCGGTCACCACGCTGGTGGACGCGCTGGAGGAGCTGGAACTGGTCCGCAGGGTCCCCGATCCGCACAACCGGCGGGTGATCAGGATCGAGCTGCGGGAGGACGGCGCGCGGGCGCTGTCCGCGCTGCGCGGGGCGCGCCGGGCCGCCGCGGCCGAACTGCTGGCGCCGCTGGACGGCGAGCAGCGCGCCGCGCTGTCGGCGCTGCTGGACGTGCTCGGCGAGGGCGAGCCGTCAGGACACGGGCACGGACACGGGCACGGGCACGAGCGCGGGCACGGTCGCCAGTAGGGAGGGACGGCGAACGGCGCGCCGCGGTGGAGACGCGGCGCGCCGTTTCGTCGGCAGCGCGTGGCTGCCTGTGCCGCTACTTCGTGATGTCGACCCCGGCGGCGTCGCTCACACCGGCGCCGTCCTTCTCACCGCCCTGGGCCGGCACCGTCGGCGTGAGCACCGCGGTGCAGGCGCTGCACCGCTTGGCCGCGGCGGGGATCGCGCTCAGGCACTCCGGGCACTCGCGGGTCGGGGCGCTCGCGGCCTTCGGGAAGAACTTCTCCTGCATGCGGTTCATCGGCAGCACGACCAGGAAGTAGATCACCGCAGCCACGATCACGAAGCTGATCGCCGCGTTGATGAACACGCCGTACGGGAAGGTGACGCCCGAGGCGTGGAAGTTCCGGTGGCTGAAATCTCCGGTGGCACCGCTCACCAGGCCGACGATCGGTGTCAGGAACGCCCCGACGAAACCGTTCACCAGCGCGGTGAAGGCCGCACCGACGACGATGCCGACCGCGAGGTCGACGACGTTGCCGCGCAGCAGAAATGCCCGAAAGCCCTTCATGTGGGGGGTCTCCTCTGGTGACCATGGTGTGGAGCCACACAGTGTGCCGTTTCCGGCCGCGGACCTGCAAAGTCGGTGTGGTTCAGGTCACTCGCACGAGTGGCGGCCGAGTTCGAAAACCGTTTGACCCGACGGCGGGGGCGCGGCGAGTCTTGCACGGCTCACGGTTGTTTCCGGCCCGATTGCGGGGGATCGCCCGGAAGACCCGGAGCGCCGTACCTCGTCCGCCGCCGCCCGGGCCGCAGTTCCGTCCGGGCTCCGACTCCTGCCCGCACGCCCGCATCCACCTCAGGACATCATGCCGTCCCTCAGCAGCATCCCCTTCGCCGACCCGGGTCGGCCCGACACCCGTTCCGGCCGACGGCTCCTGATCTGGCTGGAGTTGGGCCAGTGGCGCGGTCAGGTGGCCGCGGCCGCGTGGGGCACCCTCCACATGGCCTCGCTGGCGTGTTTCCCCGCGGTGGTCGGGGTGGCCGTGCAGGCCGTCGTGGACCGCTCGGGCACCCGGCTGGTACTGGCCGGTGTCGTGCTGCTCGTGCTCGGCCTGCTCACCGCGCTTGGCGACACCATGCTGCACCGCACCGCGGTCACCAACTGGATCAGCGCCGCCACCAGGGTGCAGCAGCTCCTCGCCGCCAAGGCGGTCGAGCTGGGCGCGATCCTGACCCGGCGGGTGGCGGCAGGAGAAGTCGTGGCGGTGAGTACCGGCGACGTCGAGAAGATCGGATGGTTCGTCGAGGCGCTGGCCCGCTTCACCTCGGCGCTGCTGGCCACCGTGGGCGTGGCCGTGGCGCTGCTGGTGTACGAACCGAAGCTCGGTGTCATGGTCGCCGCGGCCGTACCGGTGCTGGCGCTGTCCGTGCTGCCGCTGCTGCCCGCGGCCACCCGCCGCGCCGACCTCCAGCGGGAGAAGGGCGGCCGGGCCACGGAGCTGGCCGCCGATACGGTGGCGGGGCTGCGGGTGCTGCGCGGGATCGGCGGCGAGCAGCTCTTCCTCGACCGCTACCGCCGCGTGTCGCAGGAGGTGCGCCGGGCCGCCGTGCACAGCGCCCGGATGTGGGCCACCATCGCGGCCGTCCAGGTCGCGCTGCCGGGACTGCTGCTGGTCGGCGTGGCCTGGTATGGGGCGCGGCTGGCGCTGGACGGGCAGATCTCGGTCGGCCAACTGGTCACGGTCTACGGCTCGGTGTCGTTCCTGATGTTCCCGCTGCAGAACTTCGAGGAGATCGCCATGGCCTGGTCGTTCTCCAGGCCGTCGGCGAAGCGCGCCGCGCGGGTGCTGGCGCTGCGGCGGAGCGACGTCGACGGGGCGCCCGCAGAGGTGGCCGGCGGAGTGGGCGGCGGGGCGCTCGACGGCGCGGCCGGCGACCCGCTCGCGCTCAGCGGCGAGCTGTACGACCCCGCGACGGGGCTGCGCGCGCCGTCCGGGCTGCTCACGGCCGTGGTGTGCGGGGACCCGGACGCCGCGGGCCGGCTCGCCGACCGGCTGGGCGGGCACAGCCCGGTCGCCGTCGAGGGCGAGCCGTCGGCGCTGCTCGGCGGCAGGGCGCTGGACGCCGTACCCCTGGCGGTGGCCCGCTCCGCCGTACTCGTGCACGACAAGGACCCGGTGCTGCTGTCCGGCACCCTGGCCGACCTGCTCGACGTGCCCGCGTCCGGGCGCGTCACCGCCCCGGCGGCGCTGGCCGCCGCGCAGTGCGCCGACGTGCTCGACGCGCTGGTGCGGTCCCTGGACGGGGCTGACGCGGACTCCGGCGACGCGATGCGGGCCCGGATCATCGAGCGCGGCCGGTCGTTGTCGGGCGGCCAGCGGCAGCGGCTCGCGCTGGCCCGTTCGCTGGTGGCCGACCCCGAGGTGCTGGTGCTTGACGAGCCGACGTCGGCGGTCGACGCGCACACCGAGGCGCGGATCGCGCACGGTCTGCGGGAGATCCGCGCCGGCCGTACCACCGTGGTGTTCACGTCGAGCCCGCTGGTGCTCGACCGTGCCGACCAGGTGGTGTTCGTCCACGACGGCACCGCGGTGGCCGCCGGTGTCCACCACGAACTGCTGCGCGCCACCCCGCTGTACCGGGCCGTGGTCACCCGTGAGGACGAGGCCCAGGGGGACGCCGCGACCGCGACCGGAGCGGCGGCTCGCGCGGCGGGCGAAACCGGAACAGACGAAACAGCCGGAACCGCCAGAACCGCCGGAACCCCCGATGTCCGTGACGACATGTCGATGGAGGAGTCCGCATGATCGGCGTACGACCGCCGGAGCACGACCCCTCGATGCCGACCCGGAACAGCATCACGCTGCCGGTCGGTTCGCCCGCCACGGTGCGCGGTTACGTCCGCGAGCTGGCCCGGCGGCACCGGGGCGCGTTCGCCGTGCTGCTCGGTGTCAACACGGTCGCGGTCGTCGCGTCGATGATCGGGCCGTTCCTGCTGGGCGACCTGGTGCAGGACCTGGCCGACGGCCATCGCGACATCCATCTGACCTGTACCGTCTGCCTGTTCCTGGCCGCGCTGGCGGTGCAGGCGTGCTTCGTGCGGATGGTCCGGCTGCGCGGGGCGGTACTGGGCGAGCGCATGCTCGCCGACCTGCGCGAGGACTTCCTGGTGCGCTCGGTCTCGCTGCCGCCGGGCGTACTGGAGCGGGCCGGCACCGGCGACCTGCTGTCGCGGATCACCACCGACATCGACCGGCTGTCGGAGGCGATGCGGGAGGCGGTGCCGCAACTCGCGATCGCCGTGGTGTGGGCGCTGCTGCTGCTCGGAGCCCTCGCGGTGACCGCGCCGCCGCTGGCGCTGGCCGTGCTGGTGGGGCTGCCGCTGCTGATCGTCGGCTGCCGCTGGTACTTCCGGCGGGCACCGGCCGCCTACCGCGCGGAGGTGGCGAGTTACGCGGCCGTCGCCGCCGCGCTCGCCGAGACCGTCGACGCCGGCCGCACCATCGAGGCGCACGGCCTGGGCGAGCGCCGGGAGGAGCTGTCCCGGACCCGGCTGCGGAACTGGGTCGGCTGGAGCCGCTACACGCTGTGGCTGCGCAGCGTGCTCTTCCCGGCGATCACCATGACCCACGTGCTGATCCTCACCTCGGTGCTGATGATCGGCGGTGGATTCGCGCTGCACGGCTGGCTGGCCGTGGGCGCGCTGACCACGGGCGCGATGTACGCGCAGATGCTGGTCGACCCGATCGGCCTGATGCTGCGCTGGTACGACGAGTTGCAGACGGCGCAGGCGTCGCTGGCCCGGCTGGTCGGGGTGCGCGAGGTCGCGGTCGACGAGGGCGACGGCACGCTGACGCCGGACGGCCGGACCATGACCGCGGACCGGGTGCGGTTCGGCTACGTCGAGGGCACCGATGTGCTGCACGACGTGTCGCTGAACGTGCCGCCCGGCACCCGGCTGGCGCTGGTCGGGCCGTCGGGCGCGGGCAAGTCCACGCTCGGGCGGCTGCTGGCCGGGCTGTACGCGCCGCGGACCGGCGAGGTCACCCTCGGCGGGGCCGCGCTGGCCCGGATGCCCGCCGAGCGCGTGCGGGAGCACGTCGCCCTGGTCAACCAGGAGCACCACGTCTTCGTCGGCACCCTCCGCGACAACCTGCGGCTGGCCCGTCCGACGGCCGGCGACGGCGAACTGTGGGAGGCGCTGGCCGCCGTCGACGCGCAGGAGTGGGCGCACGCGCTGGACGACGGCCTGGACACCGAGGTCGGCTCCGGCGGCTCCGTCCTGACCCCGGCGCAGGCGCAACAACTCGCGCTCGCCCGGCTGGTGCTGGCGGACCCGCACACCCTGGTGCTCGACGAGGCGACCTCCCTGCTCGACCCGCGCGCCGCCCGCCACCTCGAACGGTCCCTGTCCCGGGTGCTGGACGGCCGTACCGTCGTGGCCATCGCCCACCGCCTGCACACCGCGCACGACGCCGATGTGATCGCCGTGGTCGAGGACGGCCGGATCAGCGAGTTGGGCAGCCACCACCAACTGGTCGAGGCGGAGGGCGCGTACGCGGCGCTGTGGCGCTCCTGGCACGGATGAGCCTTCCACGGCGGGACGGGTGAGCCTTCCGCGGCGGGTGGACGGTGAATGTCGGCAGTGCGCGGCGCGGATGTCGCAGCGTCACGTGTCGCGGCCCGTGGAGCCAGGAGGAGGTCGGTCCCCGCGGTCGTAGGCTTCCTGCGAGGCTGATACGTCGCCGAGGTGCGCGATCGACCATTCCTCCAGCGCCCGCAGCGGCCCGCGCAGGGTGCGGCCCGCCTCGGTGAGCGCGTACTCGACGCGGACCGGGACTTCGGGGTGGACGGTGCGGCGCACCAGCCCGTCCCGTTCGAGCCCGCGGAGGGTCTGGGTGAGCATCTTCTGCGAGATGCCCTCGATGCGCCGGCGCAACTCCGAGAAGCGGGCGCTGCCGTCCCAGAGGGCGCCCACGATGAGCACCGTCCAACGGTCGCCGATCCGATCCAGGATGCGGCGAGTCGGGCAGTCCGCGCGGTAGGGGCTGTCACGGAGCATCGACTCGGCCCGGGTGGTTACCACAAAGTGCCTTCTTCCCATGGGAGAGCTGCTTTCTTACGGTAATCGCATCGCGTCGCCCGACGTCACCCGTCCCGGAGAAGGGCACTTCGTGTGTCGGCGCCGTATCCGCGCCCGGCCCTCCCTGGCCACCTGACAACGTACGGAGAGACATGTCGCGCCCAGCCCGCCCGGAGGACTTCCCCCTGCCGGCCACCCGAAGCGACCTGCCGATCGTCGACTCCCACCTCTTCGACGACCTGATCCCGCCGGAGGCGGCCTTCGAGCTGACCGCACCCTTACGCCGGCATCGCGAGCCCTACGTCGGCATCACCGAGAACGGCACCCCGCGCCGGGGCCTCTACCGTCTCCACCACCCGGCGGCATCCCCGAAGACCGCCGTCACGGCCGCCCGGGCCTACCTCGACGGGCTGGCGCCCCACCAGAGGGTGGTCGCCGCGCTGCCGATGGACGCCCCGGAATGGCGGTTGTGGACGAACGCGATCCCGACCTGGCACCCGAAGGGCATGCGCCTGGAGCGGCTCACCGGCCGTGACCGCGATCGCGCGCTCGCCGTCGTCGAGGCGAGCCTCAGCCCTGCCGGCTACGCCCAGGTACGAGCCGCGATGGCACTCAACGAGCACCTGGGCGAGCTCATCGACGACTACCGGGACACCCTCACCGAATTCGCCTACTGGTTCACCGTCTTCGGGACCCCTTCGGGCGACTCCCCGTGGGGGTGGCAGCTGATGGGGCATCACGTGGACCTGCACTGCGTCTTCGTCGGAGGGCAGGTGGTTCTCGCCCCCGTGTTCCTCGGCGCCGAGCCGACGTCCGGGACGGGACGGTTCGCGGGCATCACGGCTTTCGGCGACGAGACCGAGGTCGCCCTTTCCTTCCGCCGCGCCCTGGACCCCGACCGGGAGGGCGAGTTCCTGATGGGTCCCTCGCTTCGCGCGGAGGACCTTCCGCCCGAACTCGCCGGCCCGTGGAAGGGCCGGCATCTCGCCGGCGCGGGCAGTGACAACCTCATCCTGGCTCCCGAGGGGATCGTCGCCGCAAGCCTGCCGGCCGACCAGCGTGACGCTCTGGTGGAGCTGATCCGGGTCTATCTCGACCGTCTCCCGCAGCCCCAGGCCGAGCGCACCCTGGCGCTCGTCCGTGAGCACTTCGACGAGACGCGGTTCGCCTGGCGCGGCGGCCACGACGACGAGTGCGCCTTCTACTACCGGATTCACTCACCCGTGCTCCTGGTCGAGTACGACAACCATCCCGGTGTCTTCCTCGCCAACCCCGAGCCCGCCCGCTTCCACGTCCACACCATCGTGCGAGCCCCCAACGGCAACGACTACGGACGTGATCTCCTCGCCCATCACTACCGGCTCCACCACGGCGGTTGACCGGGGCGGAACGGAGACCAGTCCCTGGCGGCCGGGCTACCGCCGTTCCCCGGCCGCCAGCCGGTGAAGCGTCCACCCTCGCCCCTGCGGATCGAACGGCCGGGTGGCGGCCGTGAAGACCTCCGCGGCGCGGCGGTAGGACAACCGGCCCCGGGCGGTCGTGAACAGCGGTCCGTCCACGCGCCCGAGAGTGAGCAGCGGAAGCAGCCCGGCCGATCCGTCGCCCCAGCGCAGGGCGCCGCGCCCGCGGGTGCGCCGGCCGGGCAGGTCCAGGTCGTCGACGTCGAGAGCGAGGACGCGCTCGATCGTCGCCCCGGTCTCGTGCAGCAGGTGCCAGAAGGTCGTCTCCCGCAGCGGGACCGGCAGGTCGAGAACGGCTCCGACCTGGGCGGCGTCCAGCCGGATTCCGGCCGCCGGCGCGGCCGACACCGGCAGGCGCCGCACGCCGGTGAGGGGGTCGCCCGCCAACCAGCCCTGCCCGCGCCACCAGTTGACCGCGGCGGCCAGCACCGACAACTCGCGGTTGGCCGTACGGGCACCGACCACCGCGGCTCGCGCGGCGAAGGCGTCCCGCAGCCGCCCCGGGGTGTGCGGGGCGTCCAGCAGGGCCAACGGCACGGCCGGCGGCAGGGCGTTGCGCCGCGGCTCCCCCACCGGCGGGACCTTGTCCACCAGCGCCCAGGCCCATGTGGTGAGGGCGATCCGGTAGACCCGGCGCGAGCCCGCTCCCAACGCCGCGGCGGCAACAAATCCGTCCACGGCCACGGCGTACTCGACGGGTCGACTCATACCTCCCCCTTATCAACTCACCGCAGTAAACGCACCCTTGAATGCCCCGAACAGGAGCTTAACTTGATTCGATCCGACTCACGTTTTCTCGACCGCGTATCTGGCGTGTCGTCAACGGCCCCTTGCACGCTGCGCTCATGCCCCTCCCCAACGGCCTGGCGGTACTGCGCGAGCGCGACTTCCGCCGCTTCTTCATCGGCTACGGCACCTCGCTGCTCGGCTCCTCCATGGCCTCCGTCGCGGTCGCCTTCGCGATCCTCGACACCGGTGGCGGTGGGACCGAACTGGGCGGCGTCCTCGCCGCCCGGACCCTGCCGCTCCTCCTCGTCCTGCTCGCCGGCGGCGTCGTCACCGACCGGCTCGGCAGCCGGCGGGTGATGCTGGCCGCCGACACGGTGCGCTGCCTCACCCAGGGCGCCCTCGCCCTGGTCCTGCTCGGGGCGCGTCCCGGGCTGTGGGCGCTGGTCTTCCTCGTCGCCCTCTGGGGCGCGGCCGAAGCCCTGTTCAACCCGGCCCTCAACGCCCTGGTCCCGCACCTCACCCGCGGTGCGGCGCTGTCCGACGCCAACGCCCTGCTCGGCATGGCCGCGTCCGCGACGTCCATCGCGGGCCCGATGCTCGCCGGCGTCCTGACCGCGGTCAGCGGCCCGTCCTGCGTACTCGCCCTGGACGCGGCCGGCTACGCCGTCAGCGTCGTCGTGCTCCTCCTGCTGCCGCGCGCGGCCCCGCTGCCCGCACCCGCCGCGTCCTTCACGGCGGACCTGAAAGGAGGCTGGACCGCGTTCCGCTCCCGCACCTGGCTGTGGGTGACCACGGCGCACATCGGCCTGATGAACCTCTTCGTCTGGGGGCCGTTCCTCGTCCTCGGTCCCGTCGTCTCCCAGCGGCGGCTCGGCGGGGCGTCGTCGTGGGGCCTGGTGATGGCCGTCGACGGTGCGGGCGCGGTGGCCGGCGGCATCGCCATGCTCCTCCGGCGACCCCGACGGCCGCTGTTCGTGGCGATCGCCGCCTCGCTGGGCTGGTCACTGCCCTCCGCCGCGCTCGCCACCGGCCTGCCGCTGGCGGGGGTCTGTGGCGCCGCCTTTTTGGCGGGCATCGGCTCGGCGGTCTGCGGCACCCTCTACCCGGCCGCCGTGCAGCGTCATGTGCCGCGCGAGGTGCTGGCCCGGGTGAGCGCCTACAGCTCCTTCGGGGCCTTCGTCCTCGGCCCCGTCGGACTGGCCGCCGCCGGGCCGGTCGCCCTGCTCGTCGGCACCTCAGGGGTGCTCGGCTTCGGCGTGCTGTGGCAGACCTCCGCGGTGATCGCGGTGCTCGCCCTTCCCGCGATACGCGCCGTCGGCCCGCCGCGCCCCCTCCACGGCGGCACCGCGGAGCCGCCGGCCGATGAGGAGGCGGCTGGCCGAACTAGCCGAACAGCCCGAGGGCGCCGACGGCGCAGGCGCCGCCCGCCACGAAGAACACCGGGGTGAGGATCTTGATCTCCACCCAGCTCCCGGCCCGGAAGCGCATGAACTTCGGCGGACCCAGCGGGTGCCAGCGCCTGCGGCCGACGGGTATCGGCCACAGGATCGGGCAGCCGGAGACGGTCAGCGCGTCGCCGAGGCAGTGCACCAGCGCGCCGAGCACGATCGGCATGCCGATCCACATGTAGTGCTGGCCGGGTTCGGTGAACAGCCACGCCTTGCCGTTGCCCGGGTCGTCCAGCACGTCGGCGAGCATCCACGCGCTCGTCGCACCCAGCAGCCACACCAGGACGTGGCTGGAGGCGCGTGCCTGCCGCCACAGCAGGCCGTCCACCGCGAGCACCATGTGCACGAAGAGGATCGCCAGCACCGCCCACCGGCCACCGTAGACGGCCAGCGCCGAGAAACCGACGCCGAGCAGCGCCGCCCACAGCCAGGTGTGGGTCAAGGTCCGGTGGCCGCCGGCCCGGCGGGGGTCACCACTCTTCCGGGTCGCCTTGTAGGTGACGTGGGAGAGCGAGTCGATGAACTTGCAGGCCAGGTGGGACAGCGGACCGAAGGCGCGGGAGATGGTCGCCGCCTGGTGGTCCAGGTCGGGCGCGAGGGCCGCACCCGCACAGATCAGCGCACCCACCACGAGAGTCGGCCACGGCATCGGATCGCCGAGGCCGGCCGCGATGGCGCCGACACCCAACCAGGCCGTCGCTCCCGACAGCGAGTGTGCTGGTCCCATCATGGTCTGGCGATACCCCCGATTCGGCCGCCCACAGGCGGAGTTGACACGTGGCCGACGCCACACCCTACCCGTGGTGATCATCGGCTTCACCGCCGGTTCCGCCCTTGGGCGTCCGGACGGGCAAGATGGAGGGGTGACCCTTATCGATCAGCTCCCTTCCGAAGCCGACCCCGATGCCCTCTTCGAAGCGTTCTCGACGTGGGCCGAGGGCCAGGGCATCGCCCTCTACCCGGCCCAGGAGGAGGCGCTGATCGAGGTGGTCTCGGGGGCGAACGTGATCCTCTCCACCCCCACCGGCTCCGGAAAGAGCCTGGTGGCGGCGGGTGCGCACTTCGCCGCGCTGGCCCGCGACGAGGTCACCTTCTACACCGCGCCGATCAAGGCGCTGGTCTCCGAGAAGTTCTTCGACCTGTGCAAGATGTTCGGCACCGAGAACGTCGGCATGCTCACCGGCGACGCCTCGGTCAACCCGGACGCCCCGGTGATCTGCTGCACCGCCGAGGTGCTCGCCTCGATCGCGCTGCGCGACGGGCGGACCGCCGACGTCGGCCAGGTCGTCATGGACGAGTTCCACTTCTACGCCGAACCGGACCGTGGCTGGGCGTGGCAGATCCCGCTGCTGGAGCTGCCGCAGGCGCAGTTCGTGCTGATGTCGGCGACGCTCGGCGACGTGGCCCGGTTCGAGGAGGACCTGACCCGGCGCACCGGGCGTCCCACCGCGGTGGTCAGGTCCGCGACCCGGCCGGTGCCGCTGAGCTACGAGTACCGCACCACGCCGCTGACCGAGACCCTCACCGAGCTGCTGGAGACCCGCCAGTCGCCGGTGTACATCGTGCACTTCACGCAGGCCGCCGCGGTGGAACGGGCGCAGGCGCTGATGAGCATCAACATGTGCACCCGCGCCGAGAAGGACGCCATCGCCGAGCTGATCGGCAACTTCCGCTTCACCACCGCCTTCGGCCGCAACCTCTCCCGCTACGTGCGGCACGGCATCGGGGTGCACCACGCGGGGATGCTGCCGAAGTACCGCCGGCTGGTGGAGAAGCTGGCGCAGGCCGGGCTGCTGAAGGTGATCTGCGGCACCGACACCCTCGGCGTCGGCGTCAACGTGCCGATCCGCACGGTGCTGTTCACCGCGCTGACGAAGTACGACGGGCAGCGGGTGCGGGTGCTGCGGGCCCGGGAGTTCCACCAGATCGCCGGGCGGGCCGGGCGGGCCGGCTTCGACACCGCCGGGTTCGTGGTGGCGCAGGCTCCCGAGTACGTGATCGAGAACGAGAAGGCGCTGGCCAAGGCCGGCGACGACCCGAAGAAGCGCCGCAAGGTGGTGCGCAAGAAGGCACCGGAGGGGTTCGTCGGCTGGGGGCAGAACACCTTCGAGAAGCTGATCGCCTCCGAGCCTGAGGCGCTGACCTCCCGCTTCCGGGTCACGCACGCGATGCTGCTGTCGGTGATCGCCCGGCCGGGCAACGCCTTCGACGCGATGCGGCACCTGCTGGAGGACAATCACGAGGACCGCAGGTCCCAGCTCCGGCACATCCGGCGGGCCATCGCGATCTACCGCTCGCTGCTCGACGGCGGTGTGGTGGAACGCCTCGACGAGCCGGACGCCGAGGGCAGGATCGTCCGGCTCACCGTCGACCTCCAGCAGGACTTCGCGCTCAACCAGCCGCTGTCCACCTTCGCGCTCGCCTCCTTCGAGCTCCTCGACCCCGACTCCCCCTCCTACGCCCTGGACATGGTCTCCGTGGTGGAGTCCACCCTCGACGACCCCCGCCAGATCCTCGCCGCCCAGCAGAACAAGGCGCGCGGCGAGGCGATCGCGGAGATGAAGGCCGACGGGGTGGAGTACGAGGAGAGGATGGAGCGGATTCAGGACGTCTCCTACCCCAAGCCGCTGGAGGAGCTGCTCCTGCACGCCTACGGCGTGTACCGCAAGAGCCACCCGTGGGTCGGCGACCACCCGCTGTCGCCGAAGTCCGTCATCCGCGACATGTACGAGCGGGCCATGACCTTCTCGGAGTTCGTCTCCAACTACGAGCTGGCCAGGACCGAGGGCATCGTGCTGCGCTACCTGGCCGGCGCCTACAAGGCGCTGGACCACACCGTGCCCGACGACCTGAAGTCGGAGGACTTCCAGGACCTCACGGCCTGGCTCGGCGAGCTGGTGCGGCAGGTCGACTCCAGCCTGCTCGACGAGTGGGAGCAACTGGCCAACCCCGAGGTGGAGAGCGCCGAGGAGGCCGCCGAGCGCGCCGACCAGGTCAAGCCGGTGACCGCCAATGCCCGTGCCTTCCGGGTGCTGGTCCGCAACGCCCTCTTCCGCCGGGTCGAGCTGGCGGCGCTGGAGAAGTACCACCAGCTCGGCGAGCTGGACGCCGAGTCCGGGTGGGACGCCGACGCCTGGGCCGACGCCATGGACGCCTACTGGGACGAGTACGACGACCTCGGTACCGGGCCGGACGCCCGTGGGCCGAAGCTGCTGCTCATCGAGGAACAGCCGGAGCACGGCCTGTGGCGGGTCCGGCAGACCTTCGCCGACCCCAACGGCGATCATGGCTGGGGCATTTCGGCGGAGGTGGACCTGGCGGCCTCCGACGAGGAGAGCCGCGCGGTGGTCCGGGTCACCGACGTCGGCGAACTGTGAGGGCCGCCGCGCACCCCACCACCAGCCGTACCCGCAGTACCCGCACCCGCGTCCGCTGACCGGTTTCTGCGCCCCAGCAGCCGCAGCAGCCCCCGCAGGCCCGGCCGGCCGTCGTCGCCAGAACCGTCCGGCCGGGCCGGGCCGGCGGCGCCGTCGACACCGGCGCGTTCCGCGCCATCCGCGCCTTCCCCGACCTCAGCGGCAAGCTCGTCCGGCAGCGGAAGCGGGCGCGGAAGCAGCGGCGCCGTGGCGGACAGTGGCACGGGCCATGACGCAGGCTCCGCAGCGAGTTCCGCGGCGGCGCCGACGGCCCGGCCCGGTGCCGGCCGCAGTTCCCTTGCCCGGCCGAGCGCGTCGGCCAGGGCCACGAGGGCCAGTGCGATCTCGTCCGGATGGTCGGCGGTGCTGATCACCTTGATCTGCTCGGGCGTGGCCAGACCGGGACGGCCAGGTGGCAGGGCCGCCCGCAGTTTGCGCAGATGCGCCCGTTCGTAAGGGTCGGGCAGCGCGCTGTCGACGAGCTCCGGCCCGAGCAGCGCCGACCACACGGCGGCTTCGTCCCACGCGTCGTAGGTGTCGCGCACGAGTTGGGCGACACGGCGGGAGCGCCAACCGCGGGCCCGCTCGTCCTCACCGTCGGCCACCGCCGCCCGCAGCCCCTCGGGCAGGGGGCCGCTCAACAGCGCCGGGCAGTGCTCGGCGAGCACCGGAAGGTCCCGGGCCAGGTACATCCACACCAGCGCGTGATATCGGTTCACATACCAGCGGACCGGGCGGATGTGCCCCACCCTGGCCAGCCGGACGAACCGCTCCCGGCCCACACCGAGTTCCTTCGCCGCCTCGGCGCTGCCGACCAGCCTGATCCGGTCGAGCAGGGGCAGCGGGTGGCCGTCCTCGGCGACGAGCTGGTCCACCTCGTCCGATCTGACCTTCCAACTGCGCGAGCCGCAGGCGACCGTGGGAACCTCCCCGATCTGCACGGCGAGGTCGAACTCGTCGTAGTCGAGGCCGAGCGCGTCCCGGGCCCGGGCGAGCGTCATCAAGGGGCCGTCAGGCACCGCCGGGGGCGGGCCGTCCGCCACGAGCCGGTCCTGCCGCGCCCGCTCCGGCCCACCGCGGTCCGGCCCGACGCTCTCCGGCCCCGCCCCGCCCGGTCCACCCGGGCCACCCGGGCCACCCGGGCCACCCGGGCCACCGCGAACCGGACCACCGTGGCCCGGAAGTCCGCGGTCCACACGGCGCCGATCCTGCTTCGACCGCGCGACCCGCGCCCGGTCCGCGCCCGCCCGTCCGACCCGTTCCTGCCGCTGCTGCCGCTGCTGCGTCGCACCCATGTCCATCACCTTCCGCGAAGCTCGATCACTGACAGTGACCAAACTAGCGCGAAAGGCCGACACCCCGCGGAGAGCCTGTGGATAACTCCGAAAACAGGACGAACCCGCAGGTCAGGCGCGTGTCGTTCCGGACTGCCGAGGTGCGACACCGAGATGTTCGCCGACCCGCCGCACCAGCCGGGTCATCTCGTACGCGACCTGGCCGATGTCCGCGTCCATCCCGCTGAGCACCGACAGGCAACTGCCGTCGCCCGCCGCCGTGACGAAGAGGAAACCCTCCTCGAACTCGATCATGGTCTGCCGCACCCCGCCGGTGCCGAACTGCCGGCCGGCGCCCTTGGCGAGGCTGTGGAAACCCGATGACACAGCGGCCAGGTGCTCGGCGGTCGGCCGGTCGAGATCACCGCTGGCACCCGTGACCAGGCCGTCGTTGGACAGCACGAGCGCGTGCTGCACGTGCGGCACCCGCTTGGTCAGGTCATCGAGCAGCCATGCGAGCCCGTTGCCCACCGTCATGGCCTACCTCCCGTCTCCGCTGCGCTACGCAGCCTGGTACGCCGGGCGCGCGAGGGCAAGCCCCTCCCGGTGGCGAGCACGATCGGACGGGAGTTCGCCCGGCCGCGGACGGACGGAATCAGCCACCGCGCGGGGCGTACATGATCACGCCGACCCCGACGAGGCAGACCACCGCGCCGATCACGTCGAAGCGGTCCGGCCGGTAGCCGTCGAGGATCATGCCCCACACCAGCGATCCCGCGACGAACACCCCGCCGTACGCCGCCAGGATGCGCCCGAAGTCCCCGCTCGGCTGGAGCGTCGCGACGAATCCGTAGCAGCCGAGGGAGACGACACCCGCGGCGATCCAGCCGATTCCGCGGTGCTCGCGCAAGCCCTGCCAGATCAGCCACGCGCCGCCGATCTCCAGAACGGCGGCCAGCAGGAACAATGCGACGGAGCGCAGCGTGATCATGCAACCATGATGCATGGCCGGAATGGAGCGCGGAAACGAGCAGGTGCGGGAGTTCTTCGCGGCACGGGCCGCCGGCTGGGAAGGTCGTTTTCCCGGCGACGGCCCGGCGTTCGCGGCCGTGGTCGCCGAGTTGGAACCGCGGCAGGGCGACACGGTGCTCGACGCGGGATGCGGTACGGCGCGTGCGCTGCCGCAGTTGCGGACCGCGGTCGGCCCCGAGGGCGTCGTCGTCGGCGTGGACCTGACCTCCGAGATGCTGCGGGAGGCCGTGTCGCTCGGCCGCCGGGCGCATGGGGTGCTGGTCGAAGCCGACTGCGGGCGCCTGCCGTTGGCGTCGGGCACGTTCGACGCCGTGCTCGCCTCGGGGCTGGTGCACCACCTCCCCGACCCCGCCGCCGGCCTGCGCGAACTCGCCCGCGTGACCAAGCCGGGCGGCCGTCTCGCGCTCTTCCACCCGCTCGGCCGCGCCGCCCTCGCCGCCCGCCACGGCCGCCCGCTCTCGCCCGACGACATGCGCGCCCAGCCCCGACTCGGCCGGCTGCTCGCCAGCACCGGGTGGGAACTGCTGCTCCTCGACGACTCCGACGCGCGCTATCTGGCGCTGGCGGTCAGGAAGCCCTGAACGACCGGGCGGAACCTGCCGCGGCGAAGCCGCTGTTCACCGCCGCCGCACCCCCGACCGCACCGCATGCCCCGACCGCGCGGCACGCCCCGACCCCGGCGCCCGGCGGACATCGGTATGGGTGGGGTCCTCGCAGGCGAGCGCCCTCTCGACCGGCACGCCCGTGGCCGCCGCGTGTACGAGCCGTTCCCGGACCTCGCGCGGGGTGCGCGGACGGTATCCGGGCCCGTCCAGGCAGCACATGCAGGTGGGGGCGAACCGGAGCCCCGCGGCCAGCACGGCGGCCAGGGCTCGCCAACCGGCGGTGTCCCGCTTGCGCGGCACGGCGAGTTGCGCGCCCGCGTCCACGAGCGCGCCGCCGCAGCGCGGACAGACGTCCCCGCGAACGCCGTTGCCCTGCTTCTTCCACGAAGCGCGGCACGGCACGCAGACGAAGTGGGAACGCATGATCCGGGCCATGGCCGCGATCGTAGGCGCCAACTCCCCCCTGCTGCCAACGATTTGCGTCGAGCACGCGCCTTCCTGCGCGGCACCGGAACGCCGCACGCACGTTTTCCTCACTTCCAGGCCCCTCGACGCGGAGGTTACCCGCTGGTTAGGGTGCGGCGGACCGGGCGGTGACAGGGAGGCAGGGATGGACGGCAAGGCGCAGGACACGCCGGAGGAGGACGCGCTGCTCGTGCTGACCGCGGCGATGCTGACGCCGGGCGGTTTCCCTGGGGTGCTGGGCGACGACTACCCCGCGGCGTGCTCGCGTTTGGGGCTCGAACCGCTGGCCGGCGGCTACGGGCTGGTGTTCGGTCAGGACTCCGCCGGGGCGCGCTGGACCGTGGCCACGACCGACGCCGCGATGGTCGCGTGCGCGCTCGCCGCGTGGGACTGCGGACTCGAGTACGACCTGTCGCCGGACGAGAGCACCATGGTCGCGTCCCTCCCGGGTTGGCCGCTGCCGGTCGCCGTCGCGGCGCCGGGCGTCCCCGCGCCGCACGACCCCGACGAGACGGCCGGCGCGGGTCCCGCTCTCGCCCCGCCCGACACATCGGTGTGGGGGCCGCAGCAACGGCGGTTGGGCGCCGACGAGATAGCGATCCGTTGGCGCGAATGGCGCGACCAGATCGGCTCCGCCGCCGAGGACACCGCGGACGCGGACACCAGCGGCGACGCCCCCGCCACGAAGGCACCCGACGCACCCGCCGCACCCGACGCACCCGAGAGCAGCCACGCACCCGCCGCGCGTACCGGCACCGCCACCGACGCCGACGTGGAGACCCCCGTCCCCGCCCTCTCCCACGACGGGGTCCGGCGCGCCCTGGAAAGCGCCGAGGCATACACCCGCGAGCCCCCTCCGCCCGGCCGGGTCCGCACCACGTACGGGGCGGTGCGCGCCGACGGGCCCGGCTGGAGCCTGGTGGCCAGGACGGACGACATGGCGTTCGTGCTGCTGGACGACGCGCCCGGCGAGGTCCTGCCGGTGGGGCGCGGCCCGGCGTTGCCGCCGCTGCTCGAAGCCCTCGGCCGGCTCGCCACCGCCGAGGTCAGGTCGGGCTGACGCCCCGGGTGTCGGCGCCGCCCGCCGTGCGCGCGATGTCGGCGGCCACCGTGTCCGCCGCCTTGCGCGCGGCGACCAGCACGGGGTCCCATACCGGCGAGAACGGCGGGGCGTAGCCGAGGTCGAGATCGACCATCCGCCCGACGGTCATCCCCGCGGTGAGCGCGACCGCACCGACGTCCACGCGCTTGGCGGCGCCCTCCCCGCCGACGATCTGGAGGCCGAGCAGCCGTCCTGTGCCGCGCTCGGCGAGCATCTTGACGGTCATCAAGGCCGCCTGGGGGTAGTACCCGGCACGGCTGGTGGACTCGATGACCGCGCTGACGAAGTCGAGGCCCGCGGCCCTGGCCTGGGACTCCTTGAGGCCGGTCCTGGCGATCTCCACGTCGCACACCTTGCTGACGGCGGTGCCGACCACACCGGGGAACGTGGCGTAGCCACCACCGATGTTGGTGCCGATGATCCGGCCGTGCTTGTTGGCGTGGGTGCCCAGCGCGATGTGCTGCCAGGCGCCGGAGACGAGGTTGAGCACTTCGACGCAGTCCCCGCCGGCCCAGATCCGCTCGGTGTCGCGCACCCGCATCGAACGGTCGGTGAGCAGCCCGCCATGCGTTCCCAGCGGGAGTCCCGCGTCGCGGGCGAGCGCGGTGTTCGGCCGGACGCCGAGGCCGAGGACGACCAGGTCGGCGGGGTACTCCGCGTCGTCGGTGGCGACGGCGCGGGCCCGCCCGTCGGCGTCGGTGAGCACCTCGCGGGCGGCGGCGCCGGAGACGACGGTGACGCCGAGTCCTTCGAGGGCCTTGCGCACCAGACGCCCCATGTCGGGGTCCAGTGTGGTCATCGGCTGCGGGTTGCGGTCGACGAGGGTGACGTCGAGGCCGTGCCGCAGCATCGCCTCGGCCATCTCGACGCCGATGTAGCCGCCGCCGACCACCACGGCCCGCCGCACCCCGTGGCGGTCCAGGCCGCGCAGTACGGCCTCACCGTCGTCCAGGGTCTGCACCCCGAAGACACCGGGCGCGTCGATACCCGGGATCGGCGGCCGTACGGGCAGCGCACCGGTGGCGATCACCAGATGGTCGTAGCCCGTCCACCGCTCGCGGCCGTCGGCGTCGCGCACCAGGACACGGGCGCCGTCGCGGTCGATCTCCGTCACCTCGGTGCCCAGGCGTACGTCGATACCGCGGTCGCGGTGCTCGGCGGCGGTGCGGGCGACCAGCGCGTCGGGGCCGGTGGTGTCGCCGGCGATCCAGTACGGGATGCCGCAGGCGCTGTAGGAGACGTGCCGGCCGCGCTCGAAGGCGACGATCTCCAGGTCGTCGGCCGGCCTGCGGCGACGGGCCTGGGAGGCGGCGGACATGCCGGTGGCGTCGCCACCGACGACCACGAGGCGTTCGGTCATGGGGCGAAGGGTGCCTCTCGTCCGAGAGCCTGCGCGTCGGGGACCTGTCCGTTGGGGACCTGTCCGCCGAGGACCGGCCCGTCGAGAGTCCGCGCTCCGGGCGCCTGCCCCTCCAGGGCGGCTCCTTCGGGGGCGGCGAGCTCGTCCCTGGCCGCCATGAGGGCGAAGCCGAGCAGGTTCAGGCCGCGCCAGGCGTCGGGGCGCTCGGCGCGGTCGTCGTCGGCGGCCAGGCCGATACCCCAGACCCGGTCCAGCGGGCTGGCCTCGACCAGCACCCGGCGGGCCGTACCGAGCAGGTAGGCCCGCAGGTCGGGGTGCTGGCCGAACTTGTGCACGCTGCCCGCGACGACCAGAGCGAAACGCTCCCGCTCCCACACCGCCTCGTCGAAGCCGCGGACGCTTCGGCCCACGGACTTCGCGGCCTTCGGGTGGCCGGCGGCGATCGCGCGGCGCGCCGCGTCCTCGTCGCCGAACAGCCGGGCCTTGCCCGCCATCATCCAGTGCTCGGCGGTGGCATAGGTGACGCCGTCCACCGTGAAGGGGGCCGGCCACCACTGGCTGAGGCAGCCCGGGCCGACGCTGCCGTCGCGCTGCGGGCGGTGGCCCCAGAAGTGCAGGTACTTCACCCGGGTGCCGGAGGCCACAAGGGCGGCCAGTTCGGGGACGGAGCGCACGGCGCCGGCCTTGGACACCGGGGGGCGCCCCGGAGCGGATGCGGGGGTATCGGCCGTCATGGGCAGGTTCAGACCTTTTCCAGTGGGCGGTGCGGTGCGGCGGGCAGCTCGACGGCGATCGGGTCGCCTGGGTGTACGACGCCGCCCTCGAGGACGACGCTCATCACACCGCCCTTGCGGATGATCGCCCCTGCCTCGTCACGGCCGACGACCTGCTTGAGCAGGCCGCTGCGGAACGTCTCGATCTGAGCGCAGGGATTGCGCAGGCCGGTCAGCTCGATCACGGCGGCGGACCCGAGCCGAAGCCGGGTGCCCGCGGGCAGGTCGAGGATCGCGAGGCCGCTGGTGGTGATGTTCTCGCCGAGTTCGCCGGGCCCTACGTGGTACCCGGCCGCGCGCAGTTCGTCGAAGAGTTCGGCATGGATGAGATGCACCTGCCGAAGGTTCGGCTGGGTGGGGTCCCGGGCCACCCGCGACAGGTGCTGGACGGTGACGCCGAGGTGCGCGTCGCCCTCGATACCGAGCCCGGCGAGCAGCCGGACGCTGTCCTGGTTGACCTTGCTGAACCGGTGCGTGGCGTCACGGCTGACCGCGACGACGGAACCGCTGAGCATGAGGTTTTTTCCCCTCGATCGGATTCCCTGACCCGACGCTTCATCCTATCGAGGGGACCGCGCGGTCAGCGACCGATTTGCCGGCGGCTCACCCGGCGCAGCCGGCGCCGCTGGGAGGAGTCGAGCGTGAAGTACGCGACGGCCGGCACGCCGATCACGACCAGGAAGAACACCCACCAGGGAATCCAGGCGAGCAGGATCAGCCCCACCACCACGCCGCCGATGGCGACCTTCGTACGATTCGTCATGCTCCCCAGCCTCCGTCTCACGGCGGCCCGCGCCGCGCGCTCACCGTACCTATCCAGTGGAACGCGCCGCGAGCCCTCCTGGTTCCCCGGGCCCCGCGACGCAAGACCCGGCGGGTAAAAACCGGGCAAGGCATCACGGGTGTCGCCCGGGATGTAAGGGGTGCCCTCCTGGGTCGTGGAGCTTACTTGCCGCCGGTCAGGCCGGCCCGGCGCAGGGCGTCGGCCATCGCACCGCTCGGCGCGGGCTGACCGGAGCCACCGCGCCGCCCGCCGCCCTGGCCGCCGTTGCCGCCCCGGCCGGCGCCCTGACCGCCCTGACCGCCATTGCCGCCGTTGCCACCACGGCCGCCGCCCTGACCGCCGCGACCGCCCTGGCGCGGC
The DNA here is from genome assembly GCF_044744625.1 of Streptomyces sp. NPDC087270. Classification (NCBI taxonomy): domain Bacteria; kingdom Bacillati; phylum Actinomycetota; class Actinomycetes; order Kitasatosporales; family Streptomycetaceae; genus Streptomyces; species Streptomyces sp. NPDC087270. The sequence continues at coordinate 24,082 of NZ_JBIUYR010000005.1, forward strand.
GGCCCGCCGCGCCGCTCGCCGCCCTGCCGTTCGCCACCGCGCTGATCGCCGCCGCGCGGGCGCGCCTCGTCCTGGAGCCGCAGCGTCAGCGAGATCCGCTTGCGCGGCAGGTCCACGTCGAGGACCTTGACGCGCACGATGTCACCGGACTTGACGACGTCGTGCGGGTCGGACACGTAGGAGTCGGACAGCGCGGAGACGTGCACCAGACCGTCCTGGTGGACGCCGACGTCGACGAACGCGCCGAACGCCGCCACGTTGGTGACCACGCCCTCCAGCAGCATCCCCGGCCGCAGGTCCTTCATCTCCTCCACGCCCTCCTTGAAGGTCGCGGTCTTGAAGGCGGGGCGGGGGTCGCGGCCGGGCTTCTCCAGCTCGGCGAGGATGTCCGTGACGGTCGGCAGGCCGAACGAGTCGTCCACGAACTCCTGCGGCCGAAGGGCCCGCAGCACCGTGCCGTTGCCGATCAGCGCCGGGATCTCGGTCCCCGCGCTCGCGCTGATCCGCCGCACCACCGGATACGACTCCGGGTGCACGCTGGAGGCGTCCAGCGGGTCGTCGCCGCCCTGGATGCGCAGGAAGCCCGCACACTGCTCGTACGCCTTCGGGCCGAGCCTGGCGACGTCCTTGAGGTCCTTGCGGGTACGGAACGGGCCGTTGCTGTCACGGTGCGCGACGATGTTGCCGGCCAAGCCCTCGGTGATGCCCGACACCCGGCGCAGCAGCGGCACGGACGCGGTGTTCACATCGACACCGACGCCGTTGACGCAGTCCTCGACGACCGCGTCCAGGGAGCGCGACAGCTTCACCTCGGACAGGTCGTGCTGGTACTGGCCGACGCCGATGGAGCGCGGGTCGATCTTGACCAGTTCGGCGAGCGGGTCCTGGAGGCGGCGGGCGATGGAGACCGCGCCGCGCAACGAGACGTCCATCTCGGGCAGTTCGGCCGAGGCGTACGCCGAGGCGGAGTAGACCGAGGCGCCGGCCTCGGAGACGACCGCCTTGGTGAGCTTCAGATCCGGGTGCGCCTTGATCAGGTCGGCGGCGAGCTTGTCGGTCTCGCGGGAGGCGGTGCCGTTGCCGATCGCGATCAGGTCCACCCGGTGGGCGGCGGCGAGCCGGGCGAGTGCGGCCAGGGACTCGTCCCAGCGGTTGCGGGGGGCGTGCGGATAGATCGTGTCGGTGGCGACGACCTTGCCGGTGCCGTCGACCACCGCGACCTTGACGCCGGTGCGCAGGCCCGGGTCGAGCCCCATGGTGGCGCGGGTGCCGGCGGGGGCGGCGAGCAGCAGGTCGCGCAGGTTGGCGGCGAAGACCCGGACGGCCTCGTCCTCGGCCTGCTGCCGGAGCTGGACCCGCAGGTCGATGCCCAACCGGACCAGGAAGCGGGTGCGCCAGGCCCACCGGACGGTGTCGGCGAGCCACTGGTCGGCGGGCCGGCCGCGGTCGGTGATCCCGAACTGCTGGGAGATGCGCCGCTCGAAACTGGTCGGGCCCTCGGCGGGCTCCTCGGGCTCCAGGGTGAGGTCGAGGACCTCCTCCTTCTCGCCTCGCAGCATCGCCAGCACCCGGTGGGAGGGCAGCTTGGTGAACGGCTCGCCGAAGTCGAAGTAGTCGGCGAACTTCGCGCCGGACTCCTCCTTGCCCTCGCGCACCTTGGCGACCAGCCGACCGCGGTTCCACATCCGGGTGCGCAGTTCTCCGACGAGGTCGGCGTCCTCCGAGAAGCGCTCGGTCAGCACGGCACGGGCGCCCTCCAGTGCCGCCGCCGCGTCCTCGACGCCCTTGTCGGCGGACACGTATCCGGCCGCCTCGGCCTGCGGGTCGAGGCCGGGGTCGGCAAGCAGCGCGTCGGCAAGCGGTTCGAGACCGGCCTCGCGGGCGATCTGGGCCTTGGTGCGCCGCTTGGGCTTGTAGGGCAGGTAGATGTCCTCGAGGCGCGCCTTGGAGTCGGCGGCCATGATCTGGGCGCGCAGCGCGTCGTCGAGCTTGCCCTGCGCGTCGATGGACTCCAGGACGGCGGTGCGGCGCTCGTCCAACTCCCGCAGGTAGCGCAGCCGCTCCTCCAGGGTGCGCAACTGCGCGTCGTCCAGGGTGCCGGTCGCCTCCTTGCGGTAGCGGGCGATGAACGGCACGGTCGCACCGCCGTCCAGCAGGTCGACCGCCGACCGGACCTGTCCTTCGCGTACGCCAAGCTCCTCGGCGATCCTGGCTTCCACCGACACGTTGCCGCTGATGATCTCGCTCCTAAGCTCGCCTGCCGGGCGGCGCATCCCGCGCACCGCCCCGCGTGTGTCTTGCATCGTAGACGCCGGGCGGCGGTGGACGTCGTTGGCCGCACCAGGAGCGGTAGGTGCACCCGAACGCCCGCGCGGTCCGGCCGCGCCGCGGCACCCGGGCCGGCCGGTGCGGGCAGGACGCGCGGCTCAGGTCGGCTTCTTCTCGAACCAGTGGTCCGCGTAAGGGCTTTCGGTGTACCCCTCGATCTCGCGGTAGCCGAGCCGGGCGTACAACGCGCAGGCCTCGACCAGGTCGTTGCGGGTGTCCAGGAGGACGCGCGTGGCGACGGGATGGGTGCTTGCGGTACTGCTCCGGTCGGGGTGGTCGGGCGAGGTCACGGCGCCGTCCTGGCAGTAGCGGGGTGGGGTTATCCCCCGGTTCTCCGTGGGGCCGCCCCAGGGGAAGCCGGGTGATGGCGCCATGGCCGCGGGCCGCGCCGGTTCCTAGCGTCAGGAGTGCGGCCGACGAAGGCCGCCCACCGACTTTTCCGGCCCGCGGCACACACGCGGTGCGGAACCATGCCCGAGGAGCGCCCATGCCGCCTGCCAGCCGCACTCTCGCCGTCGCGCCGCCCGTGCCGCCGCCTGCCGCACCTGTCGCACCTGTCGCGCCTGCCGCAGCGCCGACCGCCACGCCAGCCGTCCCACGCGCGCAGGAACGGGCCCCGGGCAGCGAGTTCGCCCCGCTGCTGCGGCAGATCAAGGACGCCGGCCTGCTGCGGCGCAGGCGCGGGCACTACGCGCTGTCGCTGGCGGTGAACCTTGCGGCCTTCGCCGCGGTGTGGGCGGCGGTCTTCCTGGTCGGCGGCACCGGGTCGTGGTGGGTGCTCGCGCTGGCGCTGCCGGCAGCGGTGCTGTCGGCCCGCACCGGCTTCGTCGGGCATGACGCCGGGCACCAGCAGATCGCGGCGGGCCGGCGGGCGAACCGGGTGATCGCGCTGCTGCACGGCAACCTGCTGCTGGGGATGGGCGCCGCCTGGTGGTCCGACAAGCACAACAAGCACCACGCCAACCCCAATCACGTCGGCAAGGACCCGGACGTCGAGGTGGGCGCCTTGGTGTGGACACGGGCGCAGGCGATCGAACGGAAGGGCTTCGCGCGCTTCCTGACGAAGTACCAGGCGTGGCTCTTCTTCCCGATGCTGCTGCTCGAAGGGCTGGCGCTGAAGGTCGCCAGCTTCCAGGACCTGCGCCGGCTGGACCGCCGGGAGCGGCTGGTGGAGGGCGGCCTCCTGGTCGCGCACCTGGCGGGATACGCGGCACTGCTGCTGACCGCGCTGTCCCCGGCGCAGGCGATCGCGTTCGCGGCCCTGCACCACGCGCTGTTCGGGGTGCACCTGGGGTGCGCGTTCGCGCCCAACCACAAGGGGATGGCGATGCCCGAGGAGGGCTCGCGCTGGGGCCACCTGCGCCGCCAGGTGCTCACCTCGCGCAACGTACGCGGCAACCCGGTGACCGACTTCTTCCTCGGCGGCCTCAACTACCAGGTGGAGCACCACCTCGTGCCGAGCCTGCCGCGCCCGCACCTGCGGCTGGCGCAGCCCCTGGTCCGCGCGCACTGCGCCCGCCTCGGCATCCCGTACACCGAGACCGGGCTGATCGACTCCTACCGGCAGGCGCTGAGCCACATGCACGCGGTCGGCGAGCCGCTGCGCTGAGCGGGCCGGGACCGCGCCGGGAACCGCGCCCGGACCGGTCGTCGGCGCCCTGACCGGTCGTCGGTGGCCGGGCCGATTGTCGGTGGCCGGTTGTCGGTGGCCGGGGCTAGCGTGGAGGCATGGGGGAGATCGTGTATGTGCGGGGCGACGCCACCGCACCGCAGGGCAAGGGCGTCAAGGTGATCGCGCACGTCTGCAACGACCTGGGCGGCTGGGGCAAGGGGTTCGTGCTGGCGGTCTCGCGCCGCTGGCCGGAGCCCGAGACGGCCTACCGGCGCTGGCACCGCGAGCGGGCGCGCAACGACTTCGGTCTGGGCGGGGTCCAGCTCGTCCGGGTCGGCACGTACACATGGGTGGCCAACATGGTCGGCCAGCGCGGCATACGCACCGGCAGCAAGGGCGTGCCGGTGCGGTACGAGGCGATCGGCACCGCGCTCGGGTCCCTGGCCGAACGGGCCCTGGAGCTGGGCGCGTCGGTGCACATGCCGCGGATCGGGTGCGGCCTGGCCGGCGGGAAGTGGGAGCGGGTCGAGCCGCTGGTCACCGCCCGGCTGGTGGAGCGCGGAATCGCTGTCACGGTCTACGACCACGACTGACGGGCCGGGCCGTGGATCGCCCGTTGCCGGCGGGGCGGGGAGCGCGCCTCACAGGTGCGCTGGCCGCTCCGCGCCGTACAGCCAGGTGGCGAAGAGCGGTCGCAGGTCCCGGGAGGTGAAACGTGCGCAGAACGCGGTGAAGTCGGCGGTGGACGCGTTGCCGTGGCGGTGCGCGGCCGGCCACGCCTTGAGCAGCCGGTCGAAGGCGGACGCCCCGAGCGTGCGGCGCAGTTCGTACAGCACCAGGGCGCCGCGGCCGTAGACAGGGGCGGCGGAGACCGCGGCCGCGTCGGGCGGGGAGGCGGGCGGGAAGGCCCAGTTGGCGCTGTCGGCGAAGGCGTCCGCGGCGCTCGCGTCGAGGGACGGGCCGCCCTCGTGCTCCTGCCACAGCCACTCGGTGAGGGTGGCGAAGCCCTCGTTGAGCCACATGTCCTGCCAGGCGGCGGGGGTGACGGAGTCGCCGAACCACTGGTGCGACAGCTCGTGCACGAGCGTGACGGGGTCGACCGCGGGCGGCGGGCCGTCGCCGGGGAAGACCGGGCGGTTCTGCGCCTCCAGCGCGTAGCCGACCCGCCCGCGCGGCAGGTGGTCGACGATCGCGCCCGCCGACGCGAAGGGGTAGGGCCCGAACAGGCCCTCCTCCCAGCGCAGTATCTCGGGGATGCGGGCCAGCGTCGCGGCGGTCTCGGCGTCGTCGGAGCGCGGGTCGACCGCGACGTACAGCGGCAGCCCGTCCGGTGTCGTCGAACGGGTGACGTCGAAGTGCCCGATGGCGACGGTCGCGAGGTAGGTGGCCATTGGCGCGGCGCTGCGCCAGTGGTAGGCGGTGCGGCCGCCGGAGGCGGGTCGGGTGGTGAGGAGTTCGCCGTTGGAGACCGCGGTGAGGTTGTGCGGGACCGTGACGGTGATGTCGTAGGCGGCCTTGTCGGAGGGGTGGTCGTCGCCGGGGAACCAGGCCATGGAGCCGACGGGTTCGCCCAGCGCGAGGGCGCCGTCGTCGGTGCGGAACCAGCCCTCGTGGGAGCCGTCCGGGTCGGTCAGCAGCCGGGGCACGCCCTGGTACTCGACGGTCGTGGTGAAGTGCGCGCCGCGCCGCGGGGGGTGGGCGGGGCTGATCCGGAGTTCGGTGCCGGCGCGGGAGGTGCGGGCCTTCGTGCCGTCGACGGTGACGCGCCGGACGTCGAGCCCTGCCAGGTCGAGGTCGAAGCGGGACAGGTCCTGGTCGGCGGTGGCGGTGAGGGTGGCGGTGCCGCGCAGCCGGCCGGAGGCGGGGTCGTAGTCGAGGTCGAGCGTGTAGTGGCCGACGTGGTAGCCGCCGTTGCCCGCGTCGGGGAAGAGCCGGTCGCCGACCCCCGGCGCGCCGGCGTCGGGGCCGCCCGCCCGGTCGCCGCCGGTGCAGGACAGGCAGCAGGCGAGCAGGCAGCCCGCGAGCAGCGGCAGCGGGACCGCGCGCGGCGGCGGGCGTAGGCGCACGCCGGCCAGCGTACGAGGTGTCCGGCCGGTAGCCGTGCCCAGGCGGCCGGTGGCGCGCCGCCGGCCTGACGACCTGGGTCCAGGCAGGCCGTAAGGCCCGTGCACCAGGAGAGCGGGGCTTACCGCGACCCTCCCGGTGCCATGGGTGCCGCCCGGTGCCCCGGGACACCGGGCGTTCGCGGACGCGTCAGTCCGCGAACCGCTCGCCGAGCTCGGCCTTGGCCACCAGCAGCGCGGGCGGCTCGAACTGCTCCCCGTACGCGGCGGCCAACTCCCGGGCGCGGGCGGTGAACCCGGCGACGCCGCCGTCGTACCCGTTGATGTACTGGAGCACTCCCCCGGTCCAGGCCGGGAAGCCGATGCCCAGCACCGAGCCGATGTTGGCGTCGGCGACGGAGGTCAGGACGCCCTCCTCGAGCAGCCGTACGGTGTCCAGGGACTCCGCGAAGAGCATGCGCTCCTGCATGTCGCGCAGCGACGACCCGGCCGCCGTCGCGGGCTCCGCCGCCCCGAAGTGCTCGGCGAGGCCCGGCCACAGCCGTGTCCTGCGGCCGTCCTCGTAGTCGTAGAAGCCCGCGCCGCCGGCGCGCCCGGTGCGGTCGAACTCGTCGACCATGCGGTCGATCACCTGCTCCGCCGGGTGCACGCGCCAGGTGCCGCCGGCCGCCTCGACCGCCGCGCGGGCCTCGGCCCGGATCTTGCGCGGCAGCGTCAGCGTCAGCTCGTCCACCAGGGAGAGCACCTTCGCGGGGTAGCCGGCCTGCGCGGCGGCCTGCTCCACGGAGGCGGCCGGGATGCCCTCGCCGACCATGGCGACGCCCTCGTTGAGGAAGTGGCCGATCACCCGGGAGGTGAAGAAGCCGCGCGAGTCGTTGACGACGATCGGCGTCTTGCGGATCTGCCGGACCAGGTCGAACGCGCGGGCCAGCGCCTCGTCGCCGGTGTCCCGGCCGCGGATGATCTCGACCAGCGGCATCTTGTCGACCGGGGAGAAGAAGTGCAGCCCGACGAAGTCGGACTGCCGCCGGACTCCTTCGGCGAGCGCGGTGATCGGCAGGGTGGAGGTGTTGGAGCACAGCAGCGCGTCCGGGGCGACCACGTCCTGGATCTCCTGGAACACCTTGTGCTTCAAGGCGGCGTCCTCGAAGACCGCCTCGATGACGGCGTCGCAGCCCGCGAGGTCGGCCGGGTCGGCGGTCGGGGTGATCCGGGCGAGCAGCGCCGCCCGCTTCTCCGGCGTGGTGCGGCCCTTGGCGAGCGCTTTGTCCAGCAGCCCGGCGGAGTACGCCTTGCCGCGCTCGGCGGCCTCCTGGGTGACGTCCTTGAGGACGACGTCGATGCCGGCGCGCGCGCAGGAGTAGGCGATGCCGGCGCCCATCATGCCGGCGCCCAGCACCGCGACCTTGGCGACCTGGCGGGCAGGCACGTCCTTGGGGCGGCTGGCACCGGAGTTGACGGCCTGCATGTCGAAGAAGAACGCCTGGATCATGTTCTTCGAGACGGGGCCGCAGGCGAGTTCGGTGAAGTAGCGCGCCTCGATGGTGAAGGCGGTGTCGATGTCGACCTGGGAGCTCTCGACGGCGGCCGCCAGGATGGCGCGCGGCGCCGGGAACGGGGCGCCGGCGAGCTGCTTGCTCAGGTTCGCCGGGAACGCGGGCAGGTTCGCGGCGAACGCGGGGCTCTTGGGGGTGCCGCCGGGGATCTTGTAGCCGGGCACGTCCCAGGGCTGCCGGGCCTCGGGGTTGGCGAGGATGAAGGCGCGGGCGCGGGCGAGCAGGTCGTCGCGGTCGGTGGCCACCTCGTGGATCAGACCGGCCGCCAGGGCGCGCTCCGGGGTGTACTGGCGGCCCTGGAGCAGCACCTTGAGCAGGGCGTCGGCGATGCCGAGCAGCCGGACGGTGCGCACCACGCCCCCGCCGCCGGGCAGCAGCCCGAGGGTGACCTCCGGGCAGCCGATCTTGCTGCCGGGCGCGTCCAGGGCGACCCGGTGGTGACAGGCGAGCGCGATCTCGTAACCGCCGCCGAGCGCCGCGCCGTTGATCGCGGCGACGACGGGCTTGCCGAGGGTCTCCAGGCGGCGCAGGCGGCGCTTGATGCGCAGGGACCCGGCGAAGACGTTCTCGGCGGTCTCGGGGGTGGCGCGGATGAGGTCGCGCAGGTCGCCGCCGGCGAAGAAGGTCTTCTTGGCGGAGGTGACGATCACGCCGCGGATGCCGTCGAGTTCGGCCTCCAGGCGGTCGAGGGTGGCGTCGAGGGAGTCGGCGAAGGCCGCGTTCATGGTGTTCGCGGACTGCGCCGGGTCGTCGAGGACGAGGGTGACGACGCCCTCGGCGTCCTGCTCCCAGCGGATGGTGGTGGACTCGCTCATGGTCTTCGAAGCTCCGTTGGTCCGGTTGGTCCGGCGAGGTGCGGGCGAGGGGTGGAACGGCCGTGCGCGGTGGTGCGGGGCGCGGGCGGCCGCGGGGTGCGGGAGCGCGGCCGGGTCAGAGGCGTTCGACGACGGTGGCGACGCCCATGCCGCCGCCCACGCACAAGGTGGCGAGGCCGTAGCGCTGGTCGCGGCGCTCCAGTTCGTCGATGAGGGTGCCCAGGATCATCGCGCCGGTCGCGCCGAGCGGGTGGCCGAGCGCGATGGCGCCGCCGTTGACGTTGACCTTGTCGATGCTGACGCCGAGGTCGGCGGCGAAGCGCAGCACGACCGCCGCGAACGCCTCGTTCATCTCGATCAGGTCGATGTCGCCGACGCTCAGCCCGGCCTTGGCCAGCGCCTTGCGGGAGGCGGGCGCGGGGCCGGTGAGCATGATGGTCGGCTCGGAACCGGAGACGGCCGCGGACAGGATGCGGGCGCGCGGGGTGAGGCCGTAGCGCTCGCCGACCTCGCGGTTCCCGATGGCGACCAGCGCCGCGCCGTCCACGATGCCGGAGGAGTTGCCGGCGTGGTGGACGTGGTCGATCCGCTCCACCCAGTGGTACTTCTGGAGCGCGACCGCGTCGAAGCCGCCGGCGTCGCCGATGGTGGCGAAGGACGGCTTGAGGGCGGCCAGCGACTCGGGGGTGGTGCCCGGCCGCATGTGCTCGTCGCGGTCCAGGACGGTCAGGCCCGCGCGGTCCACGACCGGGACGACGGAGCGGTCGAAGCGGCCCTCCTTCCACGCCTCGGCGGCGCGCTCCTGCGACAAGGACGCGTACGTGTCGACGTCGTGCCTGCTCCAGCCGCCGATGGTGGCGATCAGGTCGGCACCGATGCCCTGGGGCACGAACCCGGTCTCGAACGACGTCATCGGGTCCATGGCCCAGGCGCCGCCGTCGGAGCCCATGGCGACGCGGGACATCGACTCCACGCCGCCGGCCAGCACCAGGTCCTCCCAGCCCGAACGGACCTTGGCCGCCGCGAGGTTGACCGCTTCGAGGCCGGAGGCGCAGAAGCGGTTCTCCTGCACGCCGGCGACGGTGTCGGGCAGGCCCGCGGCAATGGCGGCGATCCGGGCGATGTCCGAACCCTGGTCGCCGATCGGGCTGACCACGCCGAGCACGATGTCGTCGATGGCCGCGGGGTCCAGGTTCGGGAAGCGGCGGCGCAGTTCGTGGATGAGGCCGACGACGAGGTCGATCGGCTTGGTGCCGTGCAGGGAGCCGTTGGCCTTTCCGCGCCCGCGCGGGGTGCGTACGGCGTCGTAGACGTAGGCGTCGGTGCTCAACGTCGTGCCTTTCGGTGAGGGTTCGCGGGTGGGGTGGCGCTGGGTGCGTCGGACCCGGTCAGCCGGAGGGACCGCCGGCTGGTCCGGAGTCGTCGGAAGCGGACGCGGTGTTGGCGGAAGCGGACGCGGTGTTGACGGCGGGTACGGAGCCGGCGGCAGCTACGGAGCCTGCGGCGGGCGCGGGGTCCGCGGCTATCAGGGCGGGGGTTTCCCAGTCCCGGGCCACCTCCGCGGTGTGCGCGCCCGGAAGCGCGGGCGGGCGGCGCAGCGCGGCCGGGGTGGCGGAGAAGCGCGGCGCGGGAGCGGGTTGCACCACGCCCTCGTACGCCGCCAGGGTGCCCCGGGCCGCGATGTGCGGGTGGTGGTGGGCCTCGCCGAGCGGCAGTACGGGCGCGACGCAGGCGTCGGTGCCGTCGAAGACGCCGGCCCACTGCTCGCGGGTGCGGGTACGGAATCGGGCGGCGACGGCCTCGCGCAGTTCCGGCCAGCGGGCGGGGTCGGTGCGCAGGGCCGCGGCCTCGGCGGGCAGGCCGAGCAGCGCGGTGAACTCGTCGTAGAAGCGCTGCTCCAGGGCGCCGACCGCCATGTGGCCGCCGTCCGCCGTGGCGTAGACGCCGTAGAAGGGGGCGCTGCCGTCCAGCAGGTTGGAGCCGCGCCGGTCCTGCCAGGCGCCGGCGGAGCGCATGCCGTGGAGCATCGCGGTCAGGTGCGCGGTGCCGTCCACGATGGCCGCGTCCACGACCTGGCCGCGGCCGTGGGCGCGGGCGTGGTGGAGGGCGGCGAGCACCCCGGTGACGAGGTAGAGGGAGCCGCCCGCGTAGTCGCCGAGGAGGTTGGCGGTGGGGGCGGGTGGTCGGTCGGGGGCGCCTGCCAGGTCGAGGGCGCCGGTCACCGCGATGTAGGCGATGTCGTGGCCCGCGGTGCGCGCGAGCGGGCCGTCCTGGCCCCAGCCGGTCATCCGGCCGTAGACCAGACGGGGGTTGCGGGCCAGGCAGGGCTCCGGGCCGACGCCCAGGCGCTCGGCGACGCCGGGGCGGTAGCCCTCGATGAGGATGTCGGCCCGGGCGACGAGGTCGAGGACGGCGGGCGGGCCGGTGGCGGCCTTGAGGTCCACCAGGACGGAGCGCTTGTTGCGGTTGGTGACGTCGTGGGCGGGGTCGACGCCCAGGCCCTGGCCGCCGGGGCGGTCGACGCGCACGACGTCGGCGCCCAGGTCGGCGAGGAGCATGGCGGCGAACGGACCGGGCCCGATGCCGGCGAGTTCGACGACGCGCACTCCCGCCAGCGGGCCGGGTGGGGAGCCGGCGGCCGGGTTCGACGGTTCTCGTGTCACTTCCGCGATGGTAGGAACGTGTTCCAGTTTTGGCAAGGGCTGACTGAGCGCTCGCTCAGCGGGTCGCGTGGCGACCCGGTGGGCAGATGTACCTACGCTTGAACGTCACTTCCACGACCCTTTGCGATGGAGCGTTGCCGATGAGCGCGTACGACCCGAACAACGTGAAGATCAGCCCGTCGACGTGGGTGGCCGAACAGGCCGAGCGGTACGAGTCCTCCAACGGCACGGAGGGCACCGACATGAACGGCTCGCCCTGCCTGCTCATCGACTACCTCGGGCGCCGCAGCGGCGTCTGGCACCGGACGGTGCTGATCTACGGGCGCGATGGGGAGGACTATCTGATCGTCGCGTCGAAGGGCGGTTCCGACGAGCACCCGGTGTGGTTCCTGAGCGTGCGGGACAACCCCGAGGTGCACTTGCGGGTGGGCACCGAGCGCTTCGCCGCGCGGGCCGAGGTGCTCTCGCCGCAGGAGAAGGCGCGGGTGTGGCCGCATCTGGTGGAGGTCTACCCGCCGTACCAGGAGTACCAGGAGAAGACCGAGCGGGACATCCCGGTGGTCCGCCTGCGCCGGGTCTGACCGGGCCGCCTCCGCGCGACAAGTAACGCGCCGAGTAGGACGAGTAAGGGGCACCCTCCCTGGAGGATGCCCCTTACTCCTTTGCTCCCCGACCCCGTACGGACGGCCCGGCCCCGCGCGCCCCGGCGACTACTTCCCGTGCTTCCTGCCGCGGGCGGCGAGCGACGCGGTCAGTGCCGCGAGCACCACTTCGAGCGCCAGCAGGAACATCAGGCCGAGCCCGAAGGCGTGCGGGTAGCGGGCCGGAGCCCCGTCGCCGGTCGCGCCGTAGAAGATGATGCCGATCAGCGCGATGCCGAGGGCGCCGCCGATCTGCTGGATGGTCGCCACCACTCCGGACGCCGACCCGACCAGGTCCTCCCGGACCGTGCCCAGCGCCGTGTGGGTGAGCGGCGCGATCACCATGCCCATCCCGATACCGTCCACGGCCAGACCCGGCACCAGCTCCCACAGGCTGCCGGTGGTGCCCGAGGCGTGCACCGCGTCCCACAGCCCGCCCAGCCCGACGGCCATCAGCAGCGCGCCGACCGGAACCGTGGCGGCGCCCATGTGGGCCGCGATGCGGTGCGCGGTGGTGGAGGTGATCAGATAACCGCCGCCGATGGACAGGAACACGGTGCCGGACTCCAGCGCGCCGAGGCCGCGGCCGGCCTGGAGGTAGAGGGCGAGGACGAGGAAGAACGAGCCCTGCCCGGTCCAGAAGACCAACTGCGCCAGGGCGCCCCACGCGAACCCCCGCTCCCGGAACAGCGCGGTGTTCAGTACCGGGTCGCCGCCCGCCCGGCCCAGCCGGCTCTGGTGCGCGACGAACGCGGCGCCGAGTATCGCCGAGCCGGCCAGGCTGAGCCAGGTCCACAGCGGCCAGCCCTGCGCGCGGCCCTGGATCAGCGGCAGGACCAGGGCGACCACGGCCGCGGTCGACAGCGCCACACCGGTGTTGTCCAGCCGCGGCCGGCGCGGAGCGCGCGACTCGGCCAGCGCCCTGGGCGCGAGCACCAGGGCGGCCAGCCCGACCGGCACGTTGATCAGGAAGCAGGCGCGCCAGCCCAGGCCGAGCACGTCCGCCTTGATCAGCAGACCGCCGATGAGCTGCCCGAAGACGGCGCCGACGCCCATCGTCATGCCGTACATGCCGAACGCGCGGGCCTGCGCCTTGCCGGTGTAGGCGGACTGGAGGATCGCGAGCACCTGGGGACCCATCAGCGCCGCCGACAGCCCTTGCAGGACGCGGGCGGTGATCAGGGTGTCGGCGGTCGGCGCCACACCGCACGCCGCCGAGGTGACGGTGAACAAGGCCAGCCCGACCGCGAACACCCGGCGGCGGCCGAAGATGTCGCCCAGCCGGCCGGCCGTGATCAGGCCGGTCGCGACGGCCAGACCGAAGCCCGCGACCACCCACTGGATCGAGGCGGCTCCGGCGTGCAGGTCGCTCTGCATGGCGGGGATCGCCACGTTGACGATGAAGATGTCCAGGGCCGCCATGAAGGTCGCGGCCAGCAGGACCATGAGGCCCAGCCCGGACCGGCCCGAGTCCGCGGCGGGGCGGTGGGGCACGGAGGGGCTGAGGGTGGAGGAGGCCGAGGCCATGACGGTGCTCCTGTTCTTGTCTGCGGGACCGCCGGACCGTGGGGGACCACGGACCGGCCGGATCGCGGGACGCGTCCCCGGCTCCTGGGAGCCGAGTCGCTTGCGCGTTGTCCTTGCAGGTCAAGACGGTACGGAGCGAGCCGGCCGGCCGAATCAGTCACGGTTAGGTACTTGCGGCGGCCGGTATCGGACACGCCGTCATGGCCCGCGCGGCACGACCGGGGCGACGCACCGACACAACGCGGCCGGACGACGTCGCGAGCGGGCCGTACACCGGCACGACACGGCCGGACGATGTCGGGAACGGGCCGTACACCGGCACGACGGGGCCGCGCCGCGCCCGATGGGGTGCCCGCACCTCGACTGCCCGGCCATGACGCGGCCGGCCGCGCCGTCAGCGAGCCGGCCGAACCGTCAGCGCGGGCGGACGCACCGTCAGCGCGGGCTGGTGAGCAAGGGCGTGAGCGCGTCGAGCGCCTGCGTGAGCCTCGGGGTCGTGCAGTGGCGGGCGAGCCGGGCCGCGTCGCGGGCGAGGGAGCGCGCGGCGTCGTGGTCACCGGTCAGGGCGCGGGCCTGGGCGGTGCGCGCGGAGTACAGCGCGCGGTCGCGGACGAAGCAGGGGTCCTGCATCGCCAGGGCCTGTTCCAGCAGCGGGCGGGCCTCGTAGGGCAGGCCGAGGTCGAGCAGCGCCAGGCCCTGCTGGGCGGCGAGTTCGGCGGTGTCGAACCCGTACAGCCAGGGCGGGGCGGACTCGCTCTCGGCGGCGTCCAGGCGGCGTTCGGCCTCGGCGGCGGCCCGCCGGAAGGCGCCCTCGGCGCCGAGCGCGGCGTGCGCGCGGGCCAGCCGGATCGCGGCCAGCGCGCGGACCGCCGAAGGGGTGCCGCCCGCGGCGCGGACCGCCGCCTCGGACGCGGCGACCGCGTCCTGCGGATGCCCGGTGATGACGGCCTGGAGCGCGAGGCCGCCCCACAGGGCGACCGCGAGCGGGCGGTCCCCTGCGGCGTGGGCGAGCCGCAGCCCGGTCAGGTAGTGGCGCTGGGCGGCGCCGTACCGGCCCCCGTCGGTGGCCGCCCAGCCGCCGAGCTGGGCGAGGTCGGCGGCGACCCGCAGCAGGCGCCGCTCGATGGCGGGGCTCTGCGGCTGCCGCTCCAACAGCCCGCGGACCAGCCGCAGATCGGCCTCGACTCGATGCCGTACGGCCGAGCCGCCGAGCCGGTCGTCCAGCCGCCGCAGCCCGAGCGCACCGGCTTCCAGCCAGTCCAGCACCCCGCTGTCGACGGTCCCGGGGGCTCCCACCTGCTCGGGCACCCGCGCGCGCCGGGCAGATCCGGGCGCCGGGGCCGGGGGCGCCGGCTGAGCGCCGCGTCCCGGCCCGACCGGCCATACGGCCACCCGGCTCGCGGGGGCGGCGGAGCGAGGACCGGTCCGCGCACCGGGAACGGCCCGTACGTCGGGACCGGGCCACGCACCGGGAACCGCCCGCGTGTCAGGGCCGGTTCGTCCCCCGCGAAGGGCGGAGCCGCGCGGCCCCGCGCTCCGCACGGGCGCGCCCGGCCCGCCGGCAGTGGGAAGTGCTCTGTCCGGGACGGGATCTGACGGTGATGAGGGGGGTACGCAGGGCGCGGCGACGGCCGTGTCCCAGTCGGCGATCGCGTTCCGCAGCCCGATGCCCTCCGCGATCGGGAAGCCGCGGGAGTCGTCCGCCGCGTCGTCCAGGAGCGCGTCGAGGGCGGCGCAACTGCCGTCCACGTCCCAGGGCAGGCCGTCCGGCATCCCGGTGTGCGCGGGCAACCAGCGCGGCCACGGGTGCAGTTCGAGCTCGCGCGGGGCGATGCCCAGCGCGCGGGCGAGGGCGCGCTGGCTGTCGGCCTCGGGCACCACACCCCAGTGCTCCCACCGCCACACCTTCTCGCGCCGCGCGGCCATCGGTACGCCGAGCACCCGCGCGTGGTCCGCGATCACCCGCGCCAGGTCCTGGTAGCTCCAGCCGTGCCGGCGTCGCACATAGGCCAGTGGATGCGTGGACGCGGCGGGCGTACCCTCTCTTGCCACGTTACTTTCGTCCATTCACCTGGTCCCCACTGGACTCACCCGTCATCATCGCGCGGCGCCCGCGCGCGACGATCAGGTTTTCGAATGTCAACTATGCCGTGTCCCACACCTGTCGGCGACCGGCCTACCCGGACGTCCCGGGTCCGAATCCGGTTCCCAAACCCCGGCAACAATACGGGACTACACCGAGACAACAGGTCCGGTCTTGTCCTGAACCGGCGCATACCGATTGGCTGTTCGCGATCACTGGACGTCACGTGCGCCGTGGAGGGCTGCCCGCGGATGACCCCACCGCCCCCACCCTTCCGCTTCAGGCGAGGCAAGGACGACGTCACCTTCGATCCCGCTTTCGGCGACGAGGAGCTGGTCGCCGCCCGCGCCGCTCTCACCCAGGGCCGCTGGACGGACGTCCGCGCGCTGCTGGCTTCCACCGGTGACGACTGGGACTCCCGCGGGCACCGCCTGGTGGTCCTCGGCGAGGGCAGGTCCTCCGCCGCGTGGGCCGAGGAGTGGCGGCTCGCCGAGCCGGAGAGCGCGGACGCCGCGGCACTGGCCGCCGCCGCGGCCGTCTTCCGGGCCATCAGAGGCAAGCAGAAGCCCGAGGACGCACGGGAGTTGTGCCTGCGCGTGGCACGGATGGCGCCGACCGACCCGACGCCCTGGCTGTTCCTGCTGGTCCTGGCCCGGCGCACCGGCAGCGACGACGAGCAGGTGCGCGCCTTCGACCAGGTGCGCGGCCGGCACCGCGGCCACCACCACGCGCACCACCTGATGACGCAGTGCCTCGCCGAGCGCCAGAAGACCGACGGGGACGACCCGTTCCACGAGGTGTACGAGTTCGCGGAGTGGGCGGCCGGCGAGGCCGGGCGCACCTCGCCGCTGTCCGCGCTGCCGCTGGTCGCGCTCGTGGAGCGGTACCGCGCGCTGGCGGCGTCCGGCGCGCTGCCGTCCGACCCGGCCCGGCTGCCGTACTGGACCAGCGCGCGGGCCCGCAACAGCGTGCGGGCGGGCTTCGACTGGTGGCTGGACTGGGACCGCGTGCCGTACCCGCGGCTGCCGGTCGACCTCAACCACCTGGCGTACGGCAAGTTCCACTCCGGCGACACGGTGGCCGCGGCCGCGCTGTTCAACCGGATCGGCGCCGACGCGACCCGCGTGCCCTGGTCGTACCCGGACCGCGACCCGAAGAAGGCGTTCCGCGCCGCGCGCAACTACGCGCTCGGTTTCGGTTCGTCGTGACTCCCCCCGAACTCCCCACCAACTCCCCCCCGAACTCCCCCCGACAGACCCTGCTTCCACCCGACAGACCCTGCTCCACCCGTACCTCCCGTACCTCCCACCTTGCACCGGAAGGAACCGCGGCCATGCTGACGGGTAGTACCAACGAGATCAGCACGTTCAAGGGCGAGCAACGCGCGTTGCGCGCGGACCGGATCGGCGCACCCGCACTGCTGCTGTCGGTGCTCGCCGCGACCGCGCCGCTGATGGTGGTGGCGGGTGTCATTCCGACCACCTTCGGCACCATGGGCATCATCGGGGTGCCGCTGCTGTTCGTGATCGTCGGTGTCGTGCTGGCCCTGTTCAGCTTCGGCTACGCGGAGATGAGCCGCCACGTGCACAACGCGGGCGCCCTGTACGCGTACATCTCGCGCGGCCTGGGCAGCACCATGGGCGCGGGTGCCTCCTACGTGGCGCTGTTCGCGTACAGCATCATGCAGGTCGGCACCTACGGGATCTTCGGCTTCGAGATATCCGGGCAGATCTTCCAGCACTGGCACCACAACGTGTCCTGGTGGATACCGGCGTTGTGCGGCGTGGTGATCACCGCGGTCTTCGGCGCGCTGAAGATCGACCTGAACGCCAGGACGCTGGGCGTGCTGCTGATCGTGGAGACCCTGCTGACGCTGGTCTTCGACTTCAGCTTCCTGGGCGACCCGGGGCCGCAGGGCGTGTCGATGCACGCGTTCAACCCCAGCACGCTGAGCGGGGCCGGGCTCGGCACCGCGCTGTGCTTCGTGATCGCCGGCTTCGTCGGCTTCGAGCAGGCGCCGGTCTACGCCGAGGAGACCAGCGAGCCGCAGCGCGTGGTGTCGAAGGTGATGTTCCTGGCGATCGGCTTCGCCACTCTCTTCTTCGCGTTCAGCTCCTGGGCGATCACCGTGGCGACCGGCCCCTCGCACGTGGTCGGGCAGTCGCAGGAGCAGTCGGCGAACCTGATCTTCGCGCTCAACCAGGGCCGGCTCGGCGGGGCGTTCACCGACACGCTGAACGTCTTCTTCATCACCGGCATCTTCGCGTCGATGCTGAGCTTCCACAACGTGGTGGCCCGCTACGCGTTCGCGATGGGCCGCGACGGCCTGCTGCCCCCGGCGGTCGGCCGGACCTCGAAGTCCAGCGGCGCCCCCGCGGTCGGGTCGTTCCTCCAGTCGGTGGTGGCGCTGGTCGTCGTGGTGCTCTTCGCGGTGACCGACCACGGCAAGTTCGGGCCGCAGGGCCCGGACCCGACGGCGCCGGTGCTGCGGCTGTTCACCTGGGCGGGCAACGTCGGCGCGCTGGGCGTGGTACTGCTGATGGCGACGGCGGCCGTCGCCGTGATCGTCTTCTTCGTGAAGCGCGGCGCGGCCGCGGTGCAGGGCTGGCGGCTGGTGACCTCGGGCCTCGCCGCGATCGGGCTGCTGGTCATCTTCGTCTACTCGGTGAAGGACTTCGCGGTGCTGCTCGGCGCCAACCCGGGCCACGGGCTGCGCTGGATTCTGCCGGGCATCATCGCGCTGGCCGCGGTGATCGGCCTGGTCTACGGCGCGGTGCTGCGGGCCCGGCGGCCGGAGGTGCACGCCAGGATCGGCAAGGGCAACGAGGCGTTCCAGCTGGAGAAGGCGGCCGCGGCCGCGGGTTCGGCGGAAGGCACCGGCTGACCCTTCCCCGGCGCTGGTCCTCCCCGGGTCCTGGCCCGCCACGGCCTCGGCCCGGACCCGGTTCCGCCCGGCGGCACGCGCCGGGGCTCAGTCCGCGAGCCCCGGCGCGCCCCATACCGGGAACCAGCGCGACAGGTCCTCCTCCAGCCGCAGGTCGTTCGCCACGAGCGCCTTGACCTGGAGTTCCAGGGCGCTGTCGCGCTTCTCGCCGGGAAGCGGGCAGAACGGGTAGAAGCTGCCGCGCTTGTAGAGGTACACCAGCGCGAGGGTGCGGCCGGCCGGGTCCTTGAAGCTGACCAGCGAGCACAGCAGCTGGGGTCCGAAGCCCTGCTGTTCGAGCGCCGAGTTGATGGCGTGCAGGTCGGTGACGAGGTCGGTGGTCTCCTCCGGACCGTGCCGGGACAGCAGCCAGGTGTAGCCGTAGCCGTCCTGGCTGGTCTCGACCGTCGGCAGCAGGGCGCGCAGGTCCTGCTGGATCTCGGCGAACGCGCCGCCCTCGACCGCGGCGAAGCACACCGCGCCCATGCCGGTGGGGCGCAGGTCGCTCGCCGCCTGGAGGGTGATCGCGGCGGAGGTGAGGCCGAAGAGCTGGTCGAGGTCGGGGCGGACCGGCTTGCTGCGGCCGAGCAGCACATCGAGCAGGCCCATCAGCGGCGGTCCAGTTCGCGGGTGATCTGGCTGAGCTGCTCCAGCCGCCGCTCCAGCGTCGGGTGGGTGGAGAGCAGCTTGGAGGCCGTGGAGCCGGCGCTCAGCGCGGGGGCGAAGAAGAACGCGTTGAACGGCTGGGACCTGCGCAGGTCCTCGGTGGGGATGGCGGCGATCTGGCCGCTGACCTTGGTGAGCGCGGAGGCCAGCGAGGAGGGGCGGCCGGTGAGCAGCGCGGCGCTGCGGTCGGCGGACATCTCGCGGTAGCGCGACAGCATCCGGGTGAGCAGGAAGCTGATCGCGTAGACGACGGCGCTGACCAGCGGGATGAGGATGATGAGCGCGCTGCTGTTGGGATCGCGGCTGCGCCGGAAACCGCCGAAGAGGGCGACGCGGGTCATCATGCCGGCCAGCACCCCGAGGAACGACGCGATCGTCATGACGGCGACGTCCTTGTGGGCGACGTGCGACATCTCGTGCGCGATGACGCCTTCCAGCTCGTCGGGCTCCAGGCGGCGCAGCAGGCCGGTGGTGGCGCACACCATCGTGTTCTTCTTGTTCCGCCCGGTGGCGAACGCGTTCGGCACGTCGGAGTCGGCGATCGCGACCTTGGGCTTGGGCATGTCGCCCAGGGCGCAGATGCGGTCGACGACGCCGTGCAGCTCGGGGGCCTGCTCGGGGGTGACCTCACGGGCGCCCATGCTGAAGGCGGCGATCTTGTCGCTGAACCAGAACTGCGCGATGAACAGTCCGCCCGCGATGAGGAGGATCATCGGCCAGGCGCCGCGCAGCAGAGCGAGCAGCACGCCGACGAAGACGACGTAGAGCAGTCCGATCAGGAACATCGTGACGACCATGCGGGTCGTCAGTCCCCGGTCGGGGGCGAAGCGGTTACGTGGCATGGCCCCTCCCGAGTCGTACGGGGCGCGCGGGTCGCTAGGCCGCGGCCCGTCGTACTCCCGAGGTTGGTGAACAGGTGCGCCTGTCGGCTACCTACCCAACGATGCAACGTCTCGGACGTCCCGCCCGGTTCCACTTCCACCACGGCATTCGGGTGGTCTTGCCCACAGCGGTGCTCCGGACGGGCTACGACCGACGCCCCAGGGGTCAGGCGCGCACGTCGAGGACGAGCTTGCCGGTGGTGCGGCGGGCCCGCAGGTCCTCGTGGGCGCGGGCGGCGTCGGCCAGCGGGTGGACCGCGCCGATCAGGGGGCGCAGCCGGCCCTCGGCGGTCATGGCGAGCAGCTCGTCGAGCGGCTCGTGGTACATGCCGGGGCGGCCGAGGCAGTGCGCGAGCCAGAAGCCGATGACGGCCCGCGAGCGGCCCATCAGCCGGGCGGGCTCGATCGGGGTCGGCGGGACGCGCGAGGCCATGCCGTAGGTCACCAGGCGGCCGAAGGGGGCGAGCGCCGCCAGCGAGGCGTCGAAGACCGGGCCGCCGGTCATCTCCAGGACGGCGTCGACCTTGTGGCCGCCGTTCGCCTCGACCAGGCGCTCCTTGAGGTCCCGCGGGTCGGCGTCGACGGCCGTGTCGGCGCCCAGTTCCAGGGCGAGCGCCCGCTTCTCCTCGGTGGACGCGGTGGCGATCACCCGGCCGGCGCCGAACTCCTTGGCGAGCTGCACCGCCAGTGAACCGGTGCCGCCGGCCGCCGCGTGCACCACGACGCTCTCGCCGGGGGCGAGCCGCGCGCAGGTGCGCAGCAGGTGCCAGGCGGTCACGCCCTGGATGACCAGGGCGAGGGCCTGCCCGTCGCCGACGCCGTCGGGCACGTCGTGGGCGAGGCGGTCGGCCACGAGCGCCTTCTCCGCGTAGCCGCCGTTGTCGGTGAGGGCGACGACCCGCCGGCCGTCGGCGGTACGGCCGACCACCTCCGCGCCGGGCACCATCGGCAGCGAGGAGGCCGCCAGGTAGCTGTTCTCGACGGTGTGGGTGTCGGCGTAGTTGACGCCCGCGGAGTCGACCTCGATCAGGAGCTGTCCGGGCTGCGGGACGGGGTCGGGCAGTTCGGTGAGGCGCAGCACCTCGGGGCCGCCGAACTCGGTGATCTGGATCGCGCGCACGGTCGCCACTCCTCCGGGTGGGGCGGTGCCCGCCGGGTGACGGGAACCTCGACCCCAGAGACTACCGACTGGTCGGTATGTGCCGCACCCGGGGCGCCCGGGTGTCGCCCGGATGTCGCCCGGCCCCGTGATCCGGGCGCCCCGGGCCGATCGGCGGATGGGCGGCTCGGCCGATCGGCCGGCGGTCGGCTGGGCGGGCCGCTCAGGCGGCCGGCACCGGGCGCGCGGGCGGCGGACCCACATAGCGGGCCAGCGGGCGGATGATCTTGCTGTCCTCCGCCTGCTCCAGCACGTTGGCGCTCCAGCCGACCATCCGGGCGGCCGCGAAGGTCGGCGTGAACATCTCCCGGGGCAGTCCGCACAGCTCCATGACCACACCGGCGTAGAACTCGACGTTGATGTGCAGGTCGCGGCCCGGCTTCAGCTCGGCGAGTATCGCCTCGGCCCGCTCCTCCACCTGGAGGGCGAAGTCGACCAGGTCGCCGCCGAATTCGCGCGCGATGGCCTTGAGCATCCGCGAACGCGGGTCCTCGGTGGTGTACACGGGGTGGCCGAACCCCATGATCCGGTCGCCGGCGAGCACCCGCTCGCGCAGCCAGTCGTCGATCCGGTCCGGGGTACCGATCGCGTCCAGGGTGTCGAGCGCCCTGCTCGGCGCGCCGCCGTGCAGCGGCCCCGACAGCGCGCCCAGGGCGCCGACCAGGCAGGCGGCCAGGTCCGCACCGGTGGAGGCGATCACCCGCGCGGTGAACGTGGACGCGTTGAAGCCGTGGTCGACGGTGGAGATCAGATAGCTCTCCACCGCCCGCGCCTGGGCCGCCTCCGGCTCCCGCCCGGTCAGCATGTACAGGTAGTTCGCCGCGTACGGCAGGTCGTCGCGCGGCTCGACCGGCGCCAGGCCCTGCCCGAGCCGGTGCAAGGCCGTCACCAGCGTGGGTACGGCGGCGCACGCGGCCAGGGCGTCGGCCCGGCGGCGTTCGGGGTCGATGTCGTACACCGGGCGGAACCCGGCGGACGCCCCCGCCAGCGACAGCGCGGTGCGCAGTCCCGCGAGCGGCCCGGACAGCGCCGTGGAGCGGGCGATCGCGGGCAGCGCGTCCGCGACGTCGGCGGGCAGGTGCCGCAGCTCCGCCGTGCGGGCCCGGAACGCGGCCAGCTCCGCCGCGTCCGGCAGCGCGCCGTGGAACATCAGGTGCCACACGTCCTCGAAGGTGCGGGTGCGCGCCAGCTCCACCGCCGAGTACTCGCGGTAGTGGTAGAAGCCTTCGGCCCCTCGCACGTCGCCGATGGATGTCTCGGTGACGACGACGCCCTTGAGACCGCGGGGTACGTCGATCGGGGCGCTGGGCTCGGTGGTCGGCATGGTCTTCCTCCTTGGGTATGTACGTGACTGTCCATGATTGATTCAGGCGTGTCAATGTTGATTGAATCAATACATTGGGTGATCGAGTACAGATACGGTGGGTCCATGACGAGGGAGCAGCCGGAGCAGGCAGGACGGCCGGGACCGCGGGACGCGGGCACGGACAGCGCGGAGAGCGTCGACAGGACGGGCGGGGGCGCCGCCCCGGACCCGACCGACGCAGTGAGCGGCCTCCTGGGCGATCCG
Source organism: Streptomyces sp. NPDC087270 (assembly GCF_044744625.1). Taxonomy (NCBI): domain Bacteria; kingdom Bacillati; phylum Actinomycetota; class Actinomycetes; order Kitasatosporales; family Streptomycetaceae; genus Streptomyces; species Streptomyces sp. NPDC087270. The sequence continues at coordinate 46,569 of NZ_JBIUYR010000005.1, forward strand.
GCCACGGAGGAGCGGATCGGCACCCGGGAGGCGGCACGGCGGCTCGGGGTGAAGCCGGAGACGCTGTACGCGTACGTCAGCCGCGGGCTGCTGGACAGCCGCCGCGCGCAGGGCGGCCGGGGCAGCACCTTCGACCCGGAGCAGGTCGCGGCGCTGGCCAGGCGCGGGCGACCCGCGGCGCAGCCGGACCCGGCGGGATCGGGCCCCGGCGCGGCTGCGGGCGGCGGCATCACCGAAGGCTGGGGCCGGCTGCGCACCGGGATCACCCTGATCGACTCCGACCGGTACTTCTTCCGCGGCGTCGACGCGGTCGGCCTCGCCGGGACGTACGGCTACGAGGAGGTCGCGGAGTGGCTGTGGACGGGGGTGCTGCGGCCCGGCACACGCTTCACCGCCGCCCCGGCGCCGCTCGCCGCGGCCCGTACGGTGGCCGGCGCGCTGCCCGCCGGGAGCGGTCCGATGGACCGGCTACGGGTGGCCGTCGCGGCGGCGGCGAGCGCGGACCCGTTGCGCTTCGACCTGTCCGGGCCGGCCGTCCTGGGCACCGCGCGCAGCCTGATCGCGACGCTGGTGGACGCGCTGCCGCCGGTCGGCCGCCCCCACGAAGGCGACGGCCCGCTGGCCCTGCGGCTGTGGCCGAAGCTGACCGCGGCCCCCGCCGGCGAGGCGGCGCTGCGCGTCCTGGACACCGCGCTCGCGCTGCTCATCGACCACGACCTGGCCGCATCCACCCTCGCGGCACGGGTCGCCGCCTCGGCCCGCGCGCACCCGTACGCCGTCGTCTCGGCGGGGCTCGGCGCCCTCGACGGGCCGCTGCACGGGCAGGCCAGCGCGCTCGCCCACCGGATGCTCGCCGAGGTCGCGGCGCAGGACGGCGCGGGTCCGGTCGTCGCGGACTACCTGCGGGCAGGGCAGCGCGTTCCCGGCCTCGGCCACCGGCTCTACCGGGGCGAGGACCCCCGGGCCCGTACCCTGTTCGCGCTGCTCGACGAGGTGCCCGCCGCCGCGTCCGCGCTCGGCGCGGCCCGCGACGTGGTCGCGACGACCGCGGCCCGCCACCGCGACCTGCACGCCAACGTGGACCTGGCGTTGGGCGTGCTCTCCGTCTCCCACGGGATGCCGGCGCAGGCGGGCGAGACCGTGTTCGCGGTCGCCCGTACCGCCGGATGGATCGCCCACGCCTTGGAGGAGTACGCCGAGCCCCCGCTGCGCATGCGCCTGATCGGCGCCTACACCGGCCCGCGGCCCGGACGCCCCCTCCCCCGGGCCGGCCAGGACTGACGGGGCCGGGACTGACCGGGCCAGGACTGACCGGGCCGGGAGGACGTGAGGGTCGGCCGTGTCGACCGGTTCAGACGCCGGTGAGGCGGGGGACGCGGCCGACGAGTTCGGCCCACTCCGAGTCCGTCTGGCCGGGCACCATGCGGCCGGCGGACTGCCATTGGGCGACCAAGGCGGCGAAGAGGGGCGCGTCGCGCGCCTGCAGAACCGTTACGCCACCGGGGGCGGGAGCGTTCCCCGACCGCCAGGCCGCCGGCGCCCCGGTGGGCGGGGCCGCGGCGGTGCCACTGACCGTGAGATCCTGGCGAATCCACTTCGTTGCTGCCATACGCCGATCAACGAGGACAAGTCAGGTGCGCCACTGCGGCGGCGGGCGCGGCACACGAACGAGTGACAACGGCACCGCGCGGACCCGGAATTTCCGGCGGGCACCGCCCGTTCTCCTGCCATGAGCACTGTAGAGCTGACCAAGGAGAACTTCGACGAGGTCGTGTCCGACAACGACTTCGTCCTCATCGACTTCTGGGCCGCCTGGTGCGGACCGTGCCGGATGTTCGCGCCTGTGTACGACCAGGCGTCGGAGAAGCACGGCGACCTGATCTTCGCGAAGGTCGACACGGAGGCGCAGCCGGAGCTGGCCGCCGCCTTCCAGATCCAGTCGATCCCCACGCTGATGATCGTGCGCGACAAGGTGGCGGTCTTCGCCCAGCCCGGCGCGCTGCCCGAGCCGGCGCTCGAGGACGTCATCGCGCAGGCCCGCGCGCTGGACATGGGCGAGGTGCACAAGGCGGTCGCCGACGCGCAGGCCGGCGACGCGGCGGGCGGCGCTTCCGCGTAGCCCGCGGCCGCGGCGGAAGCCGTCGGCGTGGCCGGACCGGTCGGCAGGGTGCCGAGCGGGTGCCGAGCCGATGCGGACGGAATGACGCCGACCGGCACGGCGCTTCGGCGCCTTCCGCCCTGCCCGAGCCGTGCTCCCCATCGACCCTGGGTGCCCCTTCCCCGTCCGCGGGAGAGGGGCACCGTTCGCTGTCCGGCCGCGGCGGCCGGAGCCGCCGCCCGCGCGGGCGGCGGGAATTGTCAGAGGTCGCACCTAGGGTCGGGGTATGGAAAGCGTGGTGGCGGTGGTGCCGGACCCGGTGGGGTCCGGTGGTCGGCTGTGCCCGCTCGGCCCGGACGGGCGGCCGGCCGGGGCCGGCGAGACGGCCCCCGATCTGGCCGCCGCGGTGGCGCGGCGCGAGGCGGCCGAGCGGCCGCGCTGGGTGTGGGCGGCCACCGACGAGATGTACCCGCGGCTGCTGGAGCGCGCCGCGGTGCGGCCGGCGCGGTGCCATGACGTGAAGCTCGTCGAGTCGCTGCTGCTGGGGATGGCGGGGCAGCACGGCCGGCCGCGGTCGCTCGGCGCCGCGTGGGCGCGGCTGCGGGACCTGCCCGAGCCGCCGGACGCGCCCGAGCCGGGCGCCGACGACCAGCCGGTGCTGTTCGCGGCCGACCGGCACCATCTGCCGCAGGACACCGACCCGTTGACGGCCCTGACCGCCGTCTACGCCGACCAGCGGCGCCGGATCGCGGCGAGCGAGCACCCGGACCGCACCCTGCTGCTGTGCGCCGCGGAGTCCGCGGGCGCGCTGGCCGCGGTGGAGATGGGCCAGGACGGCCTGCCGTGGAGCGCCGCCGTCCACGACGAACTCCTCACCGGCCTGCTCGGCCCGCGCCCGGCCGGCGGCGCCCGCCCCGCGATCCTCGGTGACCTCGCGCTGCGCATCCAGCAGGAGCTGGGCCGCCCGGTCAACCCCGACTCCCCCGCCCAGGTGCTGCCCGCCTTCGCCCGGGTCGGCGTCCAGTTGCGCACCACCCGCTCGCACGAACTGCGCGAGGTCGGCCACCCCGCCGCCGCCTTGCTGCTGCGCTACAAGGAGCTGTCCCGTATCCACGCCGCGCACGGCTGGGCGTGGCGCGAGGCGTGGGTGCGGGCGGGCAGGTTCCGGGCGGAGTACGTGGTCGGCGGGGTGGTGTCGGGGCGGTGGGCGACACGCGGCGGCGGCGCGCTGCAGATCCCGCGGCTGCTGCGGGGCGCGGTGGTCGCCGACCCGGGGTACCGGCTGATCGTGGCGGACGCCGGCCAGCTCGAACCGCGGGTGCTGGCCGCGATGTCCGGCGACCCGGGGCTCGCCAGGGCCTCCGCCGCCGGTGACCTCTACGCGGCGCTCGCCCTGGACGCCTTCGCCGGTGACCGGCCACGCGCCAAGATCGCCCTGCTCGCGGCGATGTACGGGCAGACCAGTGGCGAGGCCGGGCAGCTCCTCGCGGTGATGCGGCGCCGTTTCCCCGCCGCGCTCGCCCTGGTGGAGGCCGCGGCCCGCACCGGCGAGGCGGGCGGCGTCGTACGCTCCCAGCTCGGCCGCACCTCGCCCACGCCCTCGGCAAGTCGCTTCATCGACACGGAAGGCGGCTTCGCCGGGGAGGCCGCCGACCCGGGTGACGCCTCCGCCCTCGATCAACGCGCCGCCCGCTCCTGGGGGCGCTTCACCCGCAACTTCGTGATCCAGGCCAGCGCTTCGGACTGGGCGCTGGCCATGCTCGCCGCGCTCCGCCGCCGGCTCACCGCGATCGGCCCCGAGCCGCGTCTGGTCTTCTTCCAGCACGACGAGGTGATCGTCCACGCCCCCACCGAACTCGCCCCCGCCGTCGAGTCGGCCGTCGCCGCTGCCGGCGACGAGGCCCGCCGCCTGGTGTTCGGCCCGACCCCGGTGCCGTTCCCGCTGGAGACCCTCGCGGTCGAGTGCTACGCGGACGCGAAGTAGCGCCCCGGAGCAGCGGGTTCGCGTCCCGCCACTCCCCACCGCCCGACCCCGACGCCAGGGGTCAGGCGGTAGGGGCGGCGGGGACCGTGCGGACGGTCACGCCGGCCGTGGTCAGGGCCGACAGTTCGTCCTGCGAGGCGCGGTCGTCGGTGACGACGGTGTGCAGCGCGGTGACCGGCACGACGAAGGCGAGGGCGGTACGGGAGAACTTGGCGGCGTCGGCGACCGCGATCACCCGGCGGGCGGAGGCGATCGCGGCACGCTTCACGGCGGCCTCGGCGAGGTCGTAGGCAGTGAGCCCGTCGGCGGCGCTCAGCCCGCAGCAGCCGAGCACGGCGGTGTCGAAGCGGAGTGCGGCCAGGGCCGACTCGGTGAGCGGGCCGGTCAGGGCGAGTTCGCCGGGGCGGGGCTCGCCCCCGGGGATGATCAGCCGGAGCCGCGCCGCGCCGGTCAGCGCGTTGGCCGCGTGCAGGGACAGCGGCATCACGGTGAGCCGCCGCTGCTGAAGGACCCGCGCCACCTCCAGGCAGGTGGTGCCGCTGTCGAGCACGACGGTCTCGCCGTCGGCGACGAGCGCGGCGACCTCGGCCGCGATCCGCTGCTTGACCGCGCGGCTTTCGGTCTCCCGGAGCGCGAACGGCGGTTCCTCGCCGCGCAGCAGCAGGCTGCGGGCGCCTCCCCGGTAGCGCTCCAGGACGCCCTGCCCCGCGAGGATCTCCAGGTCCCGGCGGACGGTCATCTCCGAGGCGCCGGTCAGGGCGGCCAGTTCGGCGACGCCCAGCCGGCCCTCCGCTCGTACCGCCTCGACGATCTGCCGGTGTCGCTCGCTGCTTGCCATGCCCCCATTGAACACCACGAACAAAATTGGTGTGCGATATCGGCAGTGACGAACGCCAAGAATGTTTGTTATGTTCGCGGCCATGCAGCGAACCCTTCGTGCCGCCCGGGCGGCCACCTTCGCGTACTTCGCCCTGAACGGGTTCGTCCTGGGGATGTGGGTCGTCCACATCCCGGCGATCGAGCAGCGCGCGGGCATCAGCCACGCCGTGCTCGGCTCACTGCTGCTCCTGCTGGGCGCGGGGGCGTTCGCCGGGATGCAGCTGGTCGGCCCGCTCGCCGACCGGTTCGGCGCGCGCCGGGTCGTCCCGGTCAGCGCGGCGCTGTGCGCGGCGGCGGTCGCCCTGCCGGGCACGGCCACCAGCGGATGGGCGCTCGGCGCGGCGCTGCTCGTCCTCGGCTTCGGCAACGGCTGCCTGGACGTCGGCATGAACGCGCACGCCGTCCAGGTGGAGCGCGGCTACGGGCGGCCGGTGATGTCCTCGTTCCACGCGGTGTTCTCGCTCGGCGGGGTGGCCGCGTCGCTGGTCGGCGCCCGCACGCTCGGCTGGGGCTGGAGCGCGCCGGCCACGCTGAGCGGTACCGCCGGGGTGTGCCTGGTCGCCGCCCTGCTGGTCGCGCCCGCGCTGCTGCCCCGGCAGCAGGCCGCGACTCCGGAAGCGCAGGCACCCGGCGCGGATACGGCTGCGCAGGCACCCGACGCGGCCGGGACCGGCACCGTTGTCGCCGCGAAGCGGACCCGGCGCCGGGTACCCGGGCGGATCTGGCTGCTGGCCGCGCTCGCCTTGATGGTCATGCTCTCCGAGGGCGCCGCCAACGACTGGAGCGTGCTGGCCACCCGCGACGTCCTGCACGCGTCGCCGGCCACCGCCGCCTTCGCCTACGGCTGCTTCGCCACGGCCATGACGGCCGGACGGTTGCTCACCGACCGGGTGGCGGGGCGGTTCGGCCCGGTCGCGGTGGTCCGGTGGGGCGCGGGCACGGCGGCGGTGGGGATGGTCGCGGTCGTCTGCTCGCCCTGGATCGCACTGGCGCTCGTCGGCTGGACGGTGTTCGGCATCGGCCTGTCGGGATGCGTGCCCCAGCTCTTCAGCGTGGCGGGCCACGCGGACCACGAAGCCGCGGGCGCCAACGTCTCCCGGGTGGCCGGGCTCGGCTACCTCGGCATGCTCGCCGGCCCGGCGGCCATCGGCGCGCTGACCCGGATCGTCCCCCTCAACGTGGCGTTCCTGCTGCCCTTGGCGCTGTGCGCGGTGGCCGCGGCCGCGGCCGGCTCGCTGCGCACCCCGCCCGAGGCGGCCACCCCGGACCGGCCCGCCCAGGCGCCGGCCGCCCCCGCTACCCGAACGGCGGCCCCGTAGCACCACGCGGCTCACGTCCGCCCGGCTCACGTCCACGCGGCTCGCCTCCGCCCGGCTCACGTCCCCGCAGCTCACCTCCGTCCGGCTCAGCTCCGGACGCCGCGCGGGCCGGCATCGGGAACTCCGCCCGCAGGTGGGCGCCTTGGGCGTGCGGCACCACCACGAGGCTGCCGTCGTGCGCGGTCGCGATGTCCCGTGCGATGGACAGGCCCAGGCCGGAGCCGCCGGTGTCACGCCGGCGGGCGTGATCGAGACGGGCGAACCGGTCGAAGACGGTGGTGTGATACTCCGGCGGGATGCCGGGGCCGTCGTCGGTGACGTCCAGCACGGCCCGGGTCCCGGACCTGCCGAGGGCGACGCCCACCTCCGTGGCCGCGTACCGGACGGCGTTGTCCACGAGGTTCGCCACCAGGCGGCGCACCTGCTCAGGCGAGCCCCGCACGGGGACCTCCGGGGTGAGGTCGAGGGTGACCCGCACGTCCAGCCGCGGGCGGCGGCGCGCGGCCTCCTCCGCGACGAGCTGTGCGAGGTCCGCCTCCTGCGTGCGCGGCGGTTCGCGGGCGTCGAGCCGGGCCGGCAACAGCATGTCGGAGGTGAGCGACTGGAGCCGCGCCACGCCCACGCCGCCCGTCCTTTCCTGACGTCGCCGCCGTGCCCTCGGCCGTATCCGGCCCGGCCCACGGAAGGCAGACCGCCGGACCGGCGGAAACTCATCGGGGGCAGTGACGGGGGCCGGCAGCCGGTGGGTTGCCGGCCGGGCCGTCAGTTGTCGCCGGCCGCGTCCTTCTCGGCAGCCGAGGCCGCGGCGTCCGCACCGTCCACGAGCTTGCGCATGTGGGCCAGTTCGGACGCGGACGGCGCGGGCGGAGCCGATGCCGTGCCGGACGCGCCGGGGGCGGCCGCGTGGTCGTGCTGCCCGCACCCCGCCAGCAGAGCGGCTCCCAGAACGACCGCGGGCAGTGCCGCCAACGCCCCTTTGCGCGCGGTCACTTCGCTGCCGGCTTCGAGGCGTACCCCTGTGCGCCGCACCAGGTCCGCACGGCGTCGAGGTCGCTGCTGCGCTGGGTCAGGGTCGGCACCAGCGACTTGCGGAACGTCAGCCTGTCGTTGAGGTAGGTCTCCACGGCCGTCTGGCCCTTGCTCTGCGCGGCACTCACCCGCTTCTGCAAGCGGGCGATCGAACCGCGCTTCGTGGCCGGGCCGTTGAGGCGGGCCAGCGCGCGGTCGATCCGGGCGTCGATGGCCGGCACGCGCTTGCAGAGGCGCACCGCCCCGTCCCTGGAACCGCCCGCGCCCTTGGTGGTTCCCGTCCCGGCCGACGTGCTCGACGTGGCACCGGGCGTCGCCCCGCTTCCGGTGTCCGCCGCCGCGCTTCCCGCCGCCCCGAGCACCGCCGCCATCGCCGCGGTCGCCGTGACCGCGCTGCGGAACCTGCGCATCGTCCTGCTCCCTTCGCTCCGCGGGCCCTTCGCCCGCCGGCGCGGTCACCGTAGGAAGGCTTTTTGTGGAAACCATGTGGCCCTCCGGCGCCCGCTCCCGCGGGGATGTCAGGCGGGCGGCGGGCCGGAGAGCCAGTCCCGGCGGCGGGGCAGGACGAGGGTGTCCGCGTCACCCGCGGCACCGGCGGGCAGGTCGAGGACGATGGCGGTGCCCGGGCGCCCGTCGGGGCGGCCCGCCGCGGCCACGGTGCCGCTGTGCAGCGCCGCCTGCTGGCCGACCAGCGCCAGACCGAGGCCGGAGCCGGGGCTGCCGGGGCGGCGGTGGAAGCGGCGGAAGACGTCGGCACGGGCCGCCGGGGGTATGCCGGGACCGTGGTCGGCGACGGTGAGGCGGACCGTGGCCCGGTCGGCGGACGGTCGCAGCAGGACCTCGACGGCCGCGGTGCCGTCCCCTCCGCGGCCGTGCACGGCCGCGTTGGTGAGGAGGTTGTCGACCGCGGAGCGCAGTCCCTGCGGCCAGCCGTACACCGCGCAGCCGGGCGCGAGGTCGAGGGTGACCCGCGCGGCCGGGTGGGTACGGCGCAGGTCGGCGACGGCGGCGCCGACCACCTCGGCGAGATCAACGCAGCTGAAGGACCCGGCCTCGACCAGGTCGCCGTCCGCGAGGGCACGCAACATGACGAGCAGCCCGAGCAGCCGTTCGTGCTCGGCACGCAGGTCGGCGACGATCTCGGCGCGCTCGGCCGCACCCGGCGCGGGCGTGCCGTCGAGCACGTCCAGGTTGATGCGCATGCTCATCAGCGGCGTGCGCAACTCGTGCGAGGCGTTGGCAGCGAACGTACGGGCTGTGGCGAGGGCTTCACTGCTGCGGGCGGCCTGCTCGTCGTACCGGGCCAATACGGTCGTGAGGGTGCGGGCGAGGTCGTCGATCTCGGGCACCCGGGTGGGGGTGTGGTCGAGCCGCGCGGTGCGGGCCCGGGGGTCGATACCGGCGGCGCGGCGCTGGAGGAGCAGCAGCGGGCGGGCGAGCCGGGTGGCGGCGAACCAGGCCGCGGCGCCGGCGACGGGTGCGGTCAGCAGCGCCACGGTGAGGACACGGCGTCGCACCTGACCGATCTGCGCCTGGCCCGCGGTGTCGCTGCTGAAGACCCACAGCGTGCCGGACGCGGCGGCGCGCACTCCGCGCACGGGCACGGCGAGCACCCGCCAACTCTGGCCGCCGGCCCGCACGGTGACCGGGCCGGCGGCGCTCGCGGCGGACGGCAGCGGCGCGGAGCCGGCCGGCTGCGGGCCGCCGGAGACGGTGCCGCCGGAGCCGGTGACCCGGATGCCGACGTCGAGCGCGGAGCTGAACAGCTTGCGGCTGCGGGCCTCCTCGACATCGGGCGGACGGTCGTTGGCCATCGCCCGCAGCAGGTCGCGGGCCTGCGGTTCGACGTCGGCGGCACGCTGCCGCAGGTGCGCGTCGGCCTGCCGGTGGATGTCGCCCGCCACCAGCCGCACCATGATCCAGCCGGAGGAGATCACCAGCACCGGGACGAGGAGGCCGACCGCCACGGCGATCCTCGTGGACAGCCTCACCGGCCGGCGTCCCGCCCGGCACCGGCGACGTCTCCGCCGTGCCCACCCCCCGGTTCGTCCGGGCCCGCCGCGTCAGCGCGCAGCACGAAGCCGACTCCGCGGACCGTGTGCAGGATGCGCGGCCGCCCGCCGGCCTCCAGCTTGCGCCGCAGATAGCTGACGAAGGTGTCGACGGCGTCGGAGCGGACCGCGAAGTCGTAGCCCCAGACACGGTCGAGGAGTTGGTCGCGGGTGAGCACCAGGCCGTGGTTGCGGGCAAGCACTTCGAGGAGTTCGAACTCCCGGCGGGTCAGGTCGAGCGCGGTACCGTCGCGGCTGGCGGTGCGGGCGGCGGGGTCCAGGACGAGGCCGCAGGCACACACCTGGTCGTCGGGGCGAGGGGGGCGGCGGCGCAGCAACGCGTGCAGCCGCAGCACCAGTTCCTCCAGCGCGAACGGCTTGACCAGGTAGTCGTCGGCGCCGGCCTGGAGCCCGGCGACGCGGTCGGCGACCTCGTCGAGGGCGGACAGCACCAGCACCGGCAGGTCGTTGCCGGCACCGCGCAGCGTGCGGCAGACCTGGATGCCGTCCACGTCGGGCATGGAGATGTCCAGCACCAGCAGGTCCGGTGGCGTGCGTGCGAGCAGTTCGATCGCCTCCGCTCCGCCGCCCGCCTCGGCGACGGTGAAACCGCGCAGCCGCAGCGCGCGGCCGAGCGAGCGGCGGATCGCCGCGTCGTCGTCCACCACCAGGACCCGCCCGGTCGGTGCCCCGCCCTCACCGCCACCCGGGCCCGTCCCGCCGCGGCCCGTACCGTACGCGTCCGCCCCGGACGCGTCCCTGCCGCTTCCGTCTGCCGCTGTCCCGCTCATCCGAACGACCCTCCGCTATCCGGCAGCGGTCATGGTCGCATCGCACGGGCCGGGACCGCACGCCGGGAAGCGGGAAGCCGCGTACCGGGCGTCCGCCGTCGGAGCCCGGTACGCGGGGCCTCACCCCGCGTACTGCGCGAGGATGCGGGTGAAGTCCCAGGCCTGCTGGGACACTCCGGAGCAGGTGTCGTCGTTGGGGTACGCGCCGGGGCACGGCCGGTCGCGGTTGGCGGACCAGAAGGTCAGCCGGGCCAGGTGGTGGGCCTGGGCGTAGCCGAGGATGGTGCGGAAGTCGTCCAGGGTGACCGTCTCGTTGTTGTCGGTGATGCCGTTCATCGACGAGATGCCGCTGTGCCGGTACGCCACGTCGTCGCTGTAGCCGTAGGCGCTCTTCAGGGCGTTCTTCAGCCCGTCCGCGGCCTGCTCGGTGAGGGTGCCCATGTTCTGTCCGGCGCCGCCGAAGTCGAACGGCATGATGGTCCACGCGTCGACGGTCAGGCCGGAGGCGGCGGCCTTGTTGATCAGTCCGGTGTCGGGGCCCGACTGGCCGGTGCCGATGGTGACGTAGACGGTCAGCCCCGGGTTGTCCGCCTTGACGGTCTTGAGCGCGTCGACCACCCGCTGCTGGACGGTGCCGTTGCTGTAGGCGTCGGCCTCGATGTCGATGTCGATCGCCTTCAGGCCGTAGGCGCTGATCACCTTCTGGTAGGCCCCGGCGAGCGCGCTCGCGCTGGTGCAGGACTGCTCCAACTTGTTGCCGCTGTAGCCGCCGAAGGACGGGACGACGTCGCCGCCGGCCGCGCGCACCTTGTCGATGGTGCTCTGGTCGACCCCGCCGGTGAGTGAACGGCTGCCGTCCCACTGGGGGTTGCAGGTGCCGTTGCTGAGCACGAAGGCGAGGGTGAACCACTTCACGCCGGTGGCGTTCATGATCGTGGTCGGGTCGGGCGGGTTGCCCCAGCCGTTGTACAGGTAGGGGGCGACCGCCTGGACGCCGCTCGCGGGCGGTGGGGTGGTGCCGCCGCCGGTGGGCAGCGTCCACTTCTGGTTGGCGGACCCGGCGCAGGTCCAGATCTGCAGCCGGGTGCCGTTGGCGGAGCTCGGGCCGGTGGCGTCCAGGCACTTGCCGGAGCCGGTGTTGACGAGTGCGCCGTTGCTCGCGGTCCACTGCTGGGCGGCGGAACCGTTGCAGTCGTAGAGCTGCACCGGCGTGCCGTCGGCGGTGCCCGCGGCGGTGACGTCCATGCACTTGCCCAGCGCCTGGAGGGAGTTGTCGGAGCCGACGGTCCAACTCTGCGCGGTGGTGCCGTTGCAGTCGTAGAGCTGCACCGCGGTGCCGTTGGCCGAACTCGCCGAGGCGACGTCCACGCACTTGCCGCCGTAGCCGGTGATGGCGCCGGTGGCGGCAAACGCGCTCTGGGCCGGTCCGAGGGTGCTCAGCGCGCCGGCGGCGAGCGCCGCGCCGGCGAGGATTCCGGTGGTCTTCCGCATCAGCCCGTGTACGTCCACTTCTGGTTGGCGGCGCCGGTGCAGGTCCAGATCTGCAACCTGGTGCCGTTGGCGGAGCTGTTCCCGGTGGCGTCCAGGCACTTGTTCGCCGCCGGGTTGACGATGTCGTGGGCGCTGTTGACCACCCATTGCTGGGCCGCGGTGCCGTTGCAGTCGTAGAGCTGCACGGGTGTGCCGTCGGCGGTGCCGGCCGCGGTCACGTCCAGGCACTTGCCGAGCGCCTGGAGGGTGCCTCCGGTGGAGGTCCACTGCTGGGCGCCGGTGCCGTTGCAGTCGTAGAGCTCGACGGGCGTGCCGTTGGCGTTGTTCGCGCCGGTCACGTCGACGCACTTGCCGCCGATGCCGGTGATGGCGCCGCCGGTGCCGCCGCCGGAGGAGTCGCTGGTGGTGACGTGGACGTAGTCCACGACGAGTTGCTGCGGGAAGGAGGTGCTGCCGTCGGGGTCGCCGGGCCAGTACCCGCCGACCGCGAGGTTGAGGATGATGTAGAAGGGGTGGTCGAAGACCCAGCGGTTGCCGCCGAGGTCGGCGGGGGTGCGGGTCTCGTAGACCTGGCCGTCCACCGACCAGGAGATCGAGTTCGGCGCCCAGTCGACGGCGAAGGTGTGGAAGGCGTCGGAGAAGCTCTGGCCGCCGGGCAGCGTGTAGCCGGCGCCGATGCCGTTGGAGCCGGAGTAGCCGGGGCCGTGGATGGTGCCGTGCACGGAGCCGGGCTCGAAGCCGACGTTCTCCATGATGTCGATCTCACCGCTGTTCGGCCAGCCGACCGACCCGATGTCGTCGCCGAGCAGCCAGAACGCGGGCCACATGCCCTGTCCGCGGGGCAGCTTCATCCGGGTCTCGAAGTGGCCGTACGCCTGGGTGAACTTCTGCGGGGTAGACAGCCGCGCCGAGGTGTACTGGCAGGTGCCGTACCAGCACTGGTAGTTGGCCGGGTTCTCCTTGCGGGCGGTGATCACCAGGTCGCCCTGCCCGTCGAGCGCCGCGTTCTGGGTGCCGCTGGTGTAGTACTCGCGCTCGTGGTTGTCGACGTTGTCGCCGGTCTCGTAGCCCCACTTGGAGCTGTCGACGGCGCTTCCGGCCGGGCCGTTGAAGTCGTCGGTGAAGGTGGCCGCGGCGGGGGACGCCGCCGCGGGCGCGGCCGAACTGCTCGCGCTCGTCGCGGCGGCGGCCTGCTGGAGCCAGCCGAACAGCAGCAGCGCGGCCACGGCGAGCAGCGCGAAGGGACGGATACGCCGGGTGCGGGGTGGTGCCGACATGCCGGACTCCTCGGTCGGTGGGGGGCGGGGCAGCGATCGAGCGGGCAGATTTGGTCATGCCCCTGACACGCGGTCGGCCGGGACCGGGCGCGAGGCGAGGGACGCCACTCGCGTGCTGGGGGAAACGCTGTGGGGGGAACATGGGGAACGCTCGGGGCGAACGGGGCCACTGAGACCCCGGAAAGACTTACGCCACGTCTTAGTTCAGGACGTGATTTAAATGGCGAACCTGTGAGTCGTCAAGAGAAACGGCAAAGGTCCGTACCTTAAAGTTCCCCGCGGCGTACCAGCACGGCGAGCACGGCGGCACCGGGAATGAGCGGCAGCCACGTGGTGAGCAGGCGGTATCCCAGCACGGCCGAGGTCGCGGCGACCCCGGAGGCGCCCGCGGTGACCAGCGCCAGCGCGAGGGCCGCGTCCAGCGAACCGATCCCGGCCGGCGTCGGCAGCCAGCCGGCCGCGGTGCTCGCGCACAGGTACGCCACCATCACCCCGCTGACCGGCACCGGCGCGTGCACCGCGCGGATCACGGCGGCCACCACCGCGCCGTGCATCATCGGGAAGGCGAGCGAACCGCCCCACAGGGCCGCCACCCTGGACCGGTCGCGGTGCACCGCCCGCACGTCGTGCGCGACCGAGGCGACGAAGCCGCGCAGCCGCGCGCCGAGCCTGCGGGCGTACCGCAGCAGCAGCACGATCCCGGCCAGCGCGGCGCCGCCGCCGACCGCGAGCAGCACCGGGTGGTCCGGCAGCGCGGGCCGCCCGGAGACCACCCGCCGGATGTGCAGCGCGTCGGGGAAGACCAGCAGCGCCACCAGCAGCAGCACGATCCGCCCGGCCACGGCCGCCGCCGCGCGCACCGCGAGGGCGGCCAGCGCGGCGGTGGGGGTCATCCCGCGCCGGACCAGGAACCGCAGGTTCACCGCGTTGCCGCCGACGCCGGCCGGCAGCACGTGGTTGGCGGCCGAGGCGGCGAACTGCGCGGCCAGCAACCGCCCGGGCGGGACCGGACGCAGCACCGCGCCCTGGAGCGCGACGGCGGAGAAGACCCAGGTCATGACCGCGGCCAGGCAGGCCACCGCGAGCCACTCGCCGTCGGCGGAACCGAGCTGCCCCGCCCCGGAGTTGATGAGCGTCCACTTGCTGGCCAGCAGCACCGCGACGGCGGCGAGCGGCAGCACCATCGCCGTCGAACGCACGGAAGCGCGCTGCCACAAGGCTCCATCGGTGCGTGCGACGGACACGGCGGCTCCTCGGCGCGTGGGGACGGCACGTCCAGGCTAGGACGTCACGGACCCGCTCTCCTACCCGCGCAGGGCCACTTGGGTCAACGCGCCGGGGAACATCAGCCGACGGGACGACTTCGCCGCCCCGCAATGGACGACTATGCGGCCGCCGGCGCCCCCGAACGGCCCGGACGCGGAGCGCGGATACGGGGGCGGACACGGGCGCGCGCCGGCCGCCGGTCCGCGGGACGCGCGGACCGGCGGCTCTTCCCTCAGCGCGACCGGGCGGTGGTGAGAGGTCCACCACCCGGCCGTTTCGGGCAGCGGATCAGGCGGCGGGCGCCGTCCACTGCTGATTGGCGGCACCGGTGCAGGTCCAGATCTGCAATCGGGTGCCGTTGGCCGAACTCGGCCCGGTGGCGTCCAGGCACTTGCCCGAGCCGGTGTTCACCAGCTCGTTGTCCGGGCCTCTGGTCCACTGCTGGGCCGCAGTGCCGTTGCAGTCGTACAACTGCGTCTGGCTGCCGTCGGCGGTGCCGGCCGAGGTCACGTCCAGGCACTTGCCCAGCGCCTGGAGAGTGTTGCCCGAGGCGGTCCACTGCTGGGCGGCGGAGCCGTTGCAGTCGTAGAGCTGCACCGCGGTGCCGTTGGCGGAGCTGCCGCCGGCCACGTCGGCGCACTTGCCGCCGTAGCCGGTGATCGCGCCGGTGTGGCCGGGGCTGGTGCCGCCGCCGCTGCCCTGGGTGCCGGACCAGGTGAACGTCGCCGAGGCGCCCGCGGGCATGGTGTAAGTGAAGTGCTCGTTGCCCCAGTTGACCGTGACCGGCTGCGCGGAGGTCGACTCGTTGTAGGCGATCAGGGCCTTGGAGCCGTCCGGGTTCTTCCACGCGACGTTGCGGATCGTGGAGTTGTCGTCGGAGCTGATCCGGTGCGCGCCGGGCCGCACGAACTTCGTCAGCTGGCCCATCGTGTAGTACTCGATGGTGTAGTCGACCTGCCCGCTGCGGCTGTCGCCGTTGTGCACGGTGACCAGGCCGGTGCAGGTGCCGCAACCGCCGTTGTGCGGGCCCATGTTCTGATCGACCGCCAGGCTCCACTTGACCCAGCTCTGGCCCCAGTTGCGGGTGTAGTCGATCAGGTTCTCCATGTCCTCCTTCTGCTGGTTGCCGATCCAGGTGCCGCCGGAGTGCTCGGTGTCGAAGTCCGGCACGTTCGGGTACTGGTTGTGGATCGTGGTCTGCTCGCTGGTGCTGCCCTCGTAGCCGTGCCAGGCGATCCCGCCGAAGTTGGGGTCGTCGCGGATGGATTCGTCGTCCACGGTGGGCGCGGCGAAGCTGTCGTACGAGTCGGGGTTCCAGTCCAGCGCGAGCACCTTCGTGGACAGGCCGGCGGTGTGCAGCGCGGGCAGCAGGTCGTTCTTGGTGAAGTACGCCAGCCCGGAGCCGTTCCAGTTCGCGCCCGGATAGTCGCCGCCGACCGTCGGCTCGTTCTGCACCGACACGTAGTCGATCGGCACGCCCGCGGCCTGGTACGCCTGGATGTACTTCACGAAGTATTGCGCGTAGGCCGCGTAGTACTGCGACTGGAGCCAGCCCTGCACGTAGCTGCCGTTGTCCTTCATCCACGGCGGCGGGGTCCACGGGGTGGCCATCACCGTGACGTCCGGGTTGATCTGCTCGGCCTGCTTGGTCAGCGGCAGGACGTCCGTCTGGTCGTGGGCGATGGAGAAGTGGGCGAGCGTCGGGTCGGTCTGGCCGGCCGGCATGTCGTCGTACGTGTAGTTGTTGCGGGCCAGGTCGGAGGCGCCCATCGGGTTGCGCAGGAAGTCCAGGCCGATCCCGTTGACCGGGTCGAAGAGCTTCTGCATCACCGAGTCGCGGGTCGAGGCCGACAGGGCGCCGCTGGAGTTGAGCAGATAGGCGGCGGTGTCGGTGAAGGACGCGCCACCGCCGGTGAACTGCTGGTACTGCGTGCCCTCGTCCACCGTGACCTGCTGGCCGGAGCCGCCGGTCCCGGCGGCGAAGGTCAGCGGGGCCTGCTGCTCCAGGCCCTTCGTGACGTTGCGGCCGCCGGAGTCGTTGGTGGTGGTGAGGTACACCTGGACGCTCTCACCGGCCGCGTGCGCGGTGGCCGGCATCGCGAGCATGGGGGCGACGGCCGCCGCGGCCGCCGTCACCACCCCGACGAGGGTGCGCCGCATACGGGTTCTGCCCGCGCGGGGGCGCGTTGCTGCGCTCATGGTTCGTTGCCTTTCTCGGCAATGATGGCATGGGCCTGACATTTCGTCCTACGGGCCGTGCACCATCCGTCCGGGGCAACCGTGCAGCGAGGGGGCCCACACGCTTGTTCCCGTACTTGTTTCACGGCTTATATCGCGACGTGATTTAACTCGCGCTCCACAAGGCCGTCAAGGTGTCGAACGCGGTTCAGATGTCTGAAACACGGTGAAACAACGGTGCGTTGACCGGGTGCAGGGCGATGACCTGCGGGAGGTTGGTCTGGACCGCGGAAAACGCGCGGCGTGCGCCAAGCGGCGCGTCCGGGCCGGGCGGAGGGACTGGGCCGGGCGGTGTCCGGGCCGGGCGGAGGGACTGGGCCGGGCGGAGCGACTGGGGCCGGGCGGCGTCTATGCTGGGCGGCGCGCCCGCAGCGGGCGTTCGGCGGGGCGGGCCGGGGCGGTGCTCCCGCGCGGGACCAGCACCGGCGGTTCGAGCAGGACGTCCGCCACCCGCTCCCCCCGTACGTGTGCGAGCAGGACCTGCGCGGCGCGGTGACCGTACTCCGGCACGCGGCGGCTCACCGCGGTCAGCGCGGGGTGCACCAGGCGGCACAACTCGCTGTCGTCCCAGGCGACGAGGGACAGCTCGCCCGGCACCGACACCCCCATCTCCTGGGTGACGCCGAGCGCGGCGACGGCCATCACGTCGTTGTCGTAGACGATGGCGGTGGGCCGTTCCGCGGCCGACAGCAGCCGCCGGGTCGCCCGCGCGCCGTCCTCCCCGGAGTAGTCGGTGTAGACGCAGGTGACGCCGCCGAGTCCCAGCTCCTCCGCGGCGGCCTCGAACGCCTCGCCGCGCTCGCGGGTGTGCACGAAGTGCGGCGGCCCGGCCACCCGAGCGATCTCGCGGTGCCCCAGCGCCGCGAGGTAGGCGAGGGTCTCCCGGACGGCGACGGCGTCGTCGATCCAGACCGACGGCACCCCCGGCACCCGGCCCGCGTGGCCCACCGCCAGGGCGGGCAGGCCGAGTTCGGCGAGCAGCGCGGGGCGCGGATCGGGTTCGCGCAGGTCCACCAGGAGCACGCCGTCCACCCGCCGCTCGCCCCACCAGCGCCGGTACGCCTCCTCCTCGGCGCCGGCGTCCTCGGTGACCTGGAGCAGCAGCGCCGTGCCGGTGGCGGCCAGGCCGGCCTCGACACCGGAGATCAGCCGCATGAAGAACGGTTCGATGCCCAGTACCCACGCGGGCCGGTCCACCACCAGGCCGATCGCGCCGGCCCGGCCGTCGGACAGCGCGCGGGCGGCGCTGCTGGGGTGCCAGCCCATCCGGGCGGCGATCTCCAGGATGCGCGCGCGGGTTCCCTCCGAGACGCCCGGTTTGCCGTTGAGCGCGTAGGACACCGCGCCCTTCGAAACACCTGCCGCCTCGGCGATGTCGGCGATGGTGGGGCGCTTCTTGGGGGACACGGGGGACATGCGGCCTCGGGTGGTGCGGGGCCCGCGGGCGGGCCGTGTGCGGCGATACGGCCCGCCCACCTTAACAACGCTGAACCGGGGCAGTGGCGTTGGCACCGTGGCCGCGGGATCTCCGCGACGGCGCCGCCGGCTCAACCGGTTGAGCGCCGCGGTCCCGCCCCGGTTCAGCCGCGTACGGCCGAGATCTCCAACCGGACGTAGTCCGCGACGGGTTCGGCCAGCCGCGCGGCGACCGCCTGGACGAAGGGCTCGTGGTCGGCGTCGGCCATGGCGTCCAGCCGAGGGCCGAGGATGACGGTCGCGAGGAAGGACTCCAACTGCTCGCCGCGCTCGAACCTGGCCGGGTCGGGGCGCAGCCGGACGTCGATGTCGGTGAACCCGGCGGCGGCCAGCCGTTCGCGGGTGTCGTCCACGCCCGCGAACTCCCAGGTGTCGGAGGCGGTGCCGGTGACGTCGGCGACGGCCGCGTTCACCGCGGCGATGTTGCCGCGGCCGCCGCAGTCGCTGACCAGGCGGGCTCCGGGCCGCATCCGCTCGGCGAGCGACGCGAAGAGCGCGGAGTGGTCCTCGACCCAGTGGAAGGTCGCGACGCTGAAGACCGCGTCCACCTCGCCGTCGAAGGGCAGCGGCTTCGTCAGGTCGGCGAGCACGACCTCCACCCGGTCCAGGCGTCCGGCCAGCCGCTCGCGCAACTGGTCCAGCATGCGGGCGGAACCGTCCATGGCGACCACCCGGCCGTCCGGCAGCCGGTCCAGCAGCCCTTCCGTGTCGCGCCCGGTACCGCACCCCGCGTCCAGCACCCGCTCGTCGCCGCGCAGCGGCAGCCGGGCGAGCGTGCGCCGCCCCCAGCCGAGGTGCGGCAGCGGCAGGGAGTCGTACGTCCTGGCATCCCATTCCCGGGGCATGGCGCTCCAATCATCACGCGACCACGGCCGGCCGCCCGACGGCGGCGGTCCGGTGATCACCTCGACCGCCACAGTACGCCGCACTGACCGCATGGTGATACCGGCGTCTCATATAATGGTCAGCGCTCGGGGCGCGCCGACCCCCGGAACGGCGTGCGGGCGGGGTGCGGGATACGGGCGCAGGGCGCCGGGTGCGGGGTGCCGTTTGTGCGTGATGCCGGGTACGGGCGCGGGTTCTGCCCGGCTACGGGCGCGGCACCCAGACGGGGCTACGGTCCTTGTCCACCAGCGCGGCGCGCACCCCTTCGTGGAAGTCGGGCTCGCGGGCGGTGCGGCAGGCGCTCTCCAGCTCCAGGGCCAGGCACTCCGCCAGGCTCGCGCCGGCGCCCGCGCGCAGCAGCCCGAAGGTCAGCTCCAGGCTCATCGGGCTGGCCCGGTCCAGCACCGCGAGGGTGTCCTCGGCCCACGCCCGGTCCGCGGCGTCCCCGGCACCGGTCTGCGCGGTGAGCCGGTCCCGCAGCTCCGCCAGGTCCGGGGCGGAGAAGCAGCGCTCGATCGCCGCGCGGTGCCCGGCGAGTTCGGAGGGCGGCGCGCCCACGGCGAACCGTTCCAGCACCGCGTCCGGGGCGCCGCCGTCCGCGCCCGTCAGCGCCTCCTCCAGCGCGGGCAGGTCGGCGGCGGGAACGTAGTGCGTGGCCAGGCCGCACTCGACCGCGGCGGCGCCCGAGATCCGTACGCCCGTCAACCCGAGGTACCAGCCGACGGCGCCCGGCAGCCGGGGCAGGAAGTAGGTCGCGCCGATGTCCGGGAAGAACCCGATCGCCGTCTCCGGCATCGCCAGCACCGCCCGCTCGGTGACCACCATCGCCGAGCCGTGCACCGAGATGCCCAGCCCGCCGCCCATCGCGTACCCGTCGACCAGCGCGGTGTACGGCTTCGGGAACTGGGCGACCAGCGCGTTCAGGGTGTACTCCGTGCTGAAGTACGTGCGGACCGCCGCGTCGTCGCCGCGCAGGCCCGCGGCGCGCATCGCCAGGATGTCGCCGCCGGCGCAGAACGCCTTCGGGGAGGTGCTGCGCACCAGCACCGAACGGACCGCGGGGTCCTGCCGCCATCCGCGCAGCGTCGTGTCGATCGCGCGGGCCATCTCCAGGTCCAGCGCGTTCAGCGCACCCGGGCGGTCCAGTTCCAGGACCCCCACACCTGAGGCGGTGACCGCGCCGCGCACCGTAGCCGAGGTCTCTGCCCTGCCCATGTACCGCTCCCAACGTCGTGCCTACGGCGCCCCTGGCCGGCGCGGGCTCCCGCGCGGCTCCCCGCGGGAGGACCGGCAGGTACCCGGGCCCGGCCCGCAGGTGATCCCGGAACCGACAGTACGCGGCGGGTCGGGCGGGTTGATACGCTGCCCGGGAGCCGTGACTGGCGTGCTGGGATGGGTGCAACCATCGGGAAGCGGCTCGCGCGAAACAGAAGTGCCGTACGCCTGGGCCACCCCGTTGCCGAATCTCCGGAGGACCCCGCCATGGCCGAACCGTCTGTCACCCAGCAGTCCCCGCACACTCCGCAGTCCCGCCAGTCCGTCGAGTCCACCGCGTTCCGCAGCGCCCTTGAGGTGATCCGGGGCGTCGAGCCGCGGGTCGCGGACGCGATCGCCGCGGAGGTCGCCGACCAGCGCGAGATGCTCAAGCTGATCGCGAGCGAGAACTACGCCTCGCCCGCGGTGCTGCTGGCGATGGGCAACTGGTTCAGCGACAAGTACGCGGAGGGCACCGTCGGCCGCCGCTTCTACGCGGGCTGCCGCAACGTGGACACCGTCGAGGCGCTCGCCGCCGAGCACGCCCGCAACGTCTTCGGCGCCGCGCACGCCTACGTGCAGCCGCACTCCGGGATCGACGCGAACCTCGTCGCGTTCTGGGCGGTGCTCTCGCAGCGGGTGGAGCGCCCGGCGCTGGACAAGGCCGGCGTCCGCCAGGTCAACGACCTGACCGAGCAGGACTGGGCCCGGCTGCGCGCCGACTTCGGCAACCAGCGGATGCTCGGCATGTCCCTGGACGCGGGCGGCCACCTCACGCACGGCTTCCGCCCGAACATCTCGGGCAAGATGTTCGAGCAGCGCAGCTACGGCACCGACCCGCGGACCGGCCTGGTGGACTACGACGCGCTGCGCGCCGCGGCCCGCGAGTTCCGGCCGCTGATCCTGGTCGCGGGCTACTCCGCCTACCCGCGGCTGGTCAACTTCCGCATCATGCGCGAGATCGCCGACGAGGTCGGCGCCACGCTGATGGTGGACATGGCGCACTTCGCCGGCCTGGTCGCGGGCAAGGTGCTGACCGGCGACTTCGACCCGGTGCCGCACGCGAACATCGTCACCACCACCACCCACAAGTCGCTGCGCGGCCCGCGCGGCGGCATGGTGCTGTGCGACGACGCGCTCGCCGAGCACGTGGACCGGGGCTGCCCGATGGTGCTCGGCGGCCCGCTGCCGCACGTGATGGCGGCCAAGGCGGTGGCGCTGGCGGAGGCGGCCCGGCCGGAGTTCGGCACGTACGCGCACGCCGTGGTGGACAACGCCCGCTCCCTCGCCGAGGGCCTGATGCGGCGCGGCGCGACGCTGGTCACCGGCGGCACCGACAACCACCTGGCGCTGATCGACGTCTCCTCCTACGGCCTGACGGGCCGTCAGGCGGAGGCGGCACTGCTGGACGCGGGCATCGTCACCAACCGCAACTCGGTGCCGCAGGACCCGAACGGCGCCTGGTACACCTCCGGCATCCGCATCGGCACCCCCGCGCTGACCACCCGGGGCCTGGGCGCGCCGGAGATGGACGAGATCGCCGGCCTCATCGACACGGTGCTGGCGGCCACGACCCCCGCCGCGGCGGCGAAGGGCGGGACGTCGAAGGCCAACTACGTGCTGGACCCGGCCGTCGCCGAGCAGGTCGCCGCCCGCTCCGCCGACCTGCTCGCCGGTTTCCCGCTCTACCCGGGCATCGACCTGAGCTGACCGGCCCGCCGGACCGGAACGGCCCGCCCCTCGTACGTCGTCGCGCGTACGCGGGGCGGGCCGATCCATGTGCCCGGGCAGATCGGGCGAACCCGAGCGCCGGACGGGCCGGGTGCCCTGGGTACCCCCGGGGCACCCGGGTGACGGATCAGGTGAAGGACCAGATCACGCCGTGGTTGGCGATGGTGACCGCGACCATGACGGCCAGGTCGGCCACGCCGAGCGCCAGGCCGAGGGCCGCGCGGCCGCGGCGGCGGGTGCCGCGGGCGAACGCGACGAGCGCGAGGACGACGGCGGCCGGGCCGAGCACGACGTTCATCACCAGCAGGCCGGGCAGGCCGAGCAGGAAGGACGCGACGGCCATCCCGTCGGCGTCACGGACGTTGCGGGAGACGGCGGAGGACTCGGAGGCCGCGGATGCCGCCGGGGCGGTGCGGATCGCGGTGGTCGTGCGCGCGGCCGAGGAGCCGGCGTCGACCGGGTGCGCTGCGGTGTTCACGGTGTTCCTCTCGGAAACGGTGGGTTCTTCCGGTCCGCCGATCGGGCGGCGCCGGACGGGCGGCCCGCTCAGCGGTGACGGCGGGCGACACCCTCGCGGACGGCGAAACCGAGCAGCCAGGCCGCGATGGCGGCGGCGAGCACGGTGAAGACCGTGAGCGAGGTGTGGGCGGCGGCACCCATCAGGATGCCCATCCCCAGCAGGAGGACGACGAGGCTCATGTCTGCTGCACCTCCAGCGAGTCGAGATTTCAGATGACAGTTGTTCACTGACTTCTCCAGTGTACGGTGGCCAAAGTCGGAGAACGGTTGTTTACTGAATGACATGAGTCACACTTCCGACGCCCCCGGGACCGGGGCGGCCCGGGCAACTCGCGCGGAGCAGGCGGGCGTTGCCGCGCAGCCGTCCGCCGAGGGGCACCAACCGGGCATCCGCCAGGCCCAGAAGCAGCAGACCCGGCAGGCGCTGCTCGACGCGGGCCTGCGCCTGCTGGAGCACCAGAACCTCAGCAGCCTCGGACTGCGCGAGCTGACCCGGGAGGTGGGCGTCTCCCCCGCCGCGTTCTACCGCCACTTCCCCGACATGGCCGGCCTCGGGGTCGCCCTGGTCGACGAGGCGCTGGGCAGCCTGCACGACATGGTCCGCGCGGTGCTCGCCGACGGCGCCGACGGTTCGGTGCCCGACGTCCTGATCGAACGCACCGTCGCGATCACCGCGGCCTACGTCGACGAGCACCGCCCGCACATCCGCTTCATCGCGCGCGAGCGGCACGGCGGCGTGCGGACCGTACGGGAGGCCATCGCGGCCGAACTCGGCCGGTTCACCGACGAGGTGGCCGCCGGCCTGGCCGCGCAGCCCTCGTCGGCCGGCTGGTCCCGGGCCGAACTGCACGTGCTCGCCGGGCTCTACGTCGACCACATGGTGATGACCGCCGCGGAACTCCTGGAGGCGCCGCGCGACGACACCGCCGCGCGGCGGCGGATCATGCACGCGGCCCGGCTGCGGATGCGGATCATCAGCGTGGGCCGGCGGCACTGGCTCGACCCGGAACCGGACTGACCCGGGGGGCGGCGTCGCGCGCGGACGCGGGAGGCCGGCGGGCCCGTCAGTGGAGTACGGGACCGTGCGACAGGACAGCACGGCCCCGAGCCTCACGGGGCGGGCGCGAGGGGGGGCGGACAGGGCCTTTTGGAGTCGGTACGGACACGGTCCGCACCCGCACCGGCTCTCCCCCGCGGGCCTGCGCCCCCCTCGGGCACACACGGCATCCCGGGACGCCGTCCACCGATCATGGGTCGGACCCCCGTCCCGGCGGGAGGACGGAACGCGCCACCTGATGGTCGAAACGCGCCAGATCGCGCGTAGGCTGCTGACACGTCCCCGGCGGACCGCCGCGGGACGCCCAGGACGACCGCCGACCGCCGGAGTTCCGGTATGCCGCCAGCAGCGCCCATAACCGACCTGCCCACCTCGCACCCGCACCTGCACCCGCACCCCGGCGTGCCCCCGTGCCCGCCCGTACACCAGGGGCCCGCACACCAGAAGTACGACGGACGACGCGGCGGGCAGGGCGAAGGCGGTGGGGACAACGCGCAGGGCCCGTACGGCGGTACGGCCCGCACGTCCGTCCCCGCCTCGCTGGCGGGGGCCCCGCTCACCGACTCCGTCGTGGTGCCCCGCCTGATCGCGACAGCCACCGCGAACAACCCGCGCGAGGCCGAACAGTTGGTACGCGCCGCCGGGCTGCCGCACATACTCGGCCAGCCGGAGACCACGCGTGCCCCGTCCACGCGCACCTACCGGCTGTGGGGCGCGGTGCTGGCGCGCACCGGGCGGGTCGACGCCGGGCTGCTGGCCGCGGCCGGCTACCGGCCCGGCCTGCTCGACGTGTTCGACTACCTGATGACCTCCGCGCCGACCGTCGGCGAGGGCCTGGCCCGCGGCGCGGCCCACATCCATCTGATCAGCAGCAACTCCCTGCTGACCATCGACGAGTCCGACGACGAGGTGACCATCGGCTACGCCGCACGACACGGCGACGACGAACTGCGCTGGGTGGTCGCGGAGTTCGCGCTCGCGGTGCTGACCAGGCAGCTGCGGCACTCGACCGGTCGTGAACTCTCTCCGGTCCGGGTGGAGTTCGCCCATCGGGCGCCCCTCAGGCAGGCCCCGCACCAGGAGGCTTTCGGGAACGCCCGGTTGGAGTTCGGCGCGACGGCCGACGCGATCACGCTGCACCGGCAGGACCTGGAACGGCGGTTGGACACCGCCGATCCCGCGCTGGCCGCGATCATGCTGCGCGCCGCGGCCGAGATGCCGGCACCGCGGATACCGCGATCGGTCGCCGTACCCGGACTGCGCGAGGTGATCGCCGAGCAACTGCCCAACGGACGGCCCTCGTTGGCGGATGCCGCGCGGCGCCTCGCGATCAGCACGCGTACCCTGCAACGCAGGCTCGGCGACTCCGGCACCACCTGGCGGGCCGAACTGGACGCGGTACGGCGCGAACAGTCACTCCGGCACGGGAGCGCGGGCTCCGCTCAGCGCGCGGTGCGGCTGGGCTTCGCCGAGTCGCGCTCGCTCCGGCGCGCGATGAACCGCTGGGACGCGGACAACCGCGGCGAGGGCGCACGCACCGACGGCAGCACCGGCCGCGGCGGCGACCACGACACCGGCGGCCACAGCACCGACGGCGACGGGACCGGCGAGCGGTCCGGCACACCACAGGAGGCGGGCACGGCGTGACCGACGGAACCGAGCGAGCCCAGTACAGCGAAGGCGGCGACCCGGTCTGCTGGTCGGACCGGGTGTGCGAGGAGTGCGGGGCCTTCCGGGAGACCGCGGACCCGACGTGCGCGCGCTGCGGCAACCCGTACCCTGGCGCCGGCCCGTCAAGTCCGGCGGGACCGCGCCCGCTCCCCTCGGAACACGTCCCGTCCGACCGGCAGAACGCGCCTCCGCCACCGTCAGCGCTCCGACCGCCCGGCCGGCGAGCCGAGCAGTGACCGTCGGCACCGGCGCCGTACTGGTCTTCAGTGCGACCGCCGGATACCGGCACGCCTCGATCACGGCGGGGGCCGCCGCGCTCGCGGAACTCGCCGGCCGGCACGGCATGCCCGCCCGCCACACCGAGGACCCGGACGACCTGCGGCCCGACGCGCTCGCGGGCTGCGCGGCGGTGGTGTTCCTCTCCCCCACCGGCGAGGTCCTGCACGACCGGGCCCGGGCCGCGCTGCGCGACTTCGTGACGGGCGGCGGAGGCTTCCTCGGCATCCACGCGGCGACCTGCGCGGAGTACGACTGGCCGTACTACGGCGAGTTGCTGGGCGCGCGCTTCGACGGGCATCCGCGGGTCCAGCCGGCCGACGTGCTCGTGCACGACCGTACGCACCCCGCGACCGCGCACCTCCCGGCCACCTGGCGCTGGACCGACGAGTGGTACGACTTCCGCGCGGGACCGGCCGGTCGGGGCGTGCGGGTGCTCGCGTCCGCCGACGAGGACAGCTACGAGGGCGGCACGATGGGCGCCGTCCATCCGCTGGTGTGGTGCCACCGGGTGGGCGAGGGAAGGGTGTTCTACACCGCGCTCGGCCACCTCGAATCCGCCTACGCCGACCCGGACTTCCGCCGCCATCTCGACGGCGCGCTGCTGTGGTGCGCGGGAACGGCGGAGTGAGTCTCATCCCGATCGCCCACCGGGGGCGCGCGTTCTGGCGTACACGCCCGTAATTACGGCCTTTCGTATCCGCCACGGGCGACGGCGCTACTACGCTGAGTGGCGGCAGGAGAGTGACGGCGCCGGGGAGTCGGGAGGGCCGTATGGACGCTGAACCTGCGAGGGCGGTGGAGACGGACATCGAACGGGTGGGCGGCCGGCCCACCGATCAGCTCGCACGGTTACTGGCCCGCGCCGAGAACGGCGCGCAGGCCGCGCGGCACCTGGCCGAGGTGCACAGCGCGCTGATGCACTACTGCGGTCTCCAGTCGTGCCGCCACGCCAAGGGGCCGCCGCGGCCGATCGACCGGCGCACCTACCGGCACAGCTTCCTGCTGCCGGACGGCGGGGTTCGGCTGGTGTGGGAACTGGAGCACAACACCGGGCCGGGCGGCGAACTCCGGTACGCGGTCTTCACCGACCGGGGCGAACTCGCACTCGCCGAGTGGGAGGCCGACACGGCGTTCGGCCGGCCGCCGCCGTGGACCGGCCCGGACGGCGGCAGCGATCCGGCAGCGGCCGACCTCGGCGGAGTCGCCGGAATCGGCGGCCTCGCGGACCTGGACGGGCTCGCGGACCTGGACGGTGAGGCGGGCGGGGCCGGTCCGGGCGGCGCGGCGGGTCCGGGCGGGCTCGACGACGTGGACGTCCTGGGCGACCCGGCGCGGTCGGCGCCGCTCCCCCTGCCGCCGCTGCCCGAGCCGCACGGCTGCCACCGCGCCTACACCGAGGCCGACTCACCCGAGCACGCCCGCCGCCTGCTGCGCCGCGCGTCGAACGCCAACCCGCCGGGCGAGGAGGTCCATCGGCGGCTGCACGCGGCCATCGCCCACACCATCGGCATCGTGACCCGCCGCAGCACGCTCGTCGCCGGCCGCACGGTGACCTGGTCGCTGTACGAGCACGCGTTCCTCCTGCTCGACGGCACCGAGTTGAGCCTGTGGGAGATCGACCACACCCGCACCCCGAACGGGAGCCCGGTGTGCGAGGTCTACGCCTCGCGCGACGCGGCACTGGACACGGCGGTCCGCCGGATCGAGGCGGGCTGACCTGACCGGTTCGGCCGGGTGGCAGGAGCCGTACGCCTCCTGCCGCCCGCCGTGGCGGCCCGTGCCTGCCTCAGCCGTCGCCGCCGCGCTCGTGACGGCTGTCCGGTTCGGGGTGGGCGGCGGCCTCCGGGGACGTGTGGTCGTGGCCGTACTCGCAGATCCGGTCGTGCTCGTCCTCGGCGGCGAACCTGACCAGGGTCAGCCGGGAGAGCGGAGGCACGTTGCCGGTGCGGCCGGCCCGGCGCCAGGCGACGAGCACGGTCAGCCGGATCATCTTCCGGGCGACGTACACCAGCAGGGCGGCGAGCGGGAGTTCGGCGACCACCGCCGTGATGATCGCGCCGGTCAGCTCGTCGCTGTTCCAGTCCAGCACGATGTCGAACCAGGCGTCGCAGCACAGCAGCGCGGCGGTGACCAGCGCCCACGGGATGAAGATCTGCAACCGCCGCCACGCGCACAGCGCGGTGATGCCGATCGCCACGATCAGCGCGCCGTCGAAGCCGACCCAGGCGAAGCGCCACTGGTCGACCTCGTGGTGGGTGGGCAGGCTGGCCGAGAGGTAGCCGATCCACGGGATCAGGAAGAGGAAGCTGCCGGTGACGACGGCGAGGAACATCCGGCGCAGGTGACGCACGTGGTGGTCGTGCAGGGACGGGACCTCGTGAACCATGTCGTCCACTGTGCCCGACGCGTGTGCCCGACGGGGCCCCGCCGCGAACGGCGACGAGCGGATCACGGGCAGGACGGGACCGCGGGTGATCCGTTCGGCGGCGTGCCCGGCGCCGTACCGAACGGGTCGAGGGAGCCCACGGCCTCCGACAGCGCGTGGAAGACGTCCTCGCCGAGCGGCGCGACGACCCGGGCCCGCAGGGTCCGCGCGAGCGAGCGGGAGGCGGCGAGCACGGACTCGGCGCCGGCCGAGGTCAGCGCGGTGTAGACCACCCGGCGGTCGGCGTCGGAGGGGCGGCGCTCGACGAGTCCGGCGTCGGCGAGCCGGTCGACGAGCTTGGTGGTGCCGGCGGTGGAGAAGCCGAGCGCGGCGGAGAGCTGGTTCATGGGCGCGGCCTGACCGGGCGCGGTGACCAGGAACATCAGCGCCTGGAAGGAGCTCGGCGCCAGCCCCTGCTCGGCCTCGACGTCGGCGAGCATGTCGTCGGTCAGCCGTCGCACGCCCGACTGGAGGGCGTGCCACCGCTTCAGCAGGGCCAGTTCGTCGGCGTCGGGGCACGCTTGCGCCGCGTTGCTCCGTACGGGTTCCACCACCATGGCTCCAGGATAGCCTTCGAGCTATCATCTCGCTGGTTAGCTAATTACTGGTAACGTATTGAGCGTTCCATCAGCCCGAGGGGCCGATCCGGCCCGCCCGCGCCCGGAGAGGACGACATCCATGTCGCAGACCACCGCCGAAGCCGGACGCTGGGTGCTGGACCCCGCGCGCTCCTCCGTCGGCTTCCGCAGCAAGACGTTCTGGGGGCTGCTGACGGTGAAGGGCACCTTCGGCACCGTCAGCGGCGAGGGCGAGGTCGCGCCCGACGGCACCGGGCGCGGCACCCTCACCATCGACGCCGCCTCCCTCGACACCGGCAACGGCAAGCGCGACACCCACCTGCGCTCCGCCGACTTCTTCGCCGTCGACGAGCACCCGACGATCGTCTTCACCGCGAGCTCCGTCACGGCCCCCGCGGACGGCTCCGGCGAGGTCCAGGTCACCGGCGACCTCGCGGTCCGCGGCGTCTCCCGCCCGATCGCCTTCCCCGCCCGGGTCACCCTCGCCTCGCCCCAGGAGGCCACCCTGGAAGCCGATCTCCCCGTGGACCGTGCGGAGTTCGGCATCACGTGGAACCAACTCGGCATGCTGCTCAGCCCGTCCACGGTCGTCGTCACCGCGCACTACCGCCGCGAGAGCTGAGCGCGCGCCCTCGGGCGGTCCCCCGTACGGTGTACCCGATCCGCCCGGCGGGCTCTCTCGCGCGCCCTCGGGTCAACTCCCGCCGGCGGTGAGGAGTTCGTGCACCGGGAGGGTGGCCGCGCCGAGGGCGACCGCCTCCTGACCGAGCCGGCCGAGTTCGACCACGGTCCCACCGGCGAGGTAGCCGAGCACGTGACGGTCCATCACCTCCCGCACCGCGGGCAGCATCGCGGGGCCCATCGCGGCGCTCACCCAGCCGGAGAGGATCACCCGGTCAGGACCGAGCAGGTTCACCAGGTTGGCGATGCCCACGCCGAGGTACTCCGCGGCCCGGCGCACCGTGTCCGCGGCGGCACCGGGCGTGCGGGCGGCGGCGATCAGCGCGGCCAGCCGCCCCTCGGTGTCGCCCCCTCCCAACTCCACCGCCCCGGGCCGCTGTTCGTAGTACGCGAGGATCGCCTCGGCGCCGACGTACGCCTCCAGACAGCCGCGCGACCCGCACCGGCAGGCCGCGCCGTCCTTCTCCACCACGGTGTGGCCCCACTCGCTGGTCACGCTGGTGACGCCACCGGGTGAGCCCGTCGCCACCGCGGCACCGACGCCGACCGCGAGCAGCGCGACGATCGCCCGCTCCGCGCCCCGGCCCGCGCCGCGCCACATCTCGGCCTGGCCGAGGGTGCGGGCGCAGTTGTCCAGTTGCAGCGGGGCGGCGAGGTGCGGCCCGAGTAGGTCGCCGAAGGGCACGCCGGACCAGCCGAGGGTCGGCGCGTGCACGAGCCCGCCGGGCAGTACCGCGCCGGGCACGCCGACGCCGACGCCGAGCAGCCCGGCCGGATCGACCCCTGCCTCGGCGGTGACCTCCGCGATGCCCGCGAGCACCGACGCGGCGAGCAGCACGGGGTCCGAACGGCCGCCGTCCATCGAGTGGGTGGCGGTCGCCAGCGTGTCGAGGGTCCAGTCGAAGAGGCCGACCTCGACATGCGTCTCGCCGATGTCCACGCCGACCACCTGCGCGTATCCCGGCTCGACCGCCAGCAGAGCGGCCGGGCGGCCGCCGTCGGAGTCCAGCAGCCCGGCCTCCGCCACCAGGCCGTCGCCGAGCAGGTCGGTGACCACGTTGCTCACCGTCGCCGCGCTGAGCCCGGTGACCCGCGCCAGGTCGAACCGGCTGGCCGGGCCGTTCAGGTAGAGCCTGGTCAGGACGGACGTGCGGTTGTGCCGGCGCAGATCCCTCGTCGTCCGCCCCACATCGCGCTTCACCGGGCCCCCCTGTCGCCGTACCCGGCACATCGTGCCAGATCGGGGGTCGACCGCCACCAGGGGGGAAGCGCTCTCCCGGTCCCCCGGTGAGCGCTCTCCACCGGGCCGGCGGGGAGCGAGCGGCAGCCGTCACCGCGCCTGCGGCCCGGCAGACATCGGATGCCTCACCCCCGTCCCGGCAGCAGGCGGCGAACCCGGGGTTCAGTCCCGGCCGGTCCCCCGGTACAGGTCGAGCTCGCCGTCCAACTCCAGCGCCAGCACCGTCGCGTACGGGTCGACGTCACCCGGCGCGGGAGCGTCGATCCACAGCACGCCGGGCACGTCGTGCAGCCCGCCGGTGACGTGGTGGCCCAGCTCGGTCCCGGTGCCCAGCACGGTGGCCCGGCGCACCGCGTTGCGCAGGCCGCGCACCGACACCGTCTCGCGCGGCGGGTCGAAACAGGTCAGGTAGAGGGTCCGGCGGTCGGCGGAAAGGGTGCTGGGGCCGTAGTGGTGGCCGGGCGGCAGTCCGGCCACCGTGCCGTACACCGCGTCCGCGTGCCGCGACACCCACTCGCCCAGGCCCTCCAGGCGGGCGATCTGCTCGGGGGTGATCGTGCCGTCCTCACGCGGGCCGACGTCGAGCAGCAGGTTGCCGCCGGCACCGACCGTCTCGGCGAGGTAGCGGACGAGCTGGCCGACCGACTTCTGCCGGTGGTCGTGCGGCTGGTAGCCCCAGGAGTCGTTGACCGTCAGGCACAACTCCCAGGGGCCGTCCGGCGCTTGCAGCGGGACACCCTGCTCGGGCGTGGCGTAGTCGCCGCGGTGCAGCATGCGGGAGTTGAGCACCACATCCGGGGTGGCCGCGAGGATCTCGTCGGCGAGCGCGTCGATGCCCCACTGCTCGGCGGACCGCTCCCACTCGCCGTCGAACCAGAGCAGGTCGGGGCGGTAGCGGGTGGTCAACTCCGCTACCTGCGCGTTGCGGTAGGCCAGGTAGCGGCGCCACGCGGCGGGGTCCTCCGCGCCCGGTGCGGGGGCGCTGAAGCGGTTGTCGTTGACCGGGATCTCGGCCGGCGGCGACGGGTGGCGGACGGTCGGGTAGTCCGGGTGCGACCAGTCCGAGTGCGAGTAGTAGAGCCCGACGCGCAGGCCGTGCGCGCGCAGCGCGTCGGCGTATCCGCCGATCAGGTCGCGGCCGGCCGGGGTGTCGCGCGCCACCGACAGGCCCCGCTGCCCGGTGTCCCACAGCGCGACACCGTCGTGGTGGCGGGTGGTGAGCACCGCGTACCGCGCGCCCGCGCGGGCGAACAGCCGTGCCCAGGTGTCCGGTTCGTACCGGGACGCGGTGAACCTGCCGAGCTGGCCCAGGTACTGCTCGTGGCTGACCCGGCCGTCGTAGAACGCCCATGACTCGGGGACGCCGTCGACCGCGTAGACGCCGTAGTGCACGAAGATGCCGAGCTTGGCGTCGGGGAACCAGGGCTGCATGGGCATGAGCCGCAACCGCTCCAATACATCGGAGGTGTGACCGGACGGCCTCGACCCTAAGTCCGCCGGCCCCGCCGATCAATCCCCGCAGGTGCGAGGCCGCAGGAAGGCGGCGTCGGAGGCCGCAGAAAGGCAGCAGGAAGGCGGCGGAAAGGAGGCAGGAAGACCGCAAGAACGCGGCAGGACAGCAGCACGAATACGGCACCGCGGGCCCAGGGCCCGCGGCCCGGAGCGGGGCTCAGCAGTCGGCGGGGGGCCGCCGCACCCCGTCCCATCTGCGGGTTGTCGCCGCCCAGGGGCAACGGGAGAGCGCTCTCCCGTCGTGGTATAAAGGCAGGTATGACCACCAGCCGTCCGGGCCGTCCGCGCCTGCCCACCCTCGAAGACGTCGCGCGGTCCGCGGGGGTGTCGCGGGCGACGGTGTCCCGGGTGGTCAACGGCACGCGGAACGTCGACCCGGAGATCCAGAAGGTGGTCCAGGAGGCGGTGGCCCAGACCGGCTACGTGCCGAACCGCGCGGCCCGCACCCTGGTGACCCGTCGCACCGACTCGGTCGCACTGGTCTTCTCGGTGCCCGAGCACCCGGCCGACGACCCTTTCATGGCACGGGTGTTCAGCGACGCGTTCTTCGGCCGGATCGTCGGCGGCCTGCTGACGGTGCTGCGGCCACGCGGCGTGCACCCGGTGCTGATGCTCGCCGACTCCGACGACGTGCGGCGCGAACTCGTCGACAACCTGCGCCAGCAGCACATCGACGGCGTGGTGCTGGTGTCGATAGCGCCCGAGGACCCGCTGCCGTTCCTGCTCACCGAGGCGGGGCTGCCGACGGTGCTGTTCGCCCGCCCCACCACCCGGGTGCCGATCAGCTTCGTGGACATCGCGCAGCAGGCGGGCGTCAAACTGGCCGTCGAGCACCTGGTGTCCCTGGGCCGCACCCGGATCGCCACCATCGCCGGCCCGTACGACTCACCGGCCGGCCGGGACCGGCTGGCCGGGTTCCGCGACGCGATGGCCGAGCACGGCCACCCGTACGCGCCCGACATCGAGGGCGACTTCACGCAGGAGGGCGGCGAGGCGGCGATGCGCACGCTGCTGTCCGAACACCCCGACACCGACGGCGTGTTCGTCGCCAACGACCTGATGGCGCAGGGCGCGCTGCTCGCCCTGCGCGAGCTGGGCCGCCGGGTGCCGGAGGACATCGCCGTCGTCGGCTTCGACGACAGCAGCGCGGCGACAGCCTCCCGCCCGCTGCTGACCACCGTGCGGCAGCCGGTGGAGGACATGGCCGCGGAGATGGCCCGGTTGCTGCTCGCGCTGATCGACGACCCGGCCCAGCAGCTCCGTTCGGTGATCTTCAAGACCACCCTGGTCCGCCGCCACTCCGCCTGATGCCTGACGCCTGACCTCCACCCCTCCGCCCGAACGTCCGCGCCGGCGCCGCTCAGCTCTCCGAGGGGGCCGGGATCGCGATGACGGTGGCGACGAGGCCGGCGTGGGCGATCCAGCGGCCGGTGAAGAGGGCCGGGCCGACCCCGTCGGCGAGGAGCGGGCCGGGCACGAGGACGCGGGCGGTGAAGGTGCCGCGGGCCGGACCGGACGCGGACTGGTCCTGGGCCAGCAGGAGTTCGGCCTCCTCGAAGCCGAGCATGCGGTGGTGGTACGGATACCACGCCTTGTAGACGGTCTCCTTGGCGCTGAACAGCAGCCGCCCCCAGTGCATTTCGGGCTTCGCGGCGGTCAACTCCGCGAGCGCCGCGCGCTCTTCGGGGGTGGAGTGGATGACGTCGAGGACGCCGTCGGGCAGCGGGCCGTCGGGCTCGGCGTCGATGCCGAGCGCGAGGATGTCGGCGGCGTGGGCCACGGCGGCGGCCCGGTATCCCTCGCAGTGCGTGATGCTGCCGACGACGCCCTTGGGCCAGACGGGGGCGCCGCGGTCGGCGTTGTCGCGCGGGATCGGGCCGGCGGGCAGGCCGAGCGCGGCCAGCGCCTCCCGCGCGCAGGCGCGCCCGGCGGCGTGTTCGGCCCGGCGTTTGGGCACGGCCCGGGCGACGGCGGGCTCCTCCTCGGGGTGGAGCGGGACGCGGTCGAGTTCGTCGCCGTAGGCGGCCCGGGTGCGGACCGCGGGGGGGAGCAAATGCTCGATCATCGCCCGGCCCCCGGGCGGCCGGCGAGGATGCGGCGCGGCCCGAGCGGGCCGGCGTCGCGCGCGCCCCATTCGCGCGGGTACCCGAGCGACGCCTCGGTGAAGCGGATGCCGTCGCGGTAGGTGATGCGCGGGATGTGCAGGTGGCCGTAGACGACCTCGGTGGCGCGGAAGCGGACGTGCCAGTCCTCGGTGAGTTCGGTGCCGCACCACAGCGCGAACGACGGGTAGCGCAGCACCCTGGTGGGATCGCGGTGCAGCGGCCAGTGGTTGGCGAGGACCGTGGGCAGTTCGGGGTCGAGGGCCGACAGGCGGTCGGCGGTCGCGGCGACGCGGGCACGGCACCAGTCGTCGATGCCGGGCAGCGGGTCGGGGTGCAGCAGCATCTCGTCCGTGCAGACCACGCCCAGCTCGCTGGAGTGGTCGAGCGCGGCCTTCTTGGTGGTGGCGCCGGGGGTGCCGTCGCGCCAGGTGTAGTCGTAGAGCAGGAACATCGGGCAGACCGCGACGGGGCCCGTGGCGCTCTCCCACACCGGGTACGGGTCTTCGGGCGTGACGATGGCCAGCCGGCGGATCTCCTCGACCAGGTGCCGGTAGCGGGCCTCGCCGCGCAGGGTCACCGGGTCCTTGGGCGGGGTCCACAACTCGTGGTTGCCGGGCAGCCAGATGACGGTGCCGAAGTTCTCCTTGAGGGTGCGCAGCGCCCACAGGATGTCCTCGACCTGCTCGGCGACGTCGCCGGCCACGATCAGCCAGTCGTCCTCGCCGCCGGGCCGCATCTTCTCCACGATGTCGCGGTTGGCTTCGTAGCCGACGTGCAGGTCGCTGATCGCGAGGAGGTGCGGGGCGCCGGCGGTCGATGTCTGCACGGTTCCGATCCTCCCAGACGGTTCCCGCCCGCGGGCCGACTTCGCCCGTGTGCCGGTGTTTTCCGGTCCGCGCCGCCGCGGTGGTGACGGGGCCCGTGCCCGTACGGGTGACGGACCGCCACCTCCGCGCGCTCGCCCGCTCACACGCCGTACAGCATGATCGGTCACCAGGTCGAAACTTTCGCTGATATCGACCCGCGAACCGCATCGAAGATTCTGGATCACCTCGGATCGCGGCCGAACAAGCCTCGCCCGCAAGGGCAGTTGACCTGGGGACAACTCCCTTTGCGGCAGCGCGAATCGACGGCGACTCTTTCGCCGTTCATGCCGAAAGTGTTGACAGCCCGAGCGGCCCGACCAACACTGTTCGCCGTCGACAGGTCTCCACCGACGTCGACCCGGGCCACCCCCACGGCCCGGTCCTCCGGTCGCCGTCCCTACGACGGCGACCGGTCGGTCCCGGCCGCGTCGTACGAGCCGACGCGCGGTCGCCGTCACGCCCGAACACCGACAGCCCGCAAGGTCGTTCCACGCTGCCCGGCCCCCCACCCGCCTTCACCAGGAGGAAGCACGCACATGAACGACACACCCGCACGCCCCGCGAGCCGCGCCCGCGCGCGGCTCGACCTGCCCGGCCGCCTCAGACTGCTCGTCGGCGGCGCCTGCGCCGTCGTCCTGGTCGCCGTCGCGGCGCTGATCCTGCCGGGCACCGCCAACGCCGACACGATCATCACGACCAGCCAGACCGGCACCAACAACGGCTACTACTACTCGTTCTGGACCGACGGCGGCGGGTCGGTCTCGATGGACCTGGGCTCCGGCGGCAACTACAGCACCTCGTGGAGCAACGTCGGGAACTTCGTCGCCGGCAAGGGCTGGAGCACCGGCTCCCGGCAGAACGTGAGTTACTCGGGCAGCTTCAACCCGTCCGGCAACGCCTACCTGTCGCTGTACGGCTGGACCACGAACCCGCTCGTCGAGTACTACATCGTGGACAACTGGGGCACCTACCGGCCCACCGGCACCTACAAGGGCACGGTCACCAGCGACGGCGGCACGTACGACATCTACGAGACGACACGCACCAACGCCCCCTCCATCGAGGGCACCGCGACCTTCAACCAGTACTGGAGCGTCCGGCAGTCCAAGCGGACCGGCGGCACCATCACCGCGGGCAACCACTTCGACGCGTGGGCCCGCGACGGCATGAACCTCGGCACCTTCAACTACCAGATCCTCGCGACCGAGGGCTACCAGAGCAGCGGGAACTCCAACATCACGGTGGGCGGCAGCGGCGGCGGCACCACGGGCAGCACCACCGGCGGCAGCACAGGCGGCTCCACGACGGGCGGTTCGACCACCGGTGGCACCACGGGCGGCGGCGGGGGCACCGGTTGCACCGCGACCCTGTCCGCGGGCGAGCAGTGGAGCGACCGGTACAACCTCAATGTCACGGTGAGCGGCGCCGCCAACTGGACGGTCACCATGAACGTCCCCTCCCCCGAGAAGATCATCGCGACCTGGAACATCTCGGCCGCCTACCCCAGCAGCCAAGTACTCACCGCCACCCCCAACGGCAACGGCAGCAACTGGGGCGTCACGATCCAGACCAACGGGACATGGACCTGGCCGTCCGTCTCGTGCAGCGCGTCCTGACCGCCCCGACCCGAACTCCCCAGCAGCGCACCGCGCCACACCCCTGTGGCGCGGTGCGCCCGCTCGCGGATGGCGTGCGTCAGGCCCGGTCGACCAGGACGGCGGAGCCCTGGCCGACGCCCACGCACATCGTGGCCAGACCGCGCGCCGCGCCGGTACGGCGCATCCGGTGCAGGAGGGTGGTGAGGATACGGGCGCCGGAACAGCCGAGCGGGTGGCCGAGCGCGATGGCGCCGCCGGTGGGGTTGACCAGGTCGGGGTCGATGCCGAGTTCCCGTACCGAGGCGAGCGCCTGGGCGGCGAACGCCTCGTTGAACTCGGCCTCTTCGACGGAGTCGATACCGCGGCCGAGCCGGGCCAGCGCGCGCCGGGTGGCCGGGACGGGGCCGATCCCCATGACGTCGGGGTGCACTCCGGCGCTCGCGCCCGCGGCGTAGCGGCCCAGGGACTCCACTCCGAGGTCGGCGAGCGCGTCCTCGCTGACCAGCAGGAGCGCGGCGGCGCCGTCGTTCATCGGCGAGGCGTTGCCCGCGGTGACGGTGCCGTCGGCGCGGAAGACGGGCTTGAGGGCGGCGAGGCGTTCGGCCGTGGTGTCCTCGCGGATGCTCTCGTCCTGGCTGACGACCACGCCGTCGGGGCGGGCGACGGGCAGGATCTCCGCGTCGAACAGGCCGTTCTTTCGGGCCTCGGCCGCGTTGCGGTGGCTGCGCAGCGCGAAGGCGTCCTGGTCGGCGCGGCTGACGCCGTACCGCTCCGCGACCTCCTCGGCGGTCTCGCCCATCGCCAGCACGCCGTGCAGTTCCGGCATCCGCGGGTTGGTCAGGCGCCAGCCGAGGCGGGTGTCGTGGGTCTGGAGGGCGCGGGGCAGGGCCTCGTCGGGGCGGGCCAGGACGAAGGGCGCGCGGCTCATGGACTCCGAGCCGCCGGCCAGCACGATGTCGGCCTCGCCGGCGGCGATCATGCGGGCGGCGGAGGTGACGGCCTCCATGCCGGAGGCGCACAGCCGGTTGACGGTCGCGCCGGGCACGGTGTCGGGCAGGCCGGCGAGCAGCACGGCCATCCGGGCCACGTTGCGGTTGTCCTCGCCGGCCTGGTTGGCGGCGCCCCAGTACACGTCGTCGATCCGGGCCGGGTCGAGCGCGGGAACGCCGTCCAGCAGGCCGCGGATCGCGGTGGCCGCGAGGTCGTCCGGCCGGACCGTGGCGAGCGCACCGCGGAGCCGTCCGATCGGGGTGCGGCGGGCGGCGGCGAAGTGGACTGGGCGCATCGCGGACTCCTCGGGCGAGAAACTAGCAGTGTGAGTTTATGCCGAGTCACAGCCCGTCGTACACCCGGCTGAGCAGCGCGTGCAGCTGATCACACTCGTCGCCGTCCAGCGGGGCGAGGATCTCGTCCTGCACGACGGCGGCCTTCAGGCGCAGCCGCTTCAGGGCGGTGCGGCCCTTGGGGGTGATGGCGACGTTCACCCGGCGGCGGTCGACGGAGTCGCGGGCCCGCTCCGCGTAGCCGGCCTCGGCCAGGTCGTCGACGACCTTCACGATGTCGCTGGCGTCGATGGCCACGCGCGCGGCGAGGTCGCGCTGGGCGTGCGGGCCGAAGTCGGCGAGGGCGGCGAGGACCGCCATGTGCCACAGCCGCAGTCCCTCCTCGGCGAGGCGTTCGGCGAGGCGGGAGCGGGCCTCCTTGCCGGTTTTCGACAGGAGGTAGGTGGTGAGTTCGGCGAGGCTGGGGGGCGTGCGGGGGTCCATTCCGGCAGTGTAGGCGGTGACCCATGATGGGTGGGGCCATTGATGGGGCGAGCCGTTGATGGGTGGGCACCCATGAAAGGTGGGCCCCACGATGGGTGGCGCCCCTTCACCTGCGCTAGGCTCACCCCATCATGGGTGCGCACCCACTAATCGGCTCGCGCCGCCCACCGCCCACCGCCCACCACCTGTCCCCCGTCACCCGTCACCCACCACCCGTCACCCGTCACCCCGGAGCCCACCATGGACGCCCTCCACCCGCGCCTGCTCGTCGGCGACTTCGGAGCCACGTTCCGCTTCTACGACCACCTGCTGCCCGCCCTGCTCGGCGCGACCCTCACCCGGGGTGGCCCGGACGGGCCGTACGCGAGTTGGGACGTCGGCACCGAGGGGCTGCTGATGCTCTTCGACCGCGCCGCCATGGCCGAGGTCGCCGGCACCGGCTCCCTGCCCGCCTCGCCCCCCGCCGCCCAGGACCGGGCGATGCTGGTCAGCCGCGTGCCCGATGTGACGGCCGCGTACGACTTGGCGCTGCGCCACGGCGGCACCCCGGTCGCTCCCCCGACCGCCCGCCCCGAATGGGGCCCCACCACGCGCACCGCCCACCTGCGCGACCCGGACGGCAACCTGCTGGAGTTCCAGTCCTACTGACCCCTCGACGGAGGTCGCCGCCGGCCGGGCCGTCGATGCGTGGGACGGTCAGTCGCGGGGGCGGCGGCCGTGCAGGCGTTCCAGTTCGCGGCGGTCGCGCTTGGTGGGGCGGCCGGCGCCGCGGTCGCGTACGCCGAGGGCGAGCGCGTCGGTGCGCGGCGGCGGGGGCGGGCTGTTGTCGACGTACGCCTCGACAGCGACGGGGGCGCCGACCCGCTTGGCGAGCAGGCGGGAGATGACCACGACGCGCTCGCGGCCGGCGTGCACCAGCCGCACCTCGTCGCCGACCTTGACCGCCTGCGCGGGTTTGACCCGCTCGCCGTTGACCTTGACGTGGCCGGCCCGGCAGGCGGTGGCCGCCTGCGACCGGCTCTTGGTGAGCCGTACGCACCAGATCCAGGAGTCGACGCGGACGGTGCCGCCGAGCTGCTCGTGTTCTGCCGCCATGGGATGAAGCCTACGGCGGGCGTCCAGCGGTTTTCACGGCATCGGCCGGATGGGTGGCGACGTTGCGCCAGGTGGGCGCGGTCCGGCCGGCGCCGGGCGGGGCGTGTGAGGGTGGCCGGATGAGTGCGGACGCGGTGGGGCCGGTGGACGCGGCGGACGCCCCGGCGGGCGAGGAAGCAGCGGGGCCGGGAGCAGCGGGCCCGGGCCCGCGGGGGTCGGGCACACCAGGTGCGGGGGCACCCGGCGCCGGTGGTCCCGGGCCGGACTCGGGCGCACCGGTGCTGCCGGTGCGGCAGCGCAACGTCGTGTTCGCCACGATCGTGCTCGGAATGCTGCTGGCCGCGCTCGACCAGACGATCGTGGGCACCGCGCTCCCGACCATCGTGGCCGATCTGGGCGGGGCCTCGCACATGTCGTGGGTGGTGACGTCGTACCTGCTGGCGGAGACCGTCGCGACCGCGCTGGTGGGCAAGTTCGGCGACCTGTTCGGCCGGAAGCTGGTCTTCCAGGTGTCCGCGGTGGTGTTCGTCGCGGGGTCGTTCCTGTGCGGGCTGGCGACGAACATGACGCTGCTGATCGTGTGGCGCGCGGTGCAGGGGGTGGGCGCGGGCGGGCTGATGGTGACCGCGATGGCGCTGATCGCCGATGTGATCCCGTTGCGCGAGCGCGGCAAGTACCAGGGCGCGATCGGCGCGGTGTTCGGGGTGGCGACGGTGATCGGGCCGCTGCTGGGCGGGCTGTTCACGGATCACCTGACCTGGCGGTGGGCGTTCTACGTCAACGTGCCGATCGCCGTCGTCGTGGTGCTGGCGGCGGCGCGGACCATCCCGTCGGTGCGGGCGGCAGGCCGGCCGGTGATCGACTACCTGGGCATCGGGCTGGTCGCGGTGGGCGCGAGCGCGCTGATCCTGGCCACCAGCCTGGGCGGCAACGCGTACGGGTGGGGCTCGCCGGTCATCCTGGGGCTGTTCGTGGCGGGGGTCGTGGGGCTGGCGCTGTTCTGCGTGGCGGAGACGCGAGCGGTCGAACCGATGCTGCCGATGCGGCTGTTCCGCACCCCGGTGTTCGCGGTCTGCTCGGTGCTGAGCTTCGTGGTGGGGTTCGCGATGCTGGGCGCGATGACGTTCCTGCCGACGTATCTGCAGTACGTGGACGGGGACTCGGCGACGCTGTCGGGGGTGCGGACGCTGCCGATGGTGGTGGGGCTGCTGATCGCGTCGGTGGCGAGCGGGAACGTGATCAGCAAGACCGGCAGGTACCGGTGGTTCCCGGTGGCGGGGTCGCTGGTGATGGGGGTGGGGCTGTTCCTGATGTCGCGGATGGGGGCCGGTTCGGGGGCGGCGGCGGAGTCGGTCTACATGTTCGTGCTGGGGGTCGGCATCGGGCTGTGCATGCAGGTGCTGACGATCGCGGTGCAGAACACGGTGGCGTACGCGGATCTGGGTACGGCGACGTCGGGGGTGACGTTCTTCCGGACGCTGGGCAGCGCGTTCGGCACCGCGGTGTTCGGCACGATCTACGCCAACGCGCTGGGGCCGAACCTGGCGCGGGGCGTGGCCCGGGCAGCGCGGGCGACGGGGGCGTCGCCGGCGGTGCTGGCGCGGGCGGCGGGCAGCCCGGAGGGGTTGCACCGGTTGCCGGCCGCGCAGGCCGCGCCGCTGGTGCGGGCGTACCAGGACTCGCTGCACACGGTGTTCCTGTGGACGGTGCCGGTCGCGGCGGTGGGTTTCGTGGTGGCGCTGTTCCTGAAGCAGGTGCCGCTGCGGGACTCGGCGCGGGCGGCCTCGACGGACATGGGCGAGGGTTTCGCGCAGCCGAGCACCGGCGACTCCGAGAAGCTGCTGGAGTCGGCGGTGGCGAAGATCATGCACGGGTCGGGTCCGGCGGCCGCGCGGCAGATCCTCAGCGGGGCCGACACCCGGCTGGACGTGCTGGGCGCGTGGACGGTGATGCAGGTGGTGGTGCTGACGCGGGTGGTGGGGCACGCGAACGTGAACATGATCGCGGCGCGGCGCCGGCTGCCGCCGGAGGTGCTGCTGCCGGCGTTCGAACGGGCCGCCGCGGACGGGTGGTTGACGCTCGACGGGACGTTCGTGTCCACGACGGCGGCCGGGGAGCGGGAGGCGTCGGCGCTGACGGAGGCGTGGGCGCGGTGGCTGAACGAGCGGCTGGAGAGCGACTGGGGCCGGCCGTCGACGGCGGACCTGCGGGCCGCCTCCGACGCGATCGCGAAACGGCTGCTCGCCGAGGACCTGGGTGGGGACCGTCCGGAGCTGGGCGGGGACCGCCCGGCGCCGGCCCTGGGCTGAGCGGACCGCCCGGCAACGCGCGGATCAGCCGAAGACGGCGCCCGGGTCGCCGCTGTACCAGATGTTGTCGATCCGAAGGGTGCGGATCAGCCAGCGCCCAGCCCCGGCCGCGTCCCCGCCCCCGGCCCCGTCATCGCCCGCGGACCCGCCCCCGAACCCGGACCCGGACCCGGACCCGGCAGGGACGAGCGCGACCGCGTAGAGGTTCTTCAGCAGCGCGTACGTCGTACGGTCGGCGGTGAGGAGGTGCTGGGCCTCGACCAGCGCGGTGAGTTCGGCGCTGCCGCGGTCGGCCGCGACGGCGACGCGCGGGTTGCTGACGGTGTGACTGGTGCCGACGCGGCCGTCGAAGCCGGTGAGGATCGTGTCCACGATGGTGTCGGCGCCGGTCATCACGGGGCTGTGGCCGCCCCATGCCGCCGCGGCCGGGCCGAAGTCGAGCGTGGCGTCGTCGGCGAACGCGGAGCGGAACAGGGCGCGGTCGTGCAGGTCCTGGCCGAGGCCGAAGCGGTACAGGGCGTCGGTGATCTCGGCGCGGTCGGCGAGTTCGCGGACCGCGTCCTCGGTGCGGAGCGCGTCGAGGGCGTACGGCCGGGTGCGGGTGGCGGCCGCGGCGTCGGTGCCGAGCGGGGTGCGGGAGAGGTGCATGCGTCCAGGCTGCGGGCCCGGACCCGGCCGATCAATCGCCGTTGGCTCAACGATCGTTAAGTGGGATTTAATACTTGTCGGTGGATCAAGGACATCCCCGCGGCGCGGTTGCGGCCGGGGCGGTCGGAGTCTGGGCGGGGCCGGGGGAACGGAGGCCAGGCGTGGAGCGGTACGAGATCGAGGCGTTCCTGACGCTGGCCGAGGAGTTGCACTTCGGGCGGACCGCGGTCCGGCTGCGGGTGACGACGGCCCGGGTCAGCCAGGTGATCGGGAAGCTGGAACGGCGGGTGGGCGCGCCGCTGTTCGAGCGGACCAGCCGCAGCGTGGCGCTGACCCCGGTCGGGCGGCGGCTCCACGACGACCTGCGCCCGGCGTTCGAGCGGCTGGAGGCGGCGCTGGCCACGGCGGTCGCGGCCGGGCGCGGGGTGAGCGGCCGGCTGGGGGTCGGCTTCGTGGGGGCGGCGGCCGGGCAGTTGATGATCCGCGCCACGGAGGCGTTCCGGACCCGGTACCCGGAGTGCGAGGTGGAGATCCGCGAGGTGCAGATGGGCGAGGCGCTGGAGCGGCTGCGGGCCGACGGGCTGGACGTGCTGATCGCGTGCCTGCCGCTGACCGGTCCCGATCTGGCCAACGGCCCGGTGCTGCTGTCGGAGCCGCGGATGCTGGCGGTGCCGGCCGGGCACGCGCTCGCCCAGCGCGGCTCGGTGTCGGTGGAAGACCTGGCCCGGGTGGAGGTGCTCCAGGCGCCGTGCTCGCTGCCGGATCACTGGCGGGAGCCGGGTTCGCCGCGGTTGACGCCGGGCGGCCGCGCGATCACGGCGGGGCGTTCGGCGGCGACCTTCCAGGAGATCCTCACGCTGGTGGGGGCGGGCCTCGGGGTCTTCCCGGTCGGGGCGCACGCCACGCGCTTCCACGCCCGGCCCGACGTCGCCTACGTGCCGTTCCACGACACGCCGTCCCTGGAGTGGGGTCCGGTCTGGCGCACGTCGCGCGTCAACGCGCGTATCCGGGCGTTTGTCGCTGCCGCGGGCTGAGCCGTGTCCCCCCCGGGGTGGCCGGTTCTGTCGGTTCCGGGATCACCTGCCGGTGGAGGGTTACGCGCGCCGTTCCCCGCGCCCCTTGGCAGTTGCGGCTCCTTCCGCGGAAGGAGCGGCACCTACCAGGGGGCGGGGAACCGTGGGGACGGGACCGGCCGGACCGGAGGGTCTGCTCGGCTAGCGCGCGTACACCGCCACGAAGTCGCGGGTGGCCTGGACGTAGTAGCGGTCCGGCGGGTCCTCGAAGTCGAGAATGTTCGTGGGCTTGGGGTTCGCCGGGTCGTGGCTGCTGTCGTAGGACATGAAGGAGGGCCACGCGCGGTTCATGTCCAGCGGCATGGCGCGGACGGCGCCGGCGCGCTGCATGAGGTCGGCGAGGCTCTGCGCGTTCAGCGCCTGCCCGACGACCATGATGATGTCGCCCTGGGCGGTGACGCCGACGCCGGAGCGGGGCACGAACATGCCGCCCTGGTCGCTGACCCCCCAGTTGGAGTCGTCGTCGATGTCGGGGACGACCTTGCCGCCGTCGACCATGAGTTGCAGGCACTGGCGTACGCCGACCACGTCGGGGGTCATGCGCACGTCGCGGCCCCAGACGCCGACCTTGATGGAGCCGTCCTTGTAGAAGACCTCGGAGGCGGCGCCGTCGCGCAGTTCGCCGTCGGTCTTGCCGTCGAGGTAGAAGCCGCCGCGGGAACCGCCGTCGGTGATCCGGAACCCGCCGTTCCAGGTGGCGACGAGGCCGGTGCGACGGCCCTTGGGGATGGTGGGCGGCACGTCGAAGGTGCCGCCGGGTTCCATGAAGCCCGGGTGGAGCTGGAAGCGGGCGTACTTGCCGCTGATCCACGCGACGGCGGCCTCGTAGGAGGTGTGGTCGCCGTCGGGGCGGACATAGGTGCCCTGGACGATGGGCATGCCGTGGGCGCTGCTGAGCGTGCGGTAGACGCCCTCGCCGGGCAGGGCCGGGCTGACCGGCGGCTTCATGGGGGCGCGCAGTGCGACCAGGGGCTGGCCGTGGACGGCGCCCTTGCTCCCGGGCACCGCCCCCGAAGCCGCGCCGGCCGCGGCGGTGGCGCCCGCGGTGGCCTTCATCCGGGCCAGCGCGTCGGCGGACAGGGTGCCGCCGACCTTCGGCGGGTGCATCCGGTACTGGACGTTCTCCAGCTTGTCGACCACGAAGC
This sequence comes from Streptomyces sp. NPDC087270, assembly GCF_044744625.1. Taxonomy (NCBI): domain Bacteria; kingdom Bacillati; phylum Actinomycetota; class Actinomycetes; order Kitasatosporales; family Streptomycetaceae; genus Streptomyces; species Streptomyces sp. NPDC087270. Next base: position 90,905 of record NZ_JBIUYR010000005.1, read on the forward strand.
CGAGTTCGTGGTCGCGGGCCCACTCCGCCAGGCGGGCCTCGGTGCTGTCGCTGCCGGGGTAGGTCAGCGCCCTGCCGACCGACCAGCCGATGGTGCCGGCGCACACCAGGCAGACACCGAGCGCGCCGCGGGTGACGATGCGGCGGCGGCGCAGTTGCGCGGGGGTCAGGTCGCGGCGGTGCTTCCAGGGCAGCAGCCGCCTGCGCGGTCTGCGTCCGGGGCCGCCGCCCGCCGGGTCGGCGGTGTCACCGTCGGGCTGCTGTTCCGCGATCGTCATGCCGCTCCTTCCATGTGCCCGCGCGCACATCGATCCGCTTTTCATACGTAATGACCCTTGTGGGTGCCGGTGTATCGCGCGGGCGCCCAGAAACACCCACCCGCCGCACGCCGCCCGGGCGCGCCGGCGCCGTAGGGTGGCCGGGCCTCGCACGGGGCACTGACGACGAGGGGGCCGCGGGCATGGCAGCACACGACGAGGTGGCGGCGGTGATGGCGCGGGCCGGGGTGCCCGCCGACCGGATCGCCGCCGCCACCGCGCTGACCGGCGGCACGTACAACGCGCTGCACGCGGTGGACCTCACCGACGGCACCCGCCTGGTGCTGAAGGTCCCGCCGCCCGCGCACCTGCCGCGGCTGAGCTACGAGGCCGGGCTGCTGCACGGCGAGGAGCGGTTCTACGTGGGCGCCGAGGCGGCGGACGTGCCCGCGCCGCGGGTGGTGCGGGCCGAACCGGACGAGGGCACCGGGCAGCCGCCGTACCTGCTGATGACGCACAGCCCGGGCCGGCCCTGGCACCTGGTGGCGGCGGAGGACGGCATGGGTGAGGACGAGAACGCCCGGCTGCGGGGCGAGTTGGGCACCTTGATGGCGCGGCTGCACGCGGTGCGCGGCCCGGCTTTCGGCTACCCGTCCGGCAGCACCGGCCCGCTCACCGACCGGTGGGCGCCGGCCTTCGCCGCGATGACCGACGCCATCCTGGACGACGCCGAGCGGTACGGCGCGTGGCTGCCGGTCACGGTGGCCGAGGCGCGCGCGGCGTTCGCGGCGGCCGGTCCGCTGCTGGAGCGGGTGGAGACGCCGACGCTGGTGCACTTCGACCTGTGGCCGGGGAACGTGCTGCTGGTCGGAGCGCCCGGTGCCCGGAGCGTCGGCGGGCTGATCGACGGGGAGCGGATGTTCTGGGGCGACCCGCTGGCCGACTTCGCGTCGCTGGAGCTGACCGACAGCGTCCCGGAGGACGACCCGGCCTTCCGCGCCGGATACGCGGCCGGTGGCGGTTGCACCACGTGGGACGAGGCGGCCCGGCGGCGGATCGCGCTGTACCGCGCGTATCTGCACCTGATCATGCTGGTCGAGGTGGTGCCGCGCGGGTACGGCGGGGAGCACCTGGCCTGGGCGCGGGAGTTCGCCGGGTCCCGGCTGCCCGGGGAACTGGCCGCCGCGGCCGGCTGACGCGGGCGGGGAACGCGGCGGGGGACGCGGCGCGCGCCCGGCGACAGCTGTGACAGAAGTGGCCGAATCCTTTCGGAGGACCGGGGTGCTCTGAGAGGATGCCCCTGCGGCTCGCGGCCGCCCTGACACGGCCGTAGGCTGCGCATTTCGCTCAGGCGGGGTGCCGGACGAGGAGGCGGTGATCCACGGATCACCGCCTCCTCGTGCTACGGCGCGCCGTCGGCCGCTGGCCGGTACGGCGCTCTTGACGCCGTTACGGCAGGGTCGCGACCACGGCCGCGTACGACAGGCCGGAGCCGTAGCCGAGCAGCAGAGCGGTGTCCCCCGAGGCGGCGTCGCCGGCCGCCAGCACCGCGTCCATCGCCATCGGGATCGACGCCCCCGAGGTGTTGCCGCTGGTCACGATGTCCTTCGCGACGGTCACCCGGGCGGGCAGCCCCATGGACTTGGTCATGCTGTCGATGATCCGCTCGTTGGCCTGGTGCGGGATGAACGCGTCGAGGTCCTCGGGCCGGAGCCCGGCCGCCTCGACCGCCTGCACGGCGACCTTCGCCATCTCGTACACCGCCCAGCGGAAGACCCGCTGGCCGTCCTGGCGCAGCGCGGGGAAGGGGTGCTGCGGGTCGTCCCTGAGCGTGTTCCACGGCACGCTCTGCCGGATCGCGTCGGCCTGCGAGCCGTCCGCGCCCCACACCGCGGGGCCGATGCCGGGGGTCTGCGACGGGCCGACCACGACCGCGCCCGCTCCGTCGCCGAAGATGAAAGCGGTCGAACGGTCCGTCAGATCTATGATGTCGGACATCCGTTCGACCCCGACCACCAGGACGTGGCCGCCACGGGCCCGCACCGCGTCCGAGGCGAGCACCACGCCGTGCACGAACCCGGCGCAGCCCGCGGAGATGTCGAAGCCGGCCGCGCGGTCGGCGCCCACCCGGTGGGCGATCTCGGTGGCGATCGCCGGCGTCTGCATCAGGTGGGTGAAGGTCGCGGCGATCACGCAGGTCACGTCGCTCGGGGTGATTCCCGCGGCGGCGATCGCCTTGAGGGCGGCGGCCTCGGCCATCACGCCCAGCGTCTCGTCCGGGTCGGCCCAGCGGCGGGTCACGATGCCGGTCCGCGCGCGAATCCACTCGTCGGAGGAGTCGATATGGCGGCACGCCTCCGCGTTGTCCACGATCCGCCGGGGGCGGTACGCGCCCACTCCGAGAATTCGGCTGTGCGGTGCCCCCATGGGCACAGCGATCTCAGCTTTCATGGGAGCCTTTCAGGCCATCGACCGGCCGGGAGGTCCACACCCCCGGCCGCGGCACCCCCGATGGGTGCCTCCCCGATTCTCCCGCGCACGCCGGGGCCCGGCGCACAGCCACCCCGGCACCCGCGCCCGCGTCGCCCGGCGCCGGCGTCCGGGCGCGCGGCACGGCGGCGGCACGCGACGGCCGTACGGCGGCTTCCCGCTGCCCCGCGGCCCGCTCCCGCCGCTCACCGGGGCCGCGCGAACCACCGTACGGCCCAGGCGCATCGCACGGGTGATCTAGCTCACAGGCATCATCGGGGAGGCGGCGCCGGACGCGTAGGCCCGCGCGTAGCGGGTGTCGCCGAGGGCGCCGCGGGCGGTGCGCTCGTACTGCTCGCGGACGGCGCGCAGTTCGGGCGTGCCGCGCTGCGGGTGGCCGACGCTGCGCCAGACCGCCTCGCCGTGGCCGTACACCCGGGCGGCGTGCTCGACCGACCCGTCGGCGGCCAGCGCCGCGGCCAGCACGTCGAGGCCGAGCGCGGTGCCGAAGGCGTCGCCCAGTTGCCGCTTGGCGTCGAGCATGGCGCGGGCGCGGTCGGCCGCCTCGTCGGGGTGGCCCTGGAACAGGGCGATCAGGGAGAGCTGGTAGTCGAGGTAGGAGCGGGTCCAGCGCTCGCCGATCTCCTCGCAGTGGGCGCGCAGTTCGATCGCGTCGCGGCGGGCCCGGTCCAGGTCGCCGAGGCCGGTGTGGGCGAAGATCTCCACCAGGTGGCAGCGCAGGCGCGCCGGTGAGTCGAAGGCGAAGCCGGGAGCCGCCGCGAGGACGTCGCGGACCGTGCGGCGGGCGTCCTCGCCGCGGCCGGTGAGCAGGGCCAGTAACCCGGCGAGGTAGGCGGCGCCGAAGACGCCCTCCTTGTCGCCGTCGGCGTCGGCGGCGCGCACCGCCTCGTCGCTGACGCGTAACGCCTCGTCGTACTCGCCCTGGAGGGTGAGCGTGACGCCGAGTCCGGCCAGTGCGCGGGTCCGGGCCGGGCCGGGCGGGACCGGGCCGGCCAGCGCGCCCTCCAGGGCCGCGCGGGCCTCCTTCAGCCGGCCGCAGCAGGTCCAGAAGAAGACCAGCAGCCCGGCGAGTTCGGCGCCGCGCTCCGGGTCGTCGCCGGACAGGTGGTCCAGCGCGGTGCGCAGGTCGGTGTGGGCGTCCTCCACGATGCGGTAGCAGTGGATCTGGTCGCTGCCGGGCCAGCTGTGCTCCGCCCAGCGGGCCAGCGCGACGAAGTGGTCGGCGTGGCGGGCGGTCAGCGACTCCTCCTCGCCGAGCTCGCGCAGCCACTCGCGGCCGTACTCCCGGATGGTGTCGAGCATGCGGTAGCGCTCGCCGTCGCGGCGCACCACGCTCTGGGCGACCAGCCGCTCCACGCCGGCCGCGACCGCGTCGGCGTCCAGCGGGGCGCCGGCGGTGACCGCGCGGGCGGAGGCGAGGTCGAAGGAGCCGCGGAAGACCGTCAGCCGCGCCCACAGCAGGCGCTCCGGCGGGTCGCACAGCTCGTGGCTCCAGCCGATGGCGGTGCGCAGCGTCAGGTGGCGGCGCGGCCAGACGAAGCCGGTGCGGCGGGCGAGCACGTCGAAGCGGGAGCCGAGGCGGGCGGCGACATCGGCGACGGACACGGTCGGGCCGACCTGCGCGGCGGCCAACTCGACGGCGAGCGGGATGCCTTCGAGCCGCCGGCAGATCGACTCGGCGGCCTCGGCGGCTCCTTCGGCGGACAGCGCGTGCGGGTCCTGGTCGGCGACGCGCTGGGTGAACAGCTCCAGTGCGTCGGGGCCGGCCGGCAACGGGGCCACCTCGATGACCTGTTCGGCCGCGCACTCCAACGGGCGGCGGCTGGTGGCCAGCACGCTCAGCCCAGGGACCTTGGCGAGCACCTCGCCGACCAGGCGCGCGACCGGGTCGACCAGGTGCTCGCAGGAGTCGAGCACCAGCAACAGCCGCTTGCCGTCGAGCCATTCGCACAGCGCGTCGACCGGCATCCGCGGCGAGTGGTCGGACAGGTCGACCGCGTCGCTGACGGTGGCGAGCAGCAGGTCGTCGCCGTCGAGCGTGGCCAGATCCGCCCACCACACGCCGTCGGGGAAGAGTTCGGGCGCGTACGTGGCCATCCGGGTGGCCGCGCGCTGCGCCAGCCGGGTCTTGCCGACCCCGCCCGCGCCGGTGAGCGTGAGCAGCCGACGTGACGCCAGCAGGCCGTCCAACCTGGCCAGTTCGGGCCCGCGGCCCACGAAACTCGTTGTCTCCTGCGGAATGAAGCCCTTCATGACGACAGCGTGGCATCGAACAGGCGCCGAAGGCAGCCGGTAGGCACGATCAGGCCGAACAGCGCGTTACGGGCAGACCGCGTCCGCCCTCGGCGGGCAACCGGCCGCGGCCTGGCGCACCCGCGCGCACGGCCGGTTCGGCCTACCCCGTTATCGAGTTGACGGAAGCGAACACGATTAAACACGGTGTGCGCATCACGGTCCGGCAACGCATCGACAGCAGGGCGTTGACGGTCTTCTGCATGTGGCGTAGAACTACCCTGCGATTGCGATGGCGTTTCATCTTGGTGACTTCTGTTGGAAACGGATCGGCGGGAAGCGTCGCCGAGAGGTTCCGACACCCGGGTTTTCGCCAGCTGTTCCACCAGATACGCCCACACACACATGGAGGCACCATGTCGGAGGTCGAGTCGTCGGGTACCACGGGCAGCCCGCTGTCCGCGACCCGCAGGAACCTGCTCAAGGGCGTCGGGGTCGCCGGCCTGACCGCCGCCGGCGGCGGCCTGCTCGCGGCGTGCGGTGGTTCCGGCGACAAGAAGAAGGACTCGGGCAGCAAGAAGCCCGTCGCGGGGAGCACGGTGACCTTCGGGTCGAACTACTCCGACGCGGCGCCCAAGGCCGCCTTCGCCGCGCTGACGACCGCCGCGACGGCGTCCAGCAAGGTGAAGGTGAAGATCAACACGGTCGACCACAACACCTTCCAGAACAACATCACCAGCTACCTGCAGGGCACCCCGGACGACCTGTTCACCTGGTTCGCCGGATACCGCATGCAGTACTTCGCTGCTCAGGGCCTGGTCGAGCCGATCGACGATGTGTGGGAGAAGATAGGCGGCAGCTTCAGCCCCGCGGCGAAGAAGCTTTCCACCGGTCTTGACGGCCACCAGTACCTGGTGCCGATCTACAACTACCCGTGGGTGGTCTTCTACAACAAGAGCGAGTTCGCCAAGCGGCACTACACCATTCCCACCACATGGGACGAATACATCGCGCTGGCGAAGCAGATGAAGAAGGACGGGCTGATCCCGATCGCCTTCGCCGACAAGGACGGCTGGCCCGCGCTCGGCACCTTCGACATCCTCAACATGCGGATCAACGGGTACGACTACCACAACAAGTTGATGACCCACAAGATCCCGTGGACCGACCAGGGCGTGCACACGGTCTTCCAGCACTGGGCCGAGCTCATGCCCTACATGCAGACCGGCGCCAACGGCCGGCTGTGGCAGGACGCCGCCAAGTCCCTGGAGGCCAAGCAGGCCGGGATGATGTTCCAGGGCACCAACCAGGTCGCCGCGCAGTACGTGACCGACAAGGCCGACCTGGCCGACCTGGACTTCTTCACCTTCCCCGCGGTCAACCCGCAGTGGGGACAGGACTACATGGACGCGCCCACCGACGGGTTCATGCTCAGCAAGAAGGCCAAGAACTCCGACGCCGCCAAGGCGATCCTGGAGTACATCGGCACCGGCCCGGCCGAGTCGACGTACCTCAAGACCGACCAGTGGGACGTCGGCCTGGTCAACGGCCTCCAGGTGCCGACGTACAACGCGATCCAGAAGAAGTCGGTGGAAGAGATCGCCAAGTGCAAGGCGGTCGCGCAGTTCATGGACCGCGACTCCGACCCGGCGATGGCCAACGCGATGATCGCGATCTGCCAGAAGTTCATCGACGACCCGAGCACCTCCAACATCACCAAGCTCCAGCAGAGCGCGGAGAAGCAGGCGAAGGCGATCTACTCCTGATGAGCGCTACGTCCCAGGGGCGTACCCCGGCGGCGGTGTCGGACAAGCCCGAGGACCTCAAGTCCCCGGTCCGGCGCCGCCGTCGGCGGTTGCGCACGATGACCGCCCGCGACCGCATCGTGGTCGCGCTGCTGCTCGGCATACCTCTGCTGCTCGACCTGGCCTTCGTGTGGTTCCCGGCGATCGGCACAATCCTGCTGTCGTTCACCAAGTGGAACGGCGTGGGCAGCCTGCACGAGAAGACGTGCAAGCCGAACATGCCGTCGATCCTCAACAACGGCTGCTGGTACGGCGTCCAGAACTACCACCAGGCCGCCACCATCTACCCCGAGTTCTGGCCCGCGGTCCGCCACAACCTGATCTGGCTGGCGGTCTTCGTGGTGATCGCCACCCCGCTGGGCATGCTCTTCGCGGTGCTGCTCGACCGCGGCCTGCGCGGCACCCGGATCTACCAGAGCCTGCTCTTCCTGCCGGTGATGCTGTCGCTGGCGCTGATCGGCATCATCTGGGAGTTCGTCTACTCCCAGAACTACGGTCTGATCAACACGGTGATCGGCAGGAACGGGAACGACAACGCGATCGACTGGCTCGGCAATCCCCATCTGAACCTGTGGGCGGTGCTGCTGGAGGCGACCTGGCGGCAGGCCGGGTACGTGATGATCCTCTACCTGGCCGGGCTCAAGGCCGTCGACCCGACGCTGCGGGAGGCCGCGCTGATGGACGGCGCGAACCCCTGGCAGACCTTCTGGCGGGTGATCTTCCCGGTGATGAAGCCGATCAACATCGTCATCATGGTGGTCACCGTCATCGAGAGCCTGCGCGCCTTCGACCTGGTCTACATCACCAACAAGGGCATCAACGGCCTCGAACTGCTGTCGGTGCTGGTGACCTCCAACATCGTCGGCGAGACCCAGCGGGTCGGCTTCGGCTCCGCACTGGGCGTGGTGCTCCTGGTGATCTCCCTGGTGCCGATCACGATCTTCCTTTATCAGACGTTCCGCCGGGAGGACACCCCGTGAGCGACGCATGCGAGGCAGGCGACGTGCAGGTAAGCGACCGCCCGCGGCTTCGCCGAGCAGGCGGAGAAGCGAACAAGGAGGACGCGTGAGCTCCGAGACCCTTACCCGGCCGCGGACCGAGGCGCCGCGGGTCGGCGGCCCCGGTGCCAAGCCGCGGCTGCGCGGGCAGATCGCCTCGCAGGCGTTCCTGATCGTCGCGTCGGTGCTGTGGATTTTGCCGATCCTCTTCGCCCTCTACGTGGCGGTACGCCCCTACTCCGACACCAGCAAGTACGGCTACGTGTCGCTGCCGCACCACCTGACGTTCCAGAACTTCCGGGACGCCTGGTCGCAGTCGGACATGCCGCACTTCTTCTGGAACTCGGTGCTGATCACGGTGCCGGCGGTGGTGATCGTGCTGGCGCTGGCCGCCGGCGTCGCCTTCGTCCTGGTCCGGGTCAACGTGAAGATCAACGTGGCGCTGCTGATCGTCTTCACCGCCGGCAACCTGCTGCCGCAGCAGGTCATCATCACCCCGCTCTACCGGATCTACCTGAAGATCCCGCTGCCGCACTTCCTCGCCGACAGCGGCCTGATGTACAACTCGATCTTCGGTCTGATCGTCATCAACGTCTCCTTCCAGCTCGGCTTCTGCGTGTTCGTGCTGAGCAACTACATGAAGTCGATCCCCGGTGAGATGTACGAGGCCGCGCTCGTGGACGGCGCCAGCCTGTGGACCCGGTTCTGGCGGCTGACCGTGCCGCTGTGCCGCCCGGCGCTGGCGGCGCTCGCGACGCTGCTGACCACCTGGATCTACAACGACTTCTTCTGGGCGATCACCCTGATGTCGTCGGGCGACAAACGGCCGGTGACCTCGGCGCTCGCCAACCTCCAGGGGCAGTTCGTGAGCAACCAGAACCTCATCGCCGCGGCCGCGATGATCGCCGCGATCCCGACGCTGGTGGTGTACCTGTGCCTCCAGCGGCAGTTCATCGCGGGTCTGTCCCTCGGGTCGAGCAAGGGCTGAGTCCCGCGCTTCACGCGCCGTACGCCGCCAGCGCGGCCTGGAGCCTGGGCAGGTCCGGGCCGTGCGCGGCGTTCAGCCCGGTCAGCGCGCTGGTCCGGCGCAGCCGGTAGTCCACCGTGTTCGGGTGGATGTGCAACCGCTCGGCGGTGCGCCGCCGGTCCAACCCGCAGGCCAGGAACGTACGCAACGTCTCCAGCAGGTCCGCGCGGCCCTCCAGCGGGCGCAGCAGCGAGGCGAGCCGGTCGCGGGCCGGGCTGGGCAGGGTGAGCTGGTACTCCAGCAGCACGTCGTCCAGCCGGTACAGGCCCGGGCCGCGCCCGCAGCTCTCGGCGACCTGCCGTATCCGGGCCGCCAGCCGCGCCGCCCCGGCGACGTCCTGCGGGGGCGCCGCGACCGCCGCAGCGGTCAGCTCGGCGCCACAGGCCCGCGCCATGTCCCGCAGGAGTCCGGCCAGCCGGTCGAAGTCAGCCGCGGAGTCAGCCGCGGAGTCAGCGGCGGGGACGTGGCAGCCGGCGCCCGTGAGGCCGTGGACGCCGGTGGTGTCGGGGGTGGCCCCGGGGGCCGGCGCCGTGTCCCGGGTGGTGTCGTGTGCCGGGGCGGCCGGGACCAGCGCCACTCCGCCGTCGGGCGACAGCGCCGACAGCGCCTCGCCGTGCGCCCAGCGGTCCAGCTCCGCCCGCATCCGGCGCAGCTTGCGGCCCGCGGCGATGCCCGGGTCGACGCCGGGCGTGTGCTCGTCCGGGTGCGGGGCGGCCGCCACGCTCACCACCCAGTAGCGCTCCGGCAGCCGCATCCCGGCGCGCTCGGCCGCCTGCCGCGCCGCGCCTCCGTCCAGCAGGGCCGACAGCAGCGCCTGACGCGCGCTCTGCCGCTCGCCGAGCGCGGCCTGGCTCTCGGCGATGTACCCGGCGAACACCGACGCGGTGACCGCGTCGAGGTAGCGCAGCAGCAGCTTCTGCGCGGCCAGCACGTCCGCCAGGTCCTCCGGGCCGGCCTCCGCCAGCACCTCGTCCAGGCACTCGTACGCACCCAGGAAGTACGCCCCGACCACCGCGTCCAGCGGGATGTGCTCCTGCGCGCGGCGCGCCGCCGAGCGGTGCGTCAGCTCCAACTGGGCGGCGGTGGGCGGCTGCCCGGTCCGCAGCACCTGCGCGAAGGAGCGGATGGCGCGGACCACCACCGCGGTGATGTCGCCCCGCAGTTGCTCGGCGGGCAGGGACGCGTACACCGGAATCCGCTCGGTCAGCCGGGTGACCACGCGCGCGGCCAGCTCGTGCACGGCGGTGACCAGGCGCTTGTCCAGCGGGGTGCCGCCGATGGTGATCGGGGCGGCGGGGCGTTGCACCGCCGCGGGCTGCGTCGTCACAGGGCACCTCGCGGGTTGCGGGCGCGCGCGGGTCGGATCGCGGGGCCCTACGCGCCCGGATACGGGACCTTCCACTATTACCTACGGGTAACCCCGGTGTGAAGTGCCGCTCCCGGCTTTGTGCCCGGTCACAACCGGGCGGGTGAAAGTCTGCGCCACCACCCCAGGCTCATCGCGTACCGGCCCGGCACATGATGGCGTGACCCCGTGAGACCCGCTGAGCCCGATGTTCCCGTCGATCCCGTCGTTCCCGTCGATCCCGTCATTCCCGTACGGCAGATCCGTCCCACGCACCCCGCGTGCGCCGTGTCACCCGTCCGGCCTGCCGCCGCGGCGGGCACCCGCCCGCCCCACCACCACTCCCCCACCCCCGAGGACTCGAGGAGAGCCGTGCGCAAGCCCTACGCCCTGGCCGTGACCGCCGCTCTGGCCTGCACCTGCATGTTCCTGCCCGCCGCCGCGAGCGCGTCGGCCGCGGCACCGTCCGCCACCACCGCACCCGGTTCCACCGTGCCGGACCAGGACCCCTTCTACGCGGCCCCGGCCGACATCGCCTCGTACGCGCCCGGCTCCGTCGTCGACAGCCGCCCGGTGCCGGGCGTCAACCTCTTCGGCATCTCCGTCCCGGTGAACGCCTGGCAGATCTCCTACCGCACCAACGACTCGCACGGGCAGGCCGAGCTGGCCGTGACCACCCTGGTGGTGCCCAAGACCGCCTGGACCGGGTCCGGGCCGCGGCCGGTGGTCTCGCTCCAGACTCCCGAGGACAGCGTCGGCACCAGTTGCGCCCCCTCGTACCAGATCGCCACCGGCAAGGACGTGCAGGACGCCGCGCTGGGCGCCCAGCTCCTCGCGGCCAACTGGGCGGTGGCGGTGCCCGACTTCGAGGGGCCCAAGTCGGTGTTCCTCGCCGGGCCGCAGGCCGGGCACGCCGTGCTCGACGGCATCCGCGCGGTGAAGGCGTTCGACACCGCGGGCATCGGTCCTGCCAACCCCTGGGCGCTGGACGGCTATTCGGGCGGCGCCGAGGCGACCGGCTGGGCCGCGCAGCTCCAGCCGTCCTACGCGCCCGAGGTGAAGCTGGCCGGTGCCGCGATCGGCGGGCTGCCCTCCGACCCGTCCTCGGTCGCGAGCTACATCGACGGCACCGCCTTCGCCGGCTTCGAGTTCGCCGCCGCGTACGGCCTCGCCACCGAGTTCCCGGAGTCCGGCATCAACGGACTGCTCAACTCCCGCGGGCAGCAGGACTTCGCGTCCATCAAGGGCACCTGCGAGCTGAACATCCTGCCGGCCTACGCCTTCCGGAAGCTCAACGAGGACACCTCCGTGTCCGACCCGCTCGCCGTCCCCTCGGTCGCGGCCGTCCTGCGCGCCAACACCCTCGGCTCCGCCGCCCCCACCACTCCCGTCTACGACTACCACGCCAACACCGACGAGATCGTGCCCGTCGGCCAGGACAACACCGCCGTCAGCGGCTGGTGCGCGGCCGGCGGCACCGTCGAGAAGGTCCGCGACCTGCTCGGCGAGCACGCCGAGGAGGCCGCCGCCCGCGCCGTGTCGGTCGAGGTCTTCCTGGCGAACCGCTTCGCGAACAAGCCGCCGAACAGCTCCTGCTGACGGCACGTCTGCCGGCACATCGACCGACTCGACCGACACTTCGACCGACACCTGGACCGACATCTGGACCGACGCCTCGACCGACACCTCGCGCCGGCCTGATCCGGCCGAGCCCTCCAGGCGCCTGCCCTGCCGCACCGGGCAGGCGCCTCGGGCATTTCGCTTCGGGCAGCGAACAGCCCCTGGGCACGAGCGGGTTCAGGGAGCGATCAGCACCGCCCCGACGTTGGCGCGGCCCTCGACGGCGGCGTGGGCGTCGGCGGCGCGCTCCAGCGGGAAGGAGGCGTGCACCCGGGGCACCAGCCGGCCCGCCGCGGCCTCGGCGAGGGCCAGGGCGACGTCGGCGCGCTGCTCCGCGGCGGGCTTGGCGAAGACGATGCCGAGCACACCGATCACGGCCAGACCGCGCCCGGCGATCGCGAGGGGGTCCAGCTCGGCCCAGCGCCCGGACGTGAACCCGTACAGGCCGAACCGGCCGCCGCCGTCGGCGGTCGCGGCGAGCGCCTGCACGGCGGTGTCACCGCCGACCGCGTCAAGGACGACGTCTGCGCCGCGCCCGGCGGTCGCCTCGCGGACCTGCGCGGCCCAGTCCGCGTCGGTGTAGTCCACGACCACGTCAGCGCCGAACTCGCGTGCGGCGGCGGCCTTTTCACCGCCGCCGACCGCACCGATCACCGTGCCCGCGCCCAGCACCCCGGCCCGCTGCACCAGCAGCGAGCCGATCCGGCCCGCGGCAGCCGTGACCAGCACGCTCTCGCCCGGCCGCGGCGCGATCGCGGCGAGCATCCCGATCGCGAGGGCGCCGGACTGGGCGACGGCGACGGCCGTGTCCAGCCCCAGCGCCTCGGGCACGCGATGGGCGTTGACGGCCTCGGCGACGGCGAACTCGGCGTACCCGCCGCTCATTCCGACGGTCGCGGCCACCACCCGGGCACCGACCAGCGCCGGATCGGTACCCGGGCCCGCCGCCACGACCCGCCCGCCGACCTCCAGGCCGGGCACGTACGGCAGCGGGAACGGGTAGCGGCCGGACCTGACGATCACATCGCCGTACGACAGTCCCGCCACCTCCACGGCGACGAGCACTTCGCCCTCGGCGGGGGCGGGGATCTCGACGTCCTCGACGCGCAGGACGTCCGGCGGGCCGAACTCGCGGACTCGGATGGCTTTCACGGGTGGCTCCTCGAAAGGCGGACGGGCGGACGGGCGGACGGAGCGGGCGCGGACGAGGTACGTGAACGCGGAGTGCGCGCGCCGGCGTCTGCGTTGACAGTTGCTCCCGATCGAGACAGCATGTCCCGATCAGGGCAGCGAGTGTCCGACCGGTCGGCACGTCTCGTTCGGGGCAGCGGTTCCGTGACCAGCCTCGCGTTCCGCCGGCGGCAGCGGCAAGCAACAGATCGACCGACGTGTCCCGTTGTGGACAAGGAGCGCGAAGTGTCCCAGCCCACCGAGAACGTCCGGGTCCGGCGCACCCGCAAACTGCTGCGGGACGCGCTGATCGAGCTGATCGACGAGCGCGGCTTCGACCGCGTCACCGTCGGCGGGATCACCGAGCGGGCGATGGTCAGCCGGGCCGCCTTCTACCGGAACTACCGCGACAAGTTCCACCTGGTCGAGCAGATCTTCGACGACGCGATGGCCGACCTGCACGGCTCCATGGCGGATGCCCCGCCCGGCTCCTCCGCCACCGCCCCGACCGACCACGGCACCCCACCCGACCGCGCCGCCGCGCCCGCCGGCACCCGGACCGACGCCGAGCGGTGGGTTTCGTTCTTCGAGCACATCGCCCAGTACCACCGCTTCTACGGCGCGTTGCTCGGCAAGCGCGGCAGCACGTGGTTCGCGGCGAGGATGCAGGCGTCGCTGGCGGACATGACCCGGCCGCACCTTCCGGCCACGGGCACCGCCGACGGCCTCGCGGCCTCCGTGCTCGGCGCCCTGTTCACCCAGTCGATCACCTGGTGGCTGGACCAGGGGATGCCCTCGCCCCCGCAGGAGATCGCCCGCCGATCCGCCCAACTCGCCGGTGCCGTCATCTCCGTGGCCAACGGCTGGTCCGCGCCCGCCCCGAAGTGAGCCCGCCCGGAACCGCAGGGGCCCCACCGGTCGGTTCCCCCACACTGGGGACCGTGCACCGCCACCGGATCGACACCCCGCACCCCGACGAGGCCGCCGCCCTCGCGGACGTCCACCTGCGGACCTGGCTGGAGACCTACCCGAACGCCGACGCGGGCATCGACGCGGCCTGGATCACCGAGCACATCGGCCCGGTGACGGCCCCGCCGGGTGTCGCCCGCTGGCGGGCGGTGATCGCGGACGCGCGGGACCGCCCGGATCGGACGTTCTGCCGGGCGGTACGACCGGTGGACGGCGACGGCGTGGCGGGCTTCCTGTGCGGGCTGCGCGAGCCGGCCGGCGAAGGGACGCCGGGCGGCACCCGGCGCCCAACGCCCGGCTCCCACGTGGTCACCCTCGGCCCGATGTATCTGCTGCCCGAGGCGCGCGACCACGGTGTCGGCGGCCGCCTGATGACCGACTTCCTCGGCTGGACCGGCGCCGACCCCGCCCGGCTGTGGGTGACGTCGTACAACGAAGCCGCGGTCCGCTTCTACGCCCGCCACGGCTTCCGGCCCACCGGCGAGCGCGAGTTGTGGCACGGGCGCCTCCCGAACCTGCGGATGGCAAGGGCGCCGCGCGTCCCGGCCGTAGGACCCGCGGGGGCCGTAAACCGGTTGCCGGGAGGGTCGGGGGTGGCCGAGGATCGCGGACCGTGACGACTTCCGCCGACAGCTCCCGTGCCGTCTCCGCGTCCCGCCCGCTCGCGCTGGTCACCGGTGTGGGGCGGACGGTCGGGATCGGCGCGGGGATCGCCGCGCAACTGGCCGACTCCGGCTGGGACATCGCGTTCAGCTACTGGAACCCGTACGACGCGCGGATGGCGTGGGGGGTGGAGGACGGCGCGGTCGAGGCGGTCTCGGCCGACCTGGCCGGGCGCGGCGCGGCCACTGCCGCGATCGAGGCCGACCTGGCCGAAGTGGACGCGGCGGCACGGGTGTTCGACGTGGTCGAGCGGCGGCTCGGGCCGGTGACCGCGCTGGTGATGTGCCACTGCGAGTCGGTCGACTCGGGCCTGCTGGACACGAGCGTCGAGAGCTTCGACCGCCACTTCGCGGTCAACGCCCGCGCGAGCTGGCTGCTGGTACGGGAGTTCGGCCGCCGGTTCACCAGGGCCCACGGCACCGGGCGGATCATCGCGCTGACCAGCGACCACACCGTCGGCAACCTGCCCTACGGCGCCAGCAAGGGCGCGCTGGACCGGATCACCCAGGCCGCGGCCAGGGAACTCGCCCACCTGGGCGTCACCGCCAACGTCGTCAACCCCGGCCCGGTGGACACCGGTTGGATGACGGACGGACTCCGCGACGACCTCGTGGCGCAGACCCCGCTCGGCCGCCTCGGCACCCCGCGCGACACCGCGCACCTGGTGGACTTCCTCTGCTCGCCGCGCGGCCAGTGGATCAACGGGCAGCTCCTGTACAGCAACGGCGGCCTCGCGTAGGGCGCGTCGCGCCCAGCCGCCCGGTTCAGGACGGGTAGGTGCTCAACTCCACGAGGTTGCCGTCCGGGTCGCGGACGTACACGCTCGTGATCGCTCCGGTCGCCCCGGTCCGCTCGACCGGCCCCTCCTCCACCGCGACACCGTGCCCGGCGAGTTCGGCGACGACCTCGTCCAGCGGCTGCTCCACCACCAGGCACAGGTCGGCGCTGCCCGGTGTCGGCCGCGCGGCCTTCGGTTCGAACTCGTGCCCCGCCCGGTGCAGGTTGATCTTGCTGTGCCCGAAGGTGAGCGCCTTCCGCCCGCCCCGGAAGGTCACCTCGGTCATCCCGAGCACCCCCGCGTAGAAGGCGATGGCGGCGTCGATGTCCCGGACGGTCAGGACGAGGTGGTCAAGGCGGTCGACACGCATGGCGGCTGCACGGTTCCTTCCGGCACGGGGGTACGGGGTACGGGGTACGGACGTTCGGGCGTAGCAGGTACGGGCCGTACCTGCTACCCGGCGAGCGTACCGAGCCGGTCGGGCGGATTCGGCCGGCGCCGCGTACGTCGGGCGTCCGGCGCGCGCCATGCCTGCTCGCTACGGCCGAATGGTGGGAATTGCCGCGCATTCCGGCTAACCGTGGTGCGAGGAGCGCCGACGGCGGGCAGGAGCTAGCCGATCCCACCGACCGCACCGACATCGCCGACACCGCCGACCCCACCGCACATCTCCAGCCCATCGAGATCCAGATGACCGTCACCACCGTCGCCAATCCGCGCGGCCGCCCCGGCTACGAGGCGACGCTGCCCTGCGCGCCGCAGAGCGCGCGGTCCGCGCGGAACCTCGTCACGATCGTGCTGAGCGTGTGGGCGCTGGACGACCTGGCCGAGGACACCGCCGCGGTGGTCGGTGAGCTGGTCGCCAACGCGGCCCGGCACACCACCGGTTCGCGGTTGCGGGTGTCGATCACCCGGCCGGGCGGGCAGCTCGTCCGGGTCGCCGTGACCGACCACTCCCCCGAACTCCCGGTGCTGCGCATCCCCGACCCCCAGGACGAGCGCGGCCGCGGCCTCGTCGTGGTCACGGCCCTCGCCGAGACCTGGGGCGCCACCCCGCTGCGCCGCGGCAAGCGGGTGTGGGCCGAGTTGCGCAGCACCCGCGCCTGACCGCCGAGTTCGGGCCGGCCGGCGCCCGGACGAACCCGTACCCGCACCCCCCCGCGCGTCTCCCTCGCGTCTCCCACCGGCGCACCGCTCCGCGCATCTGGCACGCTGGCCGTCGTGGACCTGAGAACGTACGACATGGAAGGTGCGGCGTCGGTGACGGCCGACGAGCTGTGCGACCGGATCGACCTGCGGGACCGGGCCGTTCACGCGTTCGTCGCCGGGTCGGAGACAAGTGCCGCCCGGCGGAGGCGCGTTCACCAGGAGCTGGCGGCGGTGCACGCGTGCCCGTCGGTGGACGGGGCGCGGCCGCCGCTGTTCGGTGTGCCGGTCGCGGTCAAGGACATCGTGCGCGTGGACGGGCTGCCGACGCGCGCCGGATCACGGCTGCCCGCCGAGGTGTTCGAGGGCGCGCAGGCGTCCGTCGTGGACCGGCTCCGCGCGGCCGGGGCCGTGGTCGCGGGGAAGACCGTGACGGCCGAGTTCGCGATGTCCGCACCGGGCCCCACCCGCAATCCGCACGCGCTGGACCACACGCCCGGCGGCTCCAGCAGCGGGTCGGCGGCAGCGGTCGCGGCCGGCATGGTGCCCCTGGCGATCGGCACGCAGACGGGCGGATCGCTGATCCGGCCGGCGGCGTACTGCGGTGTCGTCGGGTTCAAGCCGACCGTCTCCCGTATCCCGATCGACGGTGTCGTCCCCAACGCGCCGACCTTCGACACCCTCGGGATCTTCGCCGCGACCCCCGCCGCGGTGGAGGTGGCGGCCGCCGCGCTGTGCGACGGCTGGCAGCCGGTGGTACGCGACGCCGGGCGGCGCCCTCCGGTGTTCGGCGTGCCCGACGGGCCCTACCTGGACCGGGCCGGGGCGCAGGCGCGTACGGCGCTCGAACGGCAGGTGGCGGCCCTCACGCGGGCCGGGTGCGCGGTGCGCAGGGTGCCGATGTTCGCGGACTTCGCCCGCACCGCCGACGACGTGTTCGCCGTGAACCGCCACGAGGCCGCGCGCAGCCACGCCGAGTGGTTCCCCCGCCACGGCGACCTCTACCGGGAGCAGTCCGCGGCCACCGTCCGCCAGGGGCTCGCGATCTCCCGCACCCGCTACGAGGAGGCGCTGGCGGCGCGCGACGATTTCCGCGCCGGGCTGCTCGCGGCGACCGACCGGGCCGGGGTCGACCTCTGGATCTGCCCGGCCGCCACCGGCCCCGCGCCCCACGGCCTGTCCGACACGGGCGACCCCGTCATGTGCCTGCCCTGGAGCCACGCGGGCTGGCCGTCGCTCGCCCTGCCCGCCGACCGGACCCCCGACGGGCTCCCGCTCGGCTCCCAGTGGGTCGCTCGCGCGGGAGCCGACGAGCAGCTCCTCGCCTGGGCCCGCGCCGTCGCCCCGCTGCTCCTTCCGCCGGCTCGGCTGAACGCTCAGCCGACCACTCGGCCGACCGCCCCGCCGGCCGCTCAGCCGCCGACGTAATCCGCCAGGTGCTCGCCGGTGAGGGTGGAGCGGGCGGCGACCAGGTCGGCGGGGGTGCCCTCGAAGACGATCCGCCCGCCGTCGTGGCCGGCGCCGGGGCCCAGGTCGATGATCCAGTCGGCGTGCGCCATGACCGCCTGGTGGTGCTCGACCACGATCACCGACTTGCCGGCGTCGACGAGGCGGTCGAGCAGGCCGAGCAGTTGCTCGACGTCGGCGAGGTGGAGGCCGGTGGTCGGCTCGTCGAGGACGTAGACGCCGCCCTTGTCGGCCATGTGCGTGGCCAGCTTGAGCCGCTGCCGCTCCCCGCCGGACAGCGTGGTGAGCGGCTGGCCGAGGCTGAGGTAGCCGAGGCCGACGTCGGCGAGCCGGCCGAGGACGGCGTGCGCGGCCGGGGTCCGCGCGTCCCCCGCGCCGAAGAACTCCGCCGCCTCCGCCACCGGCATCGCCAGCACCTCGCTGATGTCGCGCCCGCCCAGGTGGTAGTCGAGCACGGACGCCTCGAACCGCTTCCCCTCGCACACCTCGCAGACGCTCGCGACGCCCGCCATCATGGCCAGGTCGGTGTAGATGACGCCGGTGCCGTTGCAATGGGGGCAGGCGCCCTCGGAGTTGGCGCTGAACAGCGCCGGCTTCACACCGTTCGCCTTCGCGAACGCCTTCCGGATCGGGTCCAGCAGGCCGCTGTACGTCGCCGGGTTGCTGCGCCGCGAGCCGCGGATCGGGCTCTGGTCGATCGACACCACCCCCGCGTCGGCGCCGGCCCGGCCGCTGCCGAGCGATCCGTGCACGAGCGAGCTCTTGCCCGAGCCGGCGACGCCGGTGACCACGACCAGCACCCCGAGCGGGATGTCGACGTCCACGTCCCGCAGGTTGTGCGTCGTCGCCCCGCGGATGGGCAGCACGCCGGTGGGCTCGCGCACGGTCTCCTTCAGCACGGCCCGGTCGTCGAAGTGCCGGCCGGTGACGGTGTCGGCGGCCCGCAGCCCCTCGACGGTGCCCTCGAAGCAGACGGAGCCGCCGCCCGGGCCGGCGCCGGGGCCGAGGTCCACCACGTGGTCGGCGATCCGGATCGTCTCCGGCTTGTGCTCCACCACCAGCAGCGTGTTGCCCTTGTCGCGCAGCCGCAGCAGCAGGTCGTTCATCCGCTGGATGTCGTGGGGGTGCAGGCCGACGGTCGGCTCGTCGAAGACGTAGGTCACGTCGGTGAGCGAGGAGCCGAGCTGGCGGATCATCTTCACCCGCTGCGCCTCGCCGCCCGACAGCGTGCCCGACGGCCGGTCGAGCGAGAGGTAGCCGAGGCCGATCTCGGAGAACGAGTCGAGGGTGTCGCCGAGCGCGGTGAGCAGCGGCGCCACCGAGGGCTCGGCCAGGCCGCGCACCCAGTCGGCCAGGTCGCTGATCTGCATCGCGCAGGCGTCGGCGATGCTGATCCGGCCGATCCGCGACGAGCGCGCGCCCTCGCTGAGCCGGGTCCCCCCGCACTCGGGACAGGCGGTGAACGTGACCGCCCGGTCCACGAACTCCCGCACGTGCGGCTGGAGGGAGTCCCGGTCCTTGGAGAGCATCGACTTCTCGACACGCGGGATCAGACCCTCGTAGGTCATGTTGATGCCCGCGATCTTCATCCGGACCGGCTCGTGGTGCAGGAAGTCGTGCAGTTCCTTCTTGCTGAACCGGCCGACCGGCTTGTCCGGGTCGTAGAAACCCGACTCGATGTAGAGCCGCGAGTTCCAGCCGCCGCCCTTGTAGCCGGGCACGGTGATCGCGCCGTCGTTGAGGGACCTGGACTCGTCGTAGAGCTGTTCGAGGTCGATATCGGAGACGGTGCCGCGGCCCTCGCAGCGCGGGCACATGCCGCCGGTGCGCTGGTAGGTGACCTTCTGCGCCTTCTTGGCGCCGCGCTCGACGGTCATCGCGCCGCTGGCCCGGACCGAGGGGACGTTGAAGGCGTAGGCGCTCGGCGGGCCGATGTGCGGGGTGCCGAGCCGGCTGAACAGGATGCGCAGCATCGCGTTGGCGTCGGTGGCGGTGCCGACCGTGGAGCGCGCGTCGGTGCCCATCCGCTGCTGGTCGACGATGATCGCGGTGGTCAGCCCCTCCAGCACGTCGACCTCGGGCCGGGACAGCGTCGGCATGAAGCCCTGGACGAAGGCGCTGTACGTCTCGTTGATCAGCCGCTGCGACTCCGCGGCGATGGTGCCGAAGACCAGGGAGCTCTTACCCGAGCCGGACACGCCGGTGAACACCGTCAGCCGGCGCTTCGGGATCTCGACGCTGACGTCCTTGAGGTTGTTCACGCGGGCGCCGTGCACCCGGATCAGGTCGTGGTCGTCGGCGAGCCGCGGCTCGGGCGCGCGGCCGGCGGCCTTGGCGCCGCTCTTCGCGGCGGTCTTCCTGGCCGTGCTCATGCTCTCTCCATCTGCTCCGCGGGGCCGCCCGCACGGGTCCGGTCCTCGGTCGGCGTCTCCTGCACCCGATCCAACCAGCTCGGCGCGGTATGTCCACAGATCACCGGGTGCCCGGGATCACCGCTGCCCGCGATCACCGCTTGCTGGGCTGGTGGAAGCGCAGCATGTTGCCGGCCGGGTCGCGGAAGGCGCAGTCGCGCACCCCGTACGGCTGGTCGATCGGCTCCTGGAGCACCTCGGCGCCCGCGACGCGGATGCGCTCGAAGGTCGCGTCGCAGTCGTCGGTGGCGAAGATCACGGCGCGCAGCATGCCCTTGGCGAGCAGTTCGGCCATGGCCTCCTTGTCGGCGGGCGAGGCGTTCGGGTTCGCGAGCGGCGGTTCGAGCACGATGTCGACGCCGGGCTGCGACGGCGAGCCGACGGTGACCCACCGCATGCCCTCGAACCCGACGTCGTTGCGCACTTCGAGACCGAGCACGTCGCGGTAGAAGGCGAGCGCCTTGTCGTGGTCGTCGACGGCGATGAAGCACTGGGAGAGTGTGAGGTCCATGCGCTTCACGCTACGGGCGGGGCCGCGCGGCCCGCTTCTCCATTCCTGACCGGTCCGCGCCGACCGGTCCACGACCAGTGCGCGCCGACCGTGCTGCGACCGGTCCGCGCCGACCGTGCCGCGGGCGACATGGCGGGTGTCCCCCCAGGTCGCGCGGGGCGCAGGAGGACAATGGCGGGAACGTACAGCGATCGTAGGGAACGGAGTGGTCCCCCCATGTCCCCTGTTTCACCCGCCGCCACGGCACCGGTGCGCGAGCTCAACGACGGCACGCGGCTGCCGGGGCTCGGCCTGGGCACGTATCCGATGGACGACACCGAGGCGGAGCGGGCGGTCGCCGAGGCGGTCCGGCTCGGCTACCGGCTGATCGACACCGCGGTGAACTACGGCAACGAGACCGGCACCGGCCGCGGCGTGCGGCACAGCGGGCTGCCGCGCGAGCAGATCGTGGTCACCACGAAGCTGCCCGGCCGCCACCACGGCTACGACGAGACGCTCGCGTCGTTCGAGGAGTCCCGCAAGCGGCTCGGCCTGGAGTACGTCGACCTCTACCTGATCCACTGGCCGCTGCCGAGGGTGGACAAGTACGTCGACTCCTGGCGGGCGATGGTCAAGCTGCGCGAGGAGGGCGCGGTGCGGTCGATCGGGGTCTCGAACTTCACCGCCGCGCACATCGACCGGCTGGAGCGCGAGACGGGCGTGCTGCCGTCGGTGAACCAGATCGAGATGCACCCGCTGTTCCCGCAGGAGGAGTTGCGCGGTCAGCTCGCCGGCAAGGGCGTGGCGGTGGAGAGTTGGAGCCCGCTCGGCCGTGGCAGCGACCTGCTGGCCGACCCCGCGGTGAAGGCGGTCGCCGAGGCGCACGACTGCACGCCCGGCCAGGCGGTGCTGCGCTGGCACACCCAGCTCGGCGCGGTGCCGATCCCCAAGTCGGGTGACCCGCAGCGGCAGCGCGACAACCTGGACATCTTCGGATTCGAGCTGTCCGAGGAGGAATTGGCGGCGATCACGGCCAGCGAGCGGCGGCGGCTGGGCGGCGACCCGGAGCAGCACGAGGAGTTCTGAGCGGCGGGCCCGCGCGCGACGGGTGCTCGACACGTGGGGCGCCTGACCGCGTGGGGCACCCGGCCGCGTGGGGGCTCGACGTGTGCGCTTACGGTCCGGGGCCGGCTGGCCGGCGCGCTACGGGGTGCGCGGCGGCGGGCGCGGCGGGCGGCCCGCGACGCGCGGATCGCCGTCCCAGCACGGGCTGGGAGCACGACACGCCCGGGGACAAATGTCGGATTTGCGGGCTATTGAACCGAATGCCATCCTGAAGATCCAAGCCGATCAAGAGGAGATGGTCCCATGGCTTCGGAGCTGACAGCCCCGGTCGAGACGGCAGCCCTTGCCGCTGAGGTCGAAGGACTGCTGGATTCCGCAGAACCGGAAGGCATCTACCGCGACACCCGTGAGTGCGGCGCAGGACTCCTGCTCGCGGGCCTGCTTCTGATCTCACCGCCTACCCCGCGTCCGAAGACGGACACCCGCTGACGCGGAAGGCGACACGTTGGCCGAGCAGCCGCAAGGGAACACCTCGCTGAGCGCTGTGGTCGCCGACATCGCCACGGGAGTCGTGCTCGCCCTCGACGGCGGGCACGACTCCTACGCGCTGTCGGGTGTCCTCGCGCAGGACGACCCGGTCGCACTCGCCGCGATCAGGGTCCTGGGGGCGGATGTGCTGGCGCCGTACGCGCCGGCCGCCGACACGACGAGCAGCCGGGCCGCGGGGCGCGGCGACGCGACGCGCCCGGGCGGAGCCGGCCTCGCGGACGAGGCGATCGTGCGGAAGGCGCTCGCCGCCTATCCGCCGGCCGCCGACGCCTCCGACGTGTCCGTGTGGAGCTACCGGGGGCTGGTGGAGGCGTCCCGCGCCTTCCTGCCCGGGAGTTCCGGCGCGGGCGGATACGGCGCGGGCGGATACGGCGCGGGCGGATACGGCGCGGGTCACAGCGTGGGCGGTTCCGGCGACGGCGGACAGGACGGCCGGCCGGCCGAGCCGCAGGCGGGCACCGACTGGCTGTACTCCGACCCGTGGCCCAAGCTCGCCCACCGGGCCTCCCAGCTCGGCGCCCTGTCGCTGCCCGGCCTGGCACCCGCCATCGCCGACGGGCTGACCGCGCGCACCGAGGACCTGGCCCGCGGCTTCGTCCGGGCGGTCCGCCGCCGCGACTGGCTCCAGGCCGCGGGCATCGGGCGCTGGCTGGCCCGGGTACCGGACGTACCGGACTCCCTCGGGCTGGACACGGGGCTGGTCTACGTCCTGCGGATGAGCGGCGGCGACCCCCGGGTGGCCCTGCACGCCGCGGTCGCCCGGCGCTTCTACGGGCGCGGGGCGCGGTGAGCGCGGGCGGGAGCGGGGCCACGGGACCGGGCGCGGGTGCGGCCGCGTCCGGTCCGGCTCGGCCGGGGGCGGGGGCAGGGGCAGGGGCGGCGGAAGCGCCGGGCGTGTCGGACCGGGTCGGCGCCACGCGGGCCGCGCCGGGCCGAGACCGCCAAGTCCCCCCGGGCTCACCGGACTTCCCCGCCCGACCCGGCGCCCAGGGCGAAGTACCCCACCCGGACGCCGAGTTGCTGGACCGGATCGCGGCCGGCGCGCTCGCCCGGATCGACGCGATGCGGCCGTCCTTCCGGCTGCCGGCCGACGTGGCGACCGACGCCGACCCGAACCTCACGCTCAAACCGCTGGGCGAGCTGGCCGAGTTGACCGACGTGGTGCGCGGCTGCCACCCCCAGCCGGGGGTGCGCGCCCTGGCCGACGACCTGTTCGCCTTCGCCTGGAAGGAGACCCGCGGCGGCGAGCTCTTCGCCGACCTGGTCCGCGGCGAACCGCAGGCGACCTACCCGGTCGAGTTGTACGGGGTGTTCGCCCGGGCCGGCCTGCGCAACCCGGCCGCCGAGGAACTGATGGCGGCCACCACCGGGCTGCGGCTGTGGCAGCTCGCCCGCGCGGACCACACCCGCACGCTCAACGTCCTCAACGCCGAGCGGCGGATCGGCCTGCCGCCGCACGCCGACTTCGCCGCCGTGCTCGCGCGGACCGGCCTGGGCTGCCGACCCGAGCCGTGGGCGCTGGACCTGCGCACCGCGTACGGCGTCACCCACGACGTCTACCACGTCACCGACTGGGGCCGCGCCCCGCACCGGATGGCCGAACCCGTCGCCGGCTACCTGCGGTTGTGGCTGCCGGCGTGGACCACGAGCTGGCTGGAGGAGCGGCAGTGGGACCTGGCCGGCGAACTCCTCGCCGTCGCCGCGTGCACGCCGGGCGCGCCGTACGACCCGGCGGCCTGGCGGGTGCTGGCGGCGGCGCAGCGCCCGGACGGCGCCGTGCCCGAGACCGGTGACGGGCCGCCCGAAGGCGCCC
The DNA here is from genome assembly GCF_044744625.1 of Streptomyces sp. NPDC087270. NCBI lineage: Bacteria > Bacillati > Actinomycetota > Actinomycetes > Kitasatosporales > Streptomycetaceae > Streptomyces > Streptomyces sp. NPDC087270. The sequence continues at coordinate 115,199 of NZ_JBIUYR010000005.1, forward strand.
CGCCCGAGGAGGAGTTCACCGGCTGCTACCACTCCACGCTGGTGATCGCCTTCGCCGCGACCCTGGCGCGTACCGCTCCTGCCGCGCTCGCGGAGAACGCCGCCCCCGCCGTTTCCGCCGCACCCGCGTCCCCGTCCGCACCCGCACCCGCACCCGCACCCGCACCCGCACCCGCCGAGAGCGAGGTCCTGCCGTGACCGCCGCATCCCCCGCGCTCCTGCACCGTGTCGGCGACCAGGCACTCGCCTGGCTGCACGCCAACCGCGAGTACTTCCGGCTCACCGACGACGACCGCGAAACGGGCCGCGGTCTGGTCGAACGCCTCAAGCCCATCGGCGAGTTGGCGATCAACATGCGGGTCCTGGCCCGCGAGGGCATCGCCGGCTCGCGGCAGCACGACATCTCCGTGCGGCTGCTCGACTACGCCTGGCGGGACCTGCTCGACGGCGGCAACGTGCTGGCCGAGCTCCAGGCCCAGGAACCGCTCTCCCCGGTGCCGCTGGAGATCTACGGCAGCCTGCACGAACTCGGCCACCGCCACCCGGGATTGGAGGCAGCGATCGACCTCGCCCGCACCACCGCGAGCTGGCAGGCGGTCGAGATGCTGCCGAACCGGCGGCTCGGCCTGCTCAACGCGGAACGCAAGCTCGGGCTGGTCCCCAGCGGCGACTTCGAACAGGCCGTCGCCGCCACCTGGTTGGGCCGCACGCCGGAGCCGTGGACGGCGCAGTTCCACATCGCGTACGACGTCACGCACACCGTCTTCCACCTCACCGACTGGGGCGCGGAGCCGGACCGGCTGCCGCCGCGGATCGCCTCCTACCTGGCGCTGTACCTGCCCGCATGGGCCACGGACTGGGCCGAGTTGGAGCACTGGGACCTGCTGGGCGAGCTGCTCGTGGTCGACGCGTGCCTGCCCCGGCCGACGCTCGACGCGCAGCTGTGGGAGCGGTACGCGGCCGCGCAGTCCGCCGACGGCGCGATGCCCGTACAGCACGAGATGCCCACCGGGAGCCCGGCCACGGTCTTCGACATCGTCCACCACCCCACGCTGGTCGCGGCGTTCGCCTCCGCGATGGCCACCTCCCGGGCGCTGTCGTCGGACGTCGCCGCGTGAGCGGGCCCGCGGCAAGGCGGCCCGCGTCCGCCCCGCACCCGGCCGCCCCCGGCTCCCGCCCCGGCCACCGAACCGACACGGAGGCCGGCGACGACACCGGCACCGGCACCGGCAGCCGCAGCTCGCGTGCCGAAACCGGAGGCGCAACCGGGGCCGACCCCGAAGCCGATGTCGCCGCCCGGCTGGAGGAGGCGCTGACGCAGGTCCGCGCGCCCGACCTGGTGCTGGCCGTCAGCCGCGCCGGCCGCCGGACCGTCGCCACCGGCGGCACCGCCGACCCCCGGCTGCCGCGCACGTCGCTCAGCTACGAACTGGGCTCGCTCTCCAAGACGTTCACGGTCCTGCTGCTCGCCGAACTGGCCCGGGAGGGGGCGCTCGGCCTGGACGACCGGCTCGCCGCACACCTGCCGGGGCTGGAACTTCCGCACCCCAACTCCCGCGCCATCACCCTGCGGCACCTGGCCACCCACACCTCCGGGCTGCCCCGGGTGCCGCGCGACCTGATCCCCGGCGCGCTGCTGCGGCCGTACACCAACGGCTACGCCGGCTACGACCGCGAGCGGCTGCTGCGCGCCTTCGCCCGCACCCGCACCCGGCACGCCCCCGGCAGCCACTGGCACTACTCCAACCTCGGCCTCGCCCTGCTCGGCCCGGCCCTGGAGGGCGCCGTGGGCAGCGACTACGCCACCCTCCTGACCGAGCGCGTGCTGCGCCCGCTCGGCCTGGCGCGGACCACCATCGGCCCCGCCCCCGCGGGCAGCCCCGCCGCCACCGCCGCGATCGGCCACCGCCCCGACGGCCGTACCCCGCTGCCCCCCACCGACATGGCGGCGTTCACCTCGGCCGGTGCGATCCGTGCCACCCCCGGCGACCTGCTGCGCTACGCCGAAGCCCTCCTCTCCCCCGACGCGCCCGGCACCCCCGACGCGCCCGGTGCCCCCGTGCCCCTGCGCGACGCCCTGAGCGACGTCCAGGTCCCCCAGCTCCGGCGCGGCCTGGGCCACCGCCACACCCACACCCTCACCTGGTACCTGCACCCGGCCTTCGGCGGCCCGATCCTCTTCCACGCCGGCGCGACCTTCGGCCACCAGTCCTTCCTCGGCTTCCATCCGGCCACCGCGACCGCCGTCATCGGCACCGCCACCCGCCACGACCGCACCTGCGCACTGATCAACACCTGCTACACCCTCCTCCACTCCCTCACCGCTCCACCCCGAAACCGTTGACGCCGCCGTCCACCGCCTCGCAGATCTCCATGCGCAGGTATGCATGTGCAGGTACGGCCGGGCGGCGCGCCGCATCGACTGCGGGTGCGCCATCAGTCACCGCCGTGCATCCCAGCGGCGCCTGAAACGACTCAGCGCGGCAGGTACACCAGGGTGGGGCCCCGCAAGCTCCACCCCATCCGATGGTGATCGACCTTGACAGGCAGGGGCGCACTTCCTGTCGGGCCGCATCGCGAAAGTGCGCCCTTTGACCGAAGTTGACACTGTGTCACGCTGGATGCGCGGGATGGAACCGGCGACAGGGGGCGGCTGGTGGACGTCGACATCCTCGTGCTCGGCCCCGTAGGACTGCGTGTGGACGGTGTCCACGAGTCCTACGGAGCGGCCAAGCGCGCGCATTTCCTGGCAGCGCTCGCGATCGACGCGGGCCAGCCGGTAGGACTGGACATCCTGGCCCGGCGGTTGTGGGACAACAGTCCGCCCGGCAAACCGCCCGCATCGCTGCACTCCTACGCTGCCCGGGTCCGGAACCGGATCGGTGCCGATCTACTGGTCCAGCACGCGCACACCTACACTCTCGCCATCGACCCGGACGCCGTCGATTACCACCGCTTCAGCCGCCTTGCCAAGCAAGCACGTTCGCTGGTCGCCAGTGGCGACGACACCCGCGCGCTGGCGCTGGTGCAGGAGGCCGAGGCCCTGAGGCGTGGCACACCGCTGACCGGCATCGGTGGCCTGTGGGCCGAACAGATACGACGGCGCTTCCAGGAACGGCTGTTCTCGGCACGGATGCTGCGCTACGAGATCGAATTGCGCATGGGCCATTACGACGCGGTCGCCGACGAGTTGGCGACAGCGATCGAGCGCGCACCGGGAGACGAGACCGTCACGCGGTACTACATGGTGGCGGCGTACGGCAGAGGTCAGACGACCGCAGCCCTACGAACCTACGACGCGCTACGGCGACAGCTGCGAGCGGTCGGCACCGAACCAGGACACGCCCTGGCCCGCACCAACGCACTCATCCTCGACCAGGTGCCGCCCGGCGAACTACTCGCGGGCAAACCGCGGCATGTCCGCCGGCAGGTCCCCAACCACCTTCCCGCACACGCCGATCTGGTCGGGCGGGAGGAGGAGATACGTGTACTCTGCGCGTCCGGACCGGGAAACGTGGCAGTCCAGGCGATCTCCGGGATGGCCGGGGTGGGAAAGAGCCTGCTCGCGCTGCACACAGCGGAAAAGTTGGCACAGAAGTACCCAGATGGCCAGTTGTATGTCAATTTACGCGCCAACAGCGGGCAAGGGGCGCTGCCGGCGCGCAGCGCGCTGCGAACTCTCCTGCGGAGCCTGGACATTCCCGCCGAGGGCCTGCCCCCGGAACTCGATGATCTCAGCGCACTGTGGCGCACGGTACTGAGCACCCGCCGTGCCGTGGTCGTGCTGGACGACGCGGACGACCCCGACCAACTGCGGCCGCTGCTGCCGGGCGACTCGCCTTCGCTCGTGCTGGTCACCAGCCGCAGACGCCTCACCTCCCTCCCCAAGGCCAGGCACGTCTTCCTTGAGGCCCTGCCCCGGAAGAGCGCGGAGGCGCTGTTCACCGCACGTGTCGTCGCCGAGCAGATCGACGGCGACGAGAAGCTGGCGGAGCTGGTACGGCTGGCGGGACACCTGCCGTTGGCTCTCACCCTCCTCGCGGGACGGCTGCGGTCCCGTCCGACGTGGACCGTGTCGCATCTGCTGGTGAAGCTGTCAGACGACCCGGGGCGGCTGGCGGAGATCCGAGACGGCTCGGGAGACGAGGTGGCTTCGGCGTTCGCCCTGAGCTACGAGCAGTTGACGCCGGAGGAGCAGCGGGTCTTCCGGCTGCTGAGCCTGCACTTCACACCTGGCTTCGGCCCCCACGCCACCGCCGCGCTGACCGGTCTGCCGATCGCGACCACCGAACGGATCATCGAGGAGCTGTACGACGTCAGTCTGCTCGGCGAGCCGATGCCAGAGCACTTCGAACCGCCTGACCTCTTGCGCCTGTACGCGCACAACCTCACGCTCATCCACGACCCCGAGCCGGTGCGTGCGGCCGCGGTCGACCGGCTGGCCGACTTCTACCTGCACGCAGCCGTACACGCCGACCGCTTGCTCTTCCCCCGTACCGACCGGATCGAACGCCCCCTGCCCAGCGGCGCGTTCGCGCTGCCCCGGTGGACCGAGGCACGCCAGGCGCGGGCGTGGATGGTGGCGGAGACCTCCGCGCTCATCGCTGCCGTCCGCCACTACCGTGACCGCGGGCAGCCGGATCGGGCCGCCCAACTCGCCGACGCGCTGCACCAGTTCCTCGACACCGAGGGCCACTGGACGACAGCGGAGGAGATCCATCTGGCCGCCGCCCGCCACTGGCACACGGCGGCCGAGCCCGCCTCCGAGGCTCGCGCCCTGCTCGCGCTGGCCACGGTGCGCTCCCATCTGGGCCGCTACGACGAAGCAGAGCGCAGCGGCCGGAGCGCGCTCGCCCGGGCGCGCTCCGCGAACGACCCCGCGGTCGAGGCGGAGGCTCTGCGAGTACTCGGATTGACGGCGTGGGATCTGGGCCGCCTCGACGAGTGCCTGGAGTTCCACCAGGCCGCACTGGACATGCGGCTGAGAGCGGGAGACCGTTGGCACATCGCGAGGTCCAGAAACAACCTCGGCATATCCCTGCTCCACCTCGGCGATCACAGCCGGGCAGAGGAATGCTTTCGCGCCGCTTACGCAGAATTTGTCCATATTGGCGACCGCCGCGGAGAGGGCCAAGCGCTCAACAATCTCGGTGATCTTCACCTCCGGCGCGGTGAGACCGAATCGGCGCATGACGCCTTCAGCCGCTCATTGGACCTGGTCGCGGAGGACGGCAGCCGTACCGAGTACGCCGTCGGACTGATCAACGTTGCGAGCACCTTGCGCCTGCCGGGGAACACCGAACGAGCACTTGAGATTTACCGACGCGCCCTGGGGATACTGCGCATGATCGGCGGACGGCGCGAAGAGAGCGTCGCATTGGTGGCGATCGGAAAGGTGCTGCACGAATCGGGCCGTTACGCGGAGGCGTCGGCGCACCACACGTCGGCACTGACCGTGGCCCGTGCGATCGGCGCCACGCAGGAAGAGATACAGGCTCTGCGTGGGCTTGGCCTGTCGGAGCTGCGATCCGGGCGCCCCAAGGCGACGAAGGAGCATCTCGCTGCGGCACTGACGCTGGCCGAGCGGATCAACGCCGCGGAGGAGATGGCACGCTGCCACTTGGCGCTGGCCGAACTACATGGGGAAGCGGGCGAAATCGACGACGCGACGGCTCATTCCCGTCTGGCCCACGACTATTTCGACACTCCCTAAGAGCGTCCATCAGAGCTTTTATGTGAGCACCGACTGAGCATTCCGCTACCCAAATCGGGCGCGTAATCGAGACCGGGATGCCAGTTTAGTGCGGGCTCGGCACCACCGCCTCATGTTTGCACGACGACGCATTCGGATGGTCAACTCAGCTTGATCATCCCGGCGTCCGCTGTCGGACCTGCACAACAAGAGGAAATAAGTGACCACCGCTGCCTTACTCATCGTCATACTCTTCGGCTCCCATGCGCCGGCGCACTCCGAGCCGGCGGCGCAGAGCACGCCGCACATCCACTCGGTGGTCATCGCCGCCGACTCACGGACGGATGCCGCTCAGGCCGAGCCCGCGCAGGTGCACAGCGACCACTGCATGCCCAGTGCACTGGTCGACTCCGTCGGGACCCTCGGCTCCGTCGGGACCGTCGCGGTGTGAACCCGTCCGCTGGAGCCCGGTTCCCCCGGGCTCCAGCGGGGCCGAACGGCGGCCGGCAAACGCCAGGGCCCCGACGGCGCTTCAGGCGGCTGCCGCAGGTTGCGGGCGGCGAATTGGCTGGCCGGCCGTCCAGATGAGGAAAGTGCCCCCTGGGGGCATCGGGTCGGGGGCGCGGGTGTGCTTATGCTCGGACAATGACGACGCGTGAACCTGAAGAGCCCGCCGCCGCGGGGACGGAGAGCCGGCCGACGGCGAACGCGATGCGCCGTGCGCTGCACCGCGCGGAGGAGGGGGTAGCGCTGGACGCCGCGGAGGCGGCCGTGCTGCTCCAGGCGCGAGGCGCGGACCTGGAACGGCTGTCGGCGGTGGCCGGGCGGGTGCGGGACTCCGGACTGGCCGCGGCGGGCCGGCCGGGCGTGATCACGTACTCGCGGAAGGTCTTCATCCCGCTGACCCGGCTGTGCCGGGACAAGTGCCACTACTGCACCTTCGTCACGGTGCCCGGGAAGCTGCGGCGGGCCGGCGAGGGGATGTTCCTGTCGCCGGACGAGGTGCTGGACATCGCCCGGCGCGGCGCCGAAATGGGCTGCAAGGAGGCGCTGTTCACGCTCGGCGACCGCCCGGAGGACCGCTGGCCGGAGGCCCGGGAGTGGCTGGACGCGCACGGCTACGACGACACGCTCGCGTATGTGCGGGCGATGGCGGTGCGGGTGCTGGAGGAGACCGGGCTGCTGCCGCACCTGAACCCGGGGGTGCTCGGCTGGACCGACCTCCAGCGGCTGAAGCCGGTCGCGCCGTCGATGGGCATGATGCTGGAGACGACCGCGACCCGGCTGTGGTCGGAGCCCGGCGGCCCGCACCACGGCTCGCCGGACAAGGAGCCCGCGGTCCGGCTGCGGGTGCTGGAGGACGCCGGCCGCTCCAACGTGCCGTTCACCACCGGCATCCTGATCGGGATCGGGGAGACGTACACCGAGCGGGCCGAGTCGCTCTTCGCGATCCGCCGCACCTCCCGGCAGTACCACGGCATCCAGGAAGTCATCGTGCAGAACTTCCGGGCCAAGCCGGACACCGCGATGCGCGGCATGCCCGACGCGGAACTCGGCGAGCTGGCCGCGGCCATCGCGGTGGCCCGGATCGTGCTCGGCCCGGCGGCCCGCATCCAGGCGCCGCCGAACCTGGTGGACGGCGAGTACGGCAGCTTCGTCGCCGCCGGCATCGACGACTGGGGCGGGGTGTCGCCGCTGACCCCCGACCACGTCAATCCCGAACGCCCGTGGCCGCAGATCGAGGAGCTGGCCGCGCGCACCGCGGACGCCGGCTTCACGCTCAAGGAGCGGCTGACGATCTACCCGGAGTACGTACGCCGTGGCGAGCCCTGGCTCGACCCGCGGCTGCTGCCCCACGTCACCGCGCTCGCCGACCCCGACACCGGCCTGGCCCGCGAGGGCGTACGGCCGCGGGGGCTGCCCTGGCAGGAGCCGGAGGACGCCTTCCCGGCGGCGGGCGGGCGCACCGACCTGCACCGGACCATCGACACGCAGGGGCGCAGCGCCGACCGGCGCGACGACTTCGACGACGTGTACGGCGACTGGGCGGAGTTGCGCGAGCAGGCCGCGCCCGGACTGGTGCCCGACAAGGTGGACGCCGACGTCAAGCAGGCGCTGTCGGTGGCCGCCGACGACCCGACCCGGCTCACCGACGCGCAGGCGCTGGCGCTGCTGCACGCCGACGGCCCGGCCCTGGACGCGCTGTGCCGGATCGCGGACGACGTGCGCAGGGACACCGTCGGCGACGAGGTGACGTACATCGTCACGCGGAACATCAACTTCACCAACGTCTGCTACACCGGCTGCCGCTTCTGCGCCTTCGCCCAGCGCCGTACCGACGCCGACGCGTACACGCTCTCCCTCGACCAGGTCGCCGACCGGGCCGAACAGGCCTGGCAGGTGGGGGCGGTGGAGGTGTGCATGCAGGGCGGCATCCACCCGGACCTGCCCGGCTCGGCGTACTTCGACATCGCCCGCGCGGTCAAGGCCCGGGTGCCGGGCATGCACGTCCACGCCTTCTCCCCGATGGAGGTGGTCAACGGCGCGACCAGGACCGGCATGTCGATCCGGGACTGGCTGTCGGCGGCGAAGGAGGCCGGCCTGGACACCATCCCGGGCACGGCGGCCGAGATCCTGGACGACGAGGTCCGCTGGGTGCTCACCAAGGGCAAGCTGCCCGCCGCGACCTGGGTCGAAGTGGTCTCCACCGCCCACGAGTTGGGCATCCGCTCGTCGTCCACCATGATGTACGGCCACGTGGACCAGCCGCACCACTGGCTCGGGCACCTGCGGTTGCTCGCGGAGATCCAGCAACGCACCGGCGGTTTCACGGAGTTCGTGACCCTGCCGTTCATCCACACCAACGCGCCGGTCTACCTCGCGGGCATCGCGCGGCCCGGCCCCACGATGCGGGACAACCGGGCGGTCACCGCGATGGCGCGGCTGCTGCTGCACCCGCACATCCCCAACATCCAGACCAGCTGGGTGAAGCTCGGTGCGGAGGGCGCGGCGGAGATGCTGCGCTCGGGCGCGAACGACCTCGGCGGCACCCTGATGGAGGAGACCATCTCCCGGATGGCGGGCTCGCGTTACGGGTCGTACCGCTCGGTGCGCGACCTCGTCGCGATCGCCGACGCGGCCGGCCGGCCCTCCCGCCCGCGCACCACCCTGTACGGGGAGGTGCCGGAGGAGCGGACCGCCGCGGCGCTCGCCTCTGACGGGCACCTGCCGGAGCTGCTGCCGGTGCTCGGCGACTGAGCCGGCGGTCACGGGCCGGCCGGAGCGGATACGGACGGGCGGGCGGCGCGGATACGGACGGGCGGGCGCCCAGGAGCGGCGCCCGCCCGGTCGGTCGAGCCGGTCACGGTCGGACCAGTCGGTTGAGCCGGTCGCGGACGGGACGGTCGGTTGAGCCGGTTCGCGGTCGAGCCGGGCTCAGTTGAGCCGGTCGCGCCAGTCGGTCGGCACGCGCTCGGCCGGGCCGGGCACCGGCTGGTCGGCCGGGTGGCTCTGCGGCGCGGCGAGTCGGGGGCCGTCCTCGACGTACTGCTCCTTGGCGTAGTTCCAGAACCACTCCTCGCCGGGCTCGAAGCTGCGGATCACCTGGTGGCCGGTGGCGGCCGCGTGGGCGCCGGCGTGCTGCGCGGGTGAGGAGTCGCAGCAGCCGATGTGGCCGCAGGCCGCGCAGCGGCGCAGGTGGAGCCACCAGCCGCCGCCGGCCTCGCACTCCATGCAGCCGGTACCGCTGGGCGGCACCGAGGGGTCGATGGTCCCGGAGGTCCCGGGCGTGCCCTGGTCGTCGGACGGGGTCATACGGCTTCCTCCTCGCTGTCCTGACCGGTCTCGGACGTGCTCAGCGGCAGGCAGACCCGGAAGCGGGTGTCGCCCGGCTCGGACTCGACCGTCAGGTCGCCGTGGTGCTTGTTGACCACGATCCGCCAGGAGATGTCGAGGCCGAGGCCGGTGCCCTGGCCGACCGGTTTGGTGGTGAAGAACGGCTCGAAGATCCGCTGCCGGATCTCCGGCGGAATCCCCGGACCGGTGTCGCGGAACTCCACTACCAGGTTGCCGTGCTCCCGCCAGGTCCGCACGGTGAGCGTGCCCTCGCCGTCCATCGCGGCGACCGCGTTGTCGACGAGGTTCGTCCACACCTGGTTCAGCTCGCCCGGGTAGGCGGGGATGGGCGGCAGGGCGGGGTCGAACTCCTTGACCACCCGCACCTTGGCGCCGATCTTCCCGGCGAGCATCTGCAGGGTGCTGTCGAGGAGTTCGTGCACGTCGACCACCTGGTAGGGGGCGCGGTCGAGCTGGGAGTACTGCCGGGCGGCGTCGACCAGGCCGGAGATACGGGTGGTGGAGTCCTCGATCTCGTTCATCAGCAGCTCGGTCTCGACGGTGTAGTTCAGCCACCGCACCGCGCTCTCCAGCACCGCGCCGTCGACGGCCGCGGCGACCTGGTCCAGCCACTCCTCGTCGAGCCCGGCCTGGACGAAGGCCGGCGCCAGGTCCCAGCCGCCCGCGATGTCGTGCGCGTCCATCCAGTCCGCGATCGCGTCCTCCCGGTCGGAGGCGTCCATCGGGCTGAGCTGCTCGGCCTTCGCGACCCGCTCGGCGGCCCGCTCCTGGACGCCGACGAGGGTGTCCAGGTCGGCCTGCCGGTAGGGGCCGCCGGCGAGGATCTTCAGCTTGTGCCGCATCCCGGCCACCCGCTCGCGCAGCGAGGCGGTGGCCCGCAGCGCCGCGGCGGCCGGGTTGTTCAACTCGTGGGTCAGGCCGGCCGACAGGGAGCCCAGCGCGAGCAGCCGCTCCCGCTGGCTGACCACCTGCTGGAACGACTTGTTGCCGAAGAACAGGCCCTCCAGCAGGTGCACGGCCATCGGGAACCACTCGGTGACGATCCGCGAGAAGTCGTCGGCCGCCAGCACGAAGAAGCGCGAAGGCGCGGTCACCCGCATGGAGTTGGTGTACCGCTGGGGCACCCGGTCGCCCAGGTACGCCTGGAAGGCGCCGGAGTACACGCCGCGCTGCGAGGTCCTGGCCACCTCCACGTCGTCGTCGCCGACCCGCCGGGAGGTCACCAGGGCGCCGTCCAGCAGCACGTAGAAGCAGGTCGCCGGGTCGCCCTCGGCGAAGACCGGGCCCGGCTCGATCGTCTCCACCCGGCCGATCCGGCACAGCTCGGCGAGCTGCTCGGGCGAGAGCTTCTCGAACAGGAAGAGCGTGCGCAGCTCGTCCGGGTCGCAGGGGTCCAGCGGGCGCTGCGGGGCCTGCGGGGCCTGCGGGGCCTGCGTGGAGTTCTTCGGCGGGTTCTGCGGCGAGTTCTGCGCCGGGTTCTCGGTCACAGCCCCTCCAGGTAGCGGTGTACGAGCATGACGGCCATCGCGCCCTCACCGACCGCGGACGCCACCCGCTTCGCGGACTCGGCCCGCACGTCGCCGGCCGCGAAGACGCCCGGCACGCTGGTCTCCAGGTGGTACGGCAGCCGGTCCGGCTGCCAGCCGGGCGGACGGCGGCCGTCCTCGGTGACGAGGTCCGGGCCGGTCAGCACGAAGCCGTGCCGGTCGCGGTGGACGGTGCCGTCCAGCCAGTCGGTGCGCGGCGCGGCGCCGATGAAGACGAACATCCGGTGCGCGTCGACCAGTTCGGTGCCGCCGGTGTCGGCGTCGCGCAGCGCCAGGCCCTCCAGGTGCTCCTCCCCGTGCACGGCGGTGACCGAGGTCCGGGTGCGTACCCGGATGGTGGGGATGTCGGCGATCTGCTGGATCAGGTAGTGCGACATGGACGCTTCCAGGGACGCGCCGCGCACCAGCAGCGTCACCGACTTGGCGTGCCGGGACAGGTAGACGGCGGCCTGGCCGGCGGAGTTGGCGCCGCCGACGATGTACACGTCCTGGCCCTCGCAGCCGGCCGCCTCGGTCAGCGCGGAGCCGTAGTACACGCCACGGCCGGTGAGTTCGGCCAGGCCCGGCACGTCGAGCTGCCGGTAGGCGACGCCGGTGGTGAGGATCACGCTCTGCGCGGCGATCGCCGAGCCGTCGGAGAACCGTACGGTGCGGGCCGGGCCGCTGGTCTCAAGTGCGTTGACCTCGCAGGCGGTCAGCAGCTCCGCGCCGAAGCGGGTGGCCTGGCGGCGGGCGCGGTCGGTGAGTTGGGCGCCGGAGATCCCGTCGGGGAACCCGAGGTAGTTCTCGATCCGCGCGCTCTGCCCGGCCTGCCCGCCGGTCGCGGTCCGCTCCACCAGGACGGTGCGCAGCCCCTCGGAGGCGCCGTAGACCGCGGCGCCGAGCCCGGCCGGGCCGCCGCCGATCACCACCAGGTCGTAGAACTCCTCGGCCGGCGAGGTGGACAGGCCGACCTGCGCGGCCAGGTCCTGGTCGGACGGTTCCAGCAGCGCCTCGCCGCCCGGCGCGATCACCAGCGGCAGCCGCAGCCCGTCCTGCCCGGCGGCCTCCAGCAGCCGCCGGCCCTCGGCCTGGTCGGACTGATACCAGCGGTAGGGCACCTGGTTGCGGGCCAGGAACTCCCGCACGTCGGAGGAGCGCGCCGACCAGCGGTGCCCGACCACCTTCGTCTCGGGCACCGGGCGGTGGTCGGAGCACAGCCAGCTCTCCAGCAGGTCGTCGACCACCGGGTAGAGCTTCTCCTCCGGCGGGTCCCACGGCTTGAGCAGGTAGTGGTCGAGGTCGACCACGTTGATCGCGTCGATCGCGGCGCCGGTGTCCGCGTAGGCGGTGAGCAGCACCCGGCGGGCGCCGGGGTAGATGTCCATCGCCTGTTCGAGGAACTCGATACCGGTCATGTTCGGCATCCGGTAGTCGGCCAGGATCACCGCGACCAGGTCGCCGCGCAGCTTCATCTGTCGCAGCGCGTCCAGCCCGTCCTGCCCGGACTCCGCCCGCACCACGCGGTACCGCTCGCCGTAGCGGCGCCGCAGGTCGCGGGCGACCGCCCGGGACACCCCGGGATCGTCGTCAACGGTGAGGAGCGCGGCGCGGCGCGTGCCGGCGTCCGGCTCAGTCATGGGCATCCCGTCCCCGTGTTGTCGTCCATGTGTTCGGCCGTCTATGTCGTTCAGCGTAGTGGCACCGCCGGTCCGGCGCGCGAGGGAAAATCGGCGCGCGGACCCGGGGCCCGGCCGTGGGCGAGCGACAGGCGGTACGGCGGAGTGCGGGGGGTACGGGGCGGTACCGCGCGGTACGGCGCGGCGCGGGCGGATGCGCCGGTGGTGGGGCGGGCCGCCGTAGGCTGGCGGTATGCAGTCCTACACGATCGGGCAGGCGGCCCGGCTGCTGGGCGTCAGCCCGGACACCGCGCGCCGCTGGGCCGACGCGGGCCGGGTCACCACGCACCGCGACGACGCCGGCCGCCGGCTCATCGACGGCCGCGACCTCGCCGCGTTCTCCGTCGAACTGGCCCAGAACCCCGACACGGAGTCGGACACCTCGCACACCTCGGTCCGGAACGCGTTCCCGGGCATCGTCACGGCCGTCAAGATCGGCGACGTGGCGGCGCAGGTGGAGATCCAGGCGGGCCCGCACCGGCTGGTCTCCCTGGTCACGCGCGAGGCGGTGGAGGAGCTGGGCCTGGAGGTCGGCGCGGAGGCGGTGGCCCGGGTGAAGTCGACAAACGTCCATATCGATCGCCCGTAAGGGCCAGGAATCGCAGGTCAGGCCCCGGGGCGGGGCGGAGTGCCGCCACAGTGCGGCCCCGAGGTCGCGGGCGGGGTGCCGCCGCGGCTCAGGGCGCCGCGCGGTCCGGCACCGCCCGGATCAGCACCAGCGACCCGTCCAGATACGGGCGGCGGCGCAACTCCCCGTACTTCGCGTCCCACGCGCCCGAGCCGATCGCCGCGCGCAGTGCGCCGGTGTACTCCTCGCACACCTCCGGCGGCACGAAGCTCCACGCCGAGCACGCCTGCCGGGCGCCGGGGTCGAGCAGGCGCTCCGGGCGGGCGTAGTACGCCTCGTTGAACCCGTCGGTGCAGTCGGCCGGGATCGGCACCGAGGCCACCGTGCAACTCCCGCCCAGCGCGGCCGTGATGGCCTCGATCGCCGGGTAGCGGCGCGCCTCGGTGTCGAGCACCAGCGGCGCGTACTCGTAGAGCCAGAAGTCCCGTACCAGCGCGGGGTCGCAGGTCACGACGACGACCGGGCCGCGCGCCACCCGCCGCATCTCGCGCAGCCCGGCGACGGTGTCGCTCCACTGGTGCACGCTGAACGTGGTCATCGCGGCGTCGAACCGGTCGTCGGCGAAGGGCAGTTGCTCCGCGGTGCCGGCCACCGCGGGCGGCAGGTGGGCGGGCCGCTGGGCGCGCATCGCCGCCGACGGCTCCACCGCGACCACCTCGGCGCCGGCCGGCTCGTACGACCCCGCGCCGGCACCGACGTTGACCACGGTGCGGGCACCGCCCAACGCGTCCGCCACCACGCGCGCGATCCGCGGGTCGGGCTGCCGGTACGCGCTGTAGCCGCCGCCGATCACCCCGTAGTCCGCGTCTCCCGCGCTTCCGTCCGTCACGCCTTCCCGCACGTCTCCCATGCCTCCGAACCTACCCGCCCGCACCGCCCGGGTGGCCGAGCCCCCGCCGGGCGGGGCGGGCGGGGTTGGCCGGTTCTCCCCCGTCGCACCGGACTTCGGGCGGCTCTCGCGCCCCGTGGCGGCGCCGCACCGTCGGCTTCGGGACAGATTCCGCTCAGCGCCCGAGGCGCCCTTCCCTCCGCACGGAGCGTGAACTAACGTGACGTTTGGGTTAGTTGCCCCAAGCATCTAGTGGTATGGGCAACTACCCCGTGCGCCACAGCAGTTGCACCCCGCATCAGACATCTCACCCTCACCCCCGGAGGAGAGAGCCCGCCATGGCCGCAGCAGGACCGCACCCCGCCGCCCGTACCAGCCCGCCCACGACCGCGCACCCGAGCCCCTCGACGACCCTGGACGCCGGCAGCGGCGCATGCCCCGTCACCGGCGCCGGACCGTACACCGCGCTCCCCGACCCCTTCGACGCCCCCGCGCCGCACGGGGCCTGCCCCTTCGACCCGCCGCCCGCCTACCAGCAGGCCCGGCGCGAGCGCCCGGTCGCCCGTACCACGCTGTGGGACGGCTCGTCCTGCTGGATGATCACCCGCCACGAGGACGTCCGCCGCACGCTGCGCGACGACCGCTTCAGCGCCGAGGCGCACCGGCCGGGCTTCCCGTTCCAGAACCCCGGCCGCAGGGCGCTCGCCACCGGCCGGCCGACCTTCATCCGGATGGACGACCCCGACCACGCGCGGCTGCGCCGGATGCTCACCGCGGACTTCATGATCCGCAAGGTCGAGTCGTTACGGCCGCAGGTCCAGGAACTGGCCGACGAGTTGCTGGACTCGATGACCAAGGGCCGCCACGAGGCCGACTTCGTCGCCGACTTCGCACTGCCGCTGCCGTCGGTGGTGATCTGCCTGCTGCTCGGCGTGCCGTACTCCGAGCACGCCTTCTTCCAGCGGTGCAGCAGCACCATGCTCCGCGCCGATGCCACCGAGGCCGAGGTGACCACCGCGCAGGACGAACTGCTCGGCTACCTCGCCGAGTTGACCCGCACCAAGCGGCACTCCCCGGACGACGGCATCCTCAGCCGGCTCGCCGAGCAGGGCGAGCTGTCCGACGACGAGATCGCCCGGATGGGGCGGCTGCTGCTGGTCGCCGGTCACGAGACGACCGCGAACATGACCTCGCTGTCCACCCTCGCGATGCTGCGCAACCCGCGCGAACTGGAGCGGATGCGCGCCGCCGGACCCGACGAAGTCAAGTCGGCCGTCGAGGAGTTGCTGCGCTACCTGACCGTCATCCAGGGCGGGGTGACCCGGGTCGCCACCGAGGACGTCGTCATCGGGGACACCGTGATACGCGCCGGCGAGGGCGTGTTGTGCATGATCAGTGCCGCCAACCGCGACGAGGACGTCTTCGCCGACGCCGACCGGCTCGACCTGGCCCGCCCGGGCAGCCGCCGCCACATCGCCTTCGGGTTCGGCGTGCACCAGTGCCTCGGCCAGCCGCTGGCGCGGCTCGAACTCCAGGTCGCGCTGCCCACCGTGCTGCGCCGGCTGCCCAATCTGCGGCTGGCGATCCCCTTCGAGGACGTCCGCTTCCGCCACGACATGCTCGTCTACGGCGTGCACTCCCTCCCCGTGGCCTGGTGACCGCACCCCCGATCCCCCAGCCGCCCCACGGGAAGGACCCCGCCCATGCGCATCCACGTCGACCAGGACAAGTGCTGCGGTTCCGGCATGTGCGTGCTGGCCGCGCCCGAGGTGTTCGACCAGCGCGACGCCGACGGCATCGTCGAACTGCTCGACCCCAAGCCCCCGCAGACGATGTGGGCCGACGTCCGCGACGCCGCCGCCGGCTGCCCCTCCTGGGCCATCGAGGTCGACGAGACCTGAGATTCCTCCCCCGGGAACCCGCGGGAACCCGTGGGAGAGCGCTCTTCTGGTACGACGAACGGCCAGGAGAGCGCTCTCCCATGCCCGCTCCCCCGCGACACCGCCGCCTCGCCGCAGAAAATTCTCGTGGGCGCGCTCCCACGGCCCCGCCCCGCTGCCAGCGGGTTCGTCCCGCCGGCAACCGTCCGACCGATGCGTCGCTGGTCCGGACCATTGACACCCGCTTCCTGGATCTGACTTCATGGCTGGCGGTACGGCAAGCGCCCCCACGCGCGAGACCGGCAGCCGGCGAACGGTCGGCCGCCGCCCGGCCGCACCGTTCGATACCGAACCCAAGCCCTCCTTCCGCTGCGCGGGGCGGGTGCGGCGCCCCGCGCCATGGGAGCGCTCTCACCACCTCGCGGAGCCGGACCCCCACCCGAAAGGATCGGCTCATGACGCGACCAACAGGCCGGATACGGGCCGCCGCGGTGATCGCGGCCGTCTGTGCGGCGCTGTTCGTGCCCGCCGCCGGCGCCCACGCGACGGGCACGGCCGCCCCGGCGGACACCACCAACTGCCAGCCGCAGGGCTCGGTGAGCCTGGCCGGCGGCGAGTACACGTTGCAGAACAACGAGTGGAACTCCTCCGCGCCCCAGTGCGTGACCGCCACCACCGGCACCGCCTGGTCGGTGAGCACCGCGAACTTCGACCTCTCCGGCGGCGCGCCGGCCACGTATCCGTCGATCTACAAGGGCTGCCACTGGGGTGCGTGCACCACCGGCAGCAACCTGCCGATCCAGGTGAGCAAGCTGGCGAGCGCGACCTCGTCCTGGTCGACGGTCCAGCCCGCGACGGGCGCGTACGACGTGGCGTACGACCTGTGGACCAACTCCGCGGCCACCACCGGCGGCCAGCCGGACGACAGCGAGATCATGATCTGGCTCAACAGCCGTGGCGGGGTCTCCCCGTTCGGCAGCAAGACCGCCACCGCGACCATCGGCGGCCTGAACTGGGACGTGTACACCGGCCGCCAGACGTCATGGAACATCGTGTCGTACGTGCTCCAGGGTGGCGGAACGTCGGTCAACGGCCTGGACGTCAAGGCGCTGATCGACGACTCGGTGAGCCGGGGCACGACCGGCGCCGACTCCTATCTCATCGACGCGGAGGCCGGGTTCGAGATCTGGCAGGGCGGTCAGGGCCTGGGGACGAACTCGTTCTCGTTCGACGCGACGCAGGGCACCGGCACCGGGACCGGCGGCGGTACGACCGGGGCGATCCAGGGGTACGGCGGCAAGTGCGTCGACATCGCGGGGGCGAATCCCGCCGACGGCACGGCAGTTCAGCTCTACGACTGCAACGGCACCGCCGCGCAGCAGTGGACGGTGGGCGCCGACTCCACGCTGCGGGCGCTCGGCAAGTGCCTCGACGTCAAGGCGGCGGGCACCGCGAACGGCACTCCGGTGCAGCTCTACGGCTGCAACGGCACCGGTTCGCAGGTGTGGCGAGCAGGAACCGGCGGCACCCTGGTCAACCCGCAGTCGGGCCGCTGCCTCGACGCCACCGGCCCGAGTTCCGCCAACGGCACGCCCCTCCAGATCTGGGACTGCGGGGGCGCCGCCAACCAGCAGTGGACGCTGCCGAGTTGACCGGGCCCGGCTGAACGGGCCGACCGGCCGGGCCGGTTGACCGCCTCCGGTCGACCGCCTCCGGTCGACCGGGCCCGGCTGAACGGGCCAGGGCGCGGCTACTCCGTCGCGTCGCGCTCTGGCCCACCGTCCACCGGCCGGGCCGCCACCATGGCCAGCAGCGCCTTCTTGTCGGGCTTGCCGCTGGGCGCGACCGGGACGGCGGCGAGCACGGTGAGCGTGGCGGGGACGGCGCCGTCGCCGAGTACGGCCCGTACGGTGGCGCGCAGTTCGGCGGGGTCGGGGACCCGGTCGGGCGAGGCCGGCACGATGAAGGCGTGGGCCGCCTCGCCGGTCGACTCGTCGGGGGCGGCGACGACGTAGGACTGGTCGACGTCCGGGTGGGTGGTCAGGGCGGACTCGATGGCGGCGGTGTAGTGGAGGATCGCGTTGACGAAGACGACGTCGCGGGCGCGGCCGGCCAGCCGCAGGAAGCCGTCGTCGCCCAGGGTGCCGAGGTCGCGGGTCCTGATCCAGCCGTCGTGGACGACCTCGCGGGTCTGCTCCTGGTCGTTCCAGTACCCGGACATGGCCCCGCCGGCCTGGACCCAGACCTCGCCGGCGGCTCCGGTGGGCACGGGCTGCCCGGCGGGGTCGCGTACGGATATGCCGACGCCGGGCATCGGGCGGCCGACGGAGTCCCGTACTCGGTCTCCGTACCGGTCCTGGTCGGCGGGGGTGAGCAGCGCGAGCATGCCGGTCTCGGTCTGGCCGTAGCCCTGGTAGACGACCGGGCCCAGCCGGTCGGCCGCCTCGGCGAGGCGGTGCGGGGGCAGCGGTGAACCGGCGACGAGCAGGGCGCGCATGCTGCTGGTGTCGACGTCCTCGGTGCGCAGCGTGTCGAGCACCTGGTACAGGCGCGGGACCGTGCACAGGCACGCGGTGACGCGGTGGCGCTGCCAGGTGTGCGGGAAGGAGACCGGGGGTTCGGGGATGACCGCGGTGCCGCCGCCGAGCAGGCACAGCGCCAGGTGTTCGAGCATCACCGCGCTGGTGAGGGTGCCGAAGACGAGGAACCTGCGGTAGCCGTCGGCGAGTTGGCGGGTGGTGGCGCTCCACCGCGTCGGCTGCCAGGACCAGTGGTCGCCGAGCGCGCGGTAGGTCTGGGCGCAGCCCTTGGGGTTGCCGGTGCTGCCGCTGGTGAGGGTGATCAGGGCGATGTCGTCGGGGCGGCCGCGCGCGGTCAGTCCGGCGCGGGGCGCCGTGTCGCCGGCCTCGGCGTCGCGCGGGCCGTCGCCGGTCGCGGAGCCGCGCGGGCCCATGCCGCCGTCGCCACTGCTGCCGCCGAGCAGGTCGCGTTCGACGTCCAGCACGGCGCTGCCCGCCGCCTTGGCCGCGTCGGTGAGCGCGTCGGTGCGGGTGGTGTCGTCGGTGAGGACCGTGTCGATGTCCTGGGCCAGCACGTGGCGGAGTTGAGCGGGCGTCAGGCCGGGCCGCAGTCCGACGACGCGGCAGCCGAGCAGGTGGGCGGCGATCTGGGCGGCGAATCCGGCGGGGGTCACATCGGTGGTGAGGGCGACCGCGCGGCCGGGTCCGAGGCCGGCGGCGGCGAGGCCGGCGGCGCAGTCGCGGACCAGGTCGAGGACCCGGCCGCGGCTGACCGGCCGGGTCCGGAACTCGAAGGCGGCGGTGTCCGGGTCGCGGGCGAACGCGTCGATCAGGGGTTGCGGAAACACCGATTCGGCCGGATTGCTCATCTTTCCCTCCGATCCACGCGATCGGCCGCGGGCGCGTTTCGACCACGGCAAACCGCCTCGGGCGGCGTCCGGACATAGCGGAGGCGCGGGCCGGCAAGCGCTCCGAGTCGAGGGCGAAGTTATCCGGCCGGGGCCATTTCCAATCACCGAAAGATATGTGACATGGATCACATTACGCACCCTGGATGGCTCTTTGAACCCTCAACTAGGGTGTTGCATCTCCATCGGGGGAACGATCGGGAGGGCATATGTCGGGAGAAGAGCGGATCGACTACCTGGTGGTAGGCGCCGGACCCGCTGGAATCCAGGCCGGGTATTTCCTGGAACGCGCCGGCCGCGACTATCTGGTGGTCGAGGAGGGCGCGGCACCGGGGACGTTCTTCACGAGGTTTCCCCGGCATCGCACGCTGATCTCGATCAACAAGGTGCACACCGGCTGGGACGACCCGGAGTTGCGGCTGCGCACCGACTGGAACTCGCTGCTGTCCGACGAGCGCGGCCCGCTCTTCACCGCGGTCACCCCCCGCTATTTCCCCTCCGCCGACGACATGGTCGGCTACCTCGCGGACTTCGCCGCCACCCATCGGCTGCGCATCCGCTACAACACCCGCATCGCCCACATCAGCCGTCCCGCGCACCTGCACGGGGACTTCCTGGCCCAGGCCGCCGACGGCACCGCGCTGCGGGCGAAGCGCCTGATCGTGGCCACCGGCGTGACCCGCCCGCACATCCCGCCGATCGACGGCGTGGAGCTCGCCGAGCCGTACGGCGAGGTGTCGGTCGACCCGGCCGAATTCACCGGAAAGCGGGTGCTGATCATCGGCCGCGGGAATTCCGCCTTCGAGACCGCGGACAATCTCGTGGAGACCGCGTCGGTGATCCACATGGTGGGCCCCGGATCGCTGCGACTGGCCTGGCAGACCCATTTCGTCGGCCATCTCAGGGCGGTGAACAACAACTTCCTCGACACTTATCAGCTCAAGTCGCAGAACGCGCTGCTGGACGGCGAGGTCGTCTCGATCAGGCGATCGGACGAGGACGGCCGATATCGGGTCGCGGTGAAATTCGTCCGGGTCGCGGAAGTGGTCAAGGAGATATCCTACGACCGGGTGATCCTGGCCACCGGATTCAGATTCGACGCGTCCTTGTTCGCCGAGGAGTGCCGTCCCGAGCTGACGATCAAGGACCGGTTCCCGGCGCAGACCGACGCGTGGGAGTCGGCCAACGTGCCCGACCTGTATTTCGCCGGCACGATCACCCAGGTCCGCGACTTCAAGAAGTCCACCAGCGGCTTCATCCACGGCTTCCGCTACGGCGTGCGCGCCCTGCACCGCATCCTGGCCCGGCGCTACCACGGCGAGGCATGGCCGCACACGGAGCTGCCGGCCACCCCGGAGGCGGTCGCGGACGCCGTGCTGACCCGGGTCAACCGCACCTCGGCGCTGTGGCAGTTGTTCGGCTTCCTCGGTGACGCGATCCTCGTCGGCGCCGGATCGGTCGGCCACTACGAGGAGGTGCCGGTCGACCACCTCCACCGTTCGCTCGCCGACGGCGAGTTCGGCCCGGTCGACCGCTACCTGACGGTCACCCTCGAATACGGCGCCGACCACGACAAGGTGAACCCGTTCGACATCTCGGTGAACCGGCTCTCGCAGCAGGACACCGGCGGCCTCGACAGCCGCTACCTGCATCCGGTGGTCCGGCTGTGGCAGGACGGGAAGGAGCTGGCCGACCACCACATCACGGAGAACCTGGAGAACGAGTGGGACAGCGAGGAGGTACACCGCACCCCCCTCGTCCGCTTCCTCGCCACGCACCTCTTCCCGGCCGGGCGGCCCGCACCTGACCCCGCTGCGCCGGCGGCCACCCCGGAACCGTCGTGACCGCCCTGTCCACCGGAGCCCTCGACCCGCCCAGCGGTGCCCCCGCCCTGCCGTTCGACGTCCTGGACGAGCTGCGCGACCAGGCCCGGGCCCGACTCGACCCCGTGCACTGGGACTTCTACGAGGGCGGCGCCGGCCGGGAGACCGCCGTGGCCGAGAACGTCAGCGCCTTCGGCCGCCTCGCCCTGCTGCCCCGGATACTGCGCGGCGCCGGCCCGCCGGACACCGCGGTCGAACTGCCCGGGGCCCGCGCGGCGACACCCGTCCTGGTCGCGCCGACCGCCTTCCACCGCCTCGCCCACCCCGACGGCGAGCGGGCCACGGCCCGTGCCGCGGCGGCGGCCGGCACCGTACTGATCACCTCGATGGCCGCGACCACCGCCGTCGCCGACGTCGTGGCGGCCGCCCGGGAGGTACGCGCGGACGCGGCCGTGTGGTTCCAGCTCTACCTCCAGCCGCGGGCCGACGTCACCGACGCGCTGGTGCGGCGGGCCGAGGACGCGGGCTGCACCGCGCTGGTGGTGACCGCGGACTCCCCCGTCTTCGGCCGCCGCGCCCGCGACGACCGCAACGGCTTCCACGACCTGCCGCCCGGCTACGCGGCGGAGAACATGCGCGGCCTGCCCGGCGGCCCCCCGGACGCGCCGCTCGACATCGCGATGAGCCCCGCACTGTCCTGGGACGACCTGCGCAGGCTGCGGGAGCGCACCGAACTGCCCGTGCTGGTCAAGGGAGTTCTGTACCCGGACGACGCCCGCCACGCGATCGGCGACGGCGCGGACGGGCTGATCGTCTCCAACCACGGCGGCCGGCAGCTCGACGCCGCGCCCGCCACCATCGAGGCGCTGCCCCGGATCGCCGAGGCCGTCGCCGGCCGCGTCCCGGTGCTGCTCGACGGCGGGATACGGTCCGGGGCCGACGTGGTGGCCGCGCTGGCGCTCGGCGCCACGGCGGTCGGCATCGGCCGGCCCGTGCTGTGGGGGCTGGCCGCCGAGGGCGAGGCCGGGGTGGCGCGGGTGCTGGCGGAGCTGGCCGAGCAGACCGCGCACGTGCTGACGCTGTGCGGCGCCCGGGACTGCGCCGACCTCAACCGCGACCAGGTGGTCGTCCGCGGCGGGCAGGGGGTGGCGGGCGCATGACGCCGAACGCCGCGCGGGGTTTGTCCCGGGGCGCCGCCGTGGCCGCGGTCGCGCTGTCCAGTCCGTACTGGCTGCCGAAGGCCCTGGTCGCCTTACGCGTCAAGGTGTTCGCGAAGGTCAACGGGCCCGAGGGCGTGATCGTCCCGAACGAGCGGGTCGGCCCGGAGCGGTTCGCCGAGTTGTACGCGCACCCCGCCGCGAGCGGCCGCAGCAAGGGCGCGGGGCTGTCGGACCTGTTCTGGTACTGGCTGTCGCCGGGGCCCGAGGTGCACCAGGAGCACCTGGAGCCGGGCCCGCGCTACGACGCGGTGGCGCGGACCACCAGCTCGATCCTCGCCGGGACCAGCGCCGAGCTGTCCGCCGCCGCGGGCCGGTGCGCGGCACGCGTGCTGGACGAGCGGATACCCGGCCGGGCCGCGCTGGTGCGGCTGCGCGACCTGATGATGCCGATCTGGGCGGAGTTCTTCCACGAGCTGGTGTTCCGCGAGCCGTGCCCGCCGGACGTACGGCGGCTGATCGTGGACAACGCCGAGGACGTGGTCAACTCGCTGAAGAACACCCGGCTGCGGCACATGGACCGGCGGGCCCGGCTGACCCGCTACCTGCTGCGCCGGCTGGCCGCGAACGAGGTGCCGCACGACCTGCCCGCGGAGCTGGCCACCCCGCGCGACCGCGCCCACTACCTCCAGGGCACCTTCTTCAACACCGCCGTGGTGCAGATGTCGGAGGCGATGGCACACCTGCTGCTGGTGCTCGCCCAGCACCAGGACGTCCAGCGCCGGCTGGCCGAACACCCCGACGACGACCACGACTTGGGCAACGTCATGAACGAGACGCTGCGCATGTACCCGCTGTTCGGCATCGCGCACCGGATCACCGGCGCCGACATCGACCTCGGCCCGGGCGCCGCCTACCCGGCCGGCACGGTGCTGTGCTTCGACTACGCCGCCTACCACTCCACCGGTTACCAGGACCCGGAGGTCTTCGACCCGGGCCGCTGGGACCGGCTGTCGGCGAAGGACGCGCACCACATCCCGTTCGGGGTCGCGGCGAACCGGCCGTGCCCGGCGTGGCGGCTGTCGCCGCTGGTGATGCGGGCCGTCACCCGCGAGGTGCTGAGCCGTTTCACCCTGCACTCGTCGGTGTCCCACACCCGCTCCATCCCGCACCGCGCGCCCTGCCTGCTGGTCGCCCGCGACCGGCCGCTGCCCCGCTACCGGATCGGCGCCGTGCTGGCCGCGCTGAGGGTCCGGGACCGCTGGGAGGACCTGGGGCGCAGCGTGCTCCAGGCGGTGTTCGGCACCTGGATGGTGGTGGACGCGCGGCGGCTGCGGCTCACGGAGACGTGGTTCGCCGCGCACGACACGCAGGGCCGCCCGCTGCCGTCCGCCGCGCCGACGGACACCGAGCCACCGGCCACCGCGCCACCATCCGCCGCGTCGACGGACACCGTCCCACCGACCGCCGGGTCACCGGCCACCGCGCAGCCGACCGCTGCCCCGCCGACCTGCCCGTACCACCGCGACTGAGCCGCACGCCTTTCCCCCACGCCGTCCCCGCCGAAGGGCTGCTCCCCATGTCCTCCACCGAACTGGGCACCGCTTTCCTGCTGGCCGTCGCCGTCATCCTGGTGCTGTGCCGGCTGGTCGCGCTGCTGCTGCGACCACTCGGGCAACCGCCGGTCGTCGCCGAGATGATCGCCGGGGTGCTGCTCGGCCCGTCGGTGCTCGGGCTGGTGCTGCCGTCCGTCGAGCACCACCTGTTCCCGGCTGCCTTGCACCCGATGCTCTACGTCGCCGGCCAACTCGGCCTGGTGTTCTTCATGTTCCAGTCGGGGTACGACTTCCGGCTGGAGCGGATCAAGCCGGTGGCGAGGTCGGCGGCGCTGATCTCGGCGGCCGGCAGCGCCACGCCGCTGCTGCTGGGCGCCGGGCTGACCTGGGCCGTGCACGGCTCCGTGGACACCTCGCCGCCCGGGGTGCCGCTGCACGTGACGGCGCTGTTCGTCGGCGTCACGCTGGCGATCACCGCGTTCCCGATGCTGGCCCGGATCATCACCGAGAACGGGCTGTCCGGCACCGCGTTCGGGACCATCTCGCTGGCGGCCGGCGCGATGGACGACGTCGCCGCGTGGATCATGCTCGCGGGCGTGGTCAGCCTGGCGCGCGGCAGCGCGCACACGGTGGTGCTCGCCGCCGCCGGCGCGGCCGGGCTGGTCGTGCTGCTGACCGTGCTGATCCGGCTGCGCGGGCCGGCGCTGCGGGTCACCGAGCGGCTCAGCGACGAGCAACTGCTGCTCGCCACCGTGCTGTTCCTGTGCGCGGCCGCCTGGTACACCGACCGGATCGGCCTGTACGCGGTGTTCGGCGCGTTCAGCCTGGGCGCCGCGTTCCCGCGCTCGCCGCGCATCGACCGCACGATCGAGGCGACCGCGCCCCTCAGCCGGATCTTGCTGCTGCCGCTGTTCTTCACCTACTCCGGGCTGAACACCGACGCGGGGCTGCTCAGCGACCCGAAACTGCTCCTGTTCGCGGTGGGGTGCACGGTCGCGGCCGTGGTCGGCAAGTTCGGCGCGTGCTGGGCCGCGGCGCGGCTGGGCGGGCAGCCGCCCGCGGTGGCGCTGCGGATCGGCACCCTGATGAACGCGCGCGGCCTGATGCAGCTCATCGCGATCAACGTCGGCCTGTCCGAGGGGATCGTGTCGCCGTCGATGTTCACGGTGCTGGTGGTGGTCGCGGTGGTCACCACGGTGATGGCGACGCCGCTGCTGCGGCTGTGGGACCGGCTGGACGGCGGGGTGCCGGCCGAGCCGGACGCGACCGGTGCGGCCGGCGCCTCGACGCCGCCGCCCGCGCCGAGGCCGCCCCTCGCCGCGTCCACCGCGCCGGAGGGCCGTGGCGGGTCGCGCAGTTCCTCTCCCTGAGCTTCGCCAGGGTGGTGCCCCAGCCCCCTGAGGAGATGCGGCTCTCCTCCGCGAAGGAACGACGGTTTGCCTCAGAGGCAAGACTTTTGCCTCTGAGGCACATCATGTTGTTCCATGGGTTCATGGACGACGCGACCGCCACCCCGGACACCGCCGACGCGGTCGGCGCCGATGCCTCGGCCCTGGCCCCGCGGCTGCGGGACCGGCGGCGCGCGAGCGGCCTCACCCTGGAGGCCGCGGCCCGCCGCGCGGACCTCTCGGCCGCGCACCTGTCCCGGCTGGAGTCCGGCCTGCGCCAGCCGTCCCTGCCGGTGCTCCTCGGCCTCGCCCGCCTGTACGGCACCACCGTCTCCGATCTGCTGGGCGAGACGGCGGCCGAGCCCGATCCCATCGTACGCGGCGCCTCGATGGCCGCGGTGCCCGCCGGCGGCTGGACGTACCGGCGGGCCGGCGGCACCGGGCGGGCCATGCAGGCGCTGCGCGTGCACGTGCCCGCCCATGCCCAGGGCGGCCTGGTCCGGGTGCACCCCGGCGAGGAGTGGCTCTACGTCACCGCCGGGGTGCTCGAACTCTCACTCGGCGACCGTTCCCACACCCTGGCCGCCGGGGACTCCGCGCACTTCGACTCGCTCGTACCGCACCGGCTGGCGGCCGGCGGTCCGGACGGGGTCGACCTGCTCTTCGTCCACACCCTCATGCAGAGCGAGACGTCGGCACTGTGCGTCGTGCCGCGCGAGCCCGCCGACCCCCGAGGAGGCCGTTCATGACCACGAACCCCGCCGAGCCGCGTGCCCACCCCGCGCCGGAGCCCACCGCGGAGCCCGCGCCGACCCCGGGGCCCGGTCCCGGCCCGGCCGGTCCCGAGGCGGAGTCCGTGCCCGTCGTCGTGGTCGTGCCAGCCCTCGACAGCACCGAGAAGCACAAGGAGCGCGCGGTGATCCTGCGCGTCCTGGTGTACGTCGCGGTGGCGCACTTCATGGCGTTCTTCCTGTGGCTGATGTTCGCGGTGATCGGCAAGAGCTGAGCCGTACGGCTCGGGGCGCCCGGAACCGGCTCGGGCGCTCAGAACCGCAGGGTGACGCTGCGGCCCGGCGCCGTCCGCACCGTGTGGACCGTGCCGCCCGCCACCACTTCGGTGCTGCGGCCGCCCACGCTGCGGATCACGGCCTGCCGCACCCGCCCGTCGCGCCAGGTCAGGTCAACGGTGAAGCCGCCGCGGGCGCCGACCCCGGTGATGTGGCCGCTGCCCGCCCACGCCTTCGGCAGCGCGGGCAGCAACTCGATCCGGCCGGGCCGGGAGTACACCAGCATCTCCACCATCGCCGACGGCGTGCCGAAGTTGGCGTCGATCTGGAAGACGCTGCTGTCCTGCCCGAGCTGGTAGATGTCGAAGAAGTTCAGCGCGGAGCCGTTGCTGTCCGCGGTGGAGGGCCGCAGGTTGGTGGTGACCAGCTGGTACGCCTTCTCCGCGTCGTGCAGCCGGGCCCAGCACAGGGCGCGCCAGGCGTTGGCCCAGCCGTAGCTGTCCATGCCGCGGGCGGTGAGCAGCGCGCGGACGGCGGCGACGAGGTCGGCGGGCGAGGAGTCGAGGGTGATGCGGTCACCGGGGAAGAACCCGATCAGCGGGGAGAGGTGGCGGTGCTGGTCCTCGCCGAGGTTGTCCGGCGACATCCACTCCTCCAGCCAGCCGTTGGCCGGGCTGATCCGCGGCAGGTAGAGCCGGTCGCGCAGGCCGCCGATGGTGCGGGCGAAGCCGGCGTCCTTGCCGAGGAGCTGGGCGGCGGTGCGGTAGTTGCCGAAC
Organism: Streptomyces sp. NPDC087270; assembly: GCF_044744625.1. Classification (NCBI taxonomy): domain Bacteria; kingdom Bacillati; phylum Actinomycetota; class Actinomycetes; order Kitasatosporales; family Streptomycetaceae; genus Streptomyces; species Streptomyces sp. NPDC087270. The sequence goes on from NZ_JBIUYR010000005.1 coordinate 142,421, forward strand.
AGTGCCCAGACCAGTTCCTGGGAGTAGGTGTTGCCGATGCCGTCCTGCGGGCCCTGCTCGGGCGACCAGTCCTTGTCGTCGACGAGCACCTCGCGGTCCTCGCCGGTGGCGGGGTCGGTGACGGTCATGGACACCAGCCGGGCCTGCCAGAACTCGCAGGCGCCCTTGAGCAGCGGGTAGATCCGGGCCAGGGTGCGGGCGTCCTGGGTGTACTCGTAGTGATCGAAGAGGGAGTTGGCGATCCAGGCGTTTGCCGCGGGGTGCCACCACCAGCCGGAGCCGCCGTGGATGTTGGTGGAGAACGCGACCGTCCAACCCGCCACCGTGCCGGAGGAGTTGCGGAAGCGGTTGCGGGGGTCGTTGAAGAGCTTGCCGGTGTTCTGCGTCCAGGAGGGGAGTTGGGCGAGGCAGTAGTCGGTGAAGGCGTCGAAGCAGCCGGGCAGCGCGGTGCGGTCGGCCATCCAGTAGTTCATCTGGACGTTGATGTCGGTGTGGTAGTCGCCCATCCAGGCCGGGTCGTTGACGTCCAGCCACAGCGCCTGCAGGCCCATCGGGACGCTGTCGCGGGAGCCGCAGATCATCAGGTAGCGGCCGAACTGGAGGTAGGACGCTTCGAGTTCCGGGTCGGGCGCGGCGCCGTCCGCGGCGCGGGCCTGCAGCCGGGTCCAGGTGTCGGCCTGCTTCTGCTGGTCGGTGGAGGTGCCCAGCGACAGCGTCATCGCGTCGAACAGGCGGCGGTAGTCGGCGACATGGGTGCCGCGCAGGACGGCGGGGCTGTGCCGGAGCGCGGCCCGGGCCTTGGTACGGGCGAGGGCGCGCGGGTCGAGACCGGGGGCGCGGTAGCCGCGGGCGGCGTCGGGGGCGTAGTCGGTGCCGCCGCTGAACACCACGGTGAGGTCGGCGCAGCCGGTGAACTCGATGGCGGTGGCGGTGACCTCGACGGTGCCGGTGCCGCTGGAGGCGGTGACGGCGGCGGCGTAGCGCAGGTCGTTGTCGAAGGCGGCGGCGAAGGACAGGGTGCGGTCGCCGGGGTCGCCGGCCGGGGTCTCGCCATGGGTGCCGGCCAGGGCGATCCGGCCGGTGTGGCTGCCGCCCGCGCTGCTGGACAGGTGGAGCACGATCACGTCGTCGGGGTGGCTGGCGTAGACCTCGCGGGTGTAGGTGGCGCCGCCCTGCCGGTAGGTGGCGGTGACCAGGCCGTTGCTCAGGTCCAGGGTGCGGCGGTAGTCCGTGACGGAGTCCGCGGTGTGGGCGGGTATCTGCACGGAGAGGTGGGCGAGTTGGGTGAGGGAGCCGAACTCGACCTGCTCGTAGGGGAACTGGCCGTCGTCGTCGAGGACGTCGTTGCGGGTGCCGGTCCACAGGGTGCTGTCGGTGATGTAGAGCGCCTCGTCGGCGGGGTCGCCGCCGACGAGCGCGCCGATCCGCCCGTTGCCGACCGGCAGGCCCTGCTGGATCATCGCGTCGGCAGATGCCGGGGCGGTGTACCACAGGCGTACGGCGGCGGCGTCGTCCGTACGGGGGTCGGCGGTGGGCCGTTGGGGCTCCGCGGCGGCCGCGGTGAAGGCCGGCAGCCCGGCGAACGCGGCCAGCGAGCCGGCGGTCCCGGCACCGGCCAGGGCGAGAAAGCTCCGACGACTGGGCCGCTGAGCGGGTGCGGGCTGAGGGGCGGTCATGAGGGGTGGTCCTCCTGTGATGTTCTGCGGCACGCGGGGGGTCCTGGCAGAAACGCAGGAGCAACATAAAACTACTAATTAATGGATTCAAGGGTTCTGACAGCAGTCCTTCGGACGACCTCCCCGGGACAGGACATCCGATGTCTGGGCGGAGCATGCCCATGGCCGAGCGGAGTGATGCGTGCGGCGGGCGGATCTTTCCGACCGCCGGGCACGTCGCCGAAACGTGGGCGCCGAAACGTGGGTGCCCCCGGCCGGGTACCGACTCGGCCCCGGCCGGGGGCAGTCCGGGCGGCCGCGCGGGGAAGGGTCGGCGACCGCCCGGACGGCTCGATCGGTTCAGCTCGCGAAGACCTGGACCTCGGAGAGCTGCGCGGCCGGCCAGCCGGTGTTCGCGGTGAAGTTCAACCGCACGTAGCGCGTGGTGACCGAGGCCGGCAGGGTGACGGTCGCGGCGTTGCCGGTGGCCGGGTCGAACGTGTGGCCGGCGGAGGCGGCGAGCTGGGTGAAGCTGCTGCCGTCGGCGCTGCCCTGCACGGAGAGCGTCTGGGTGCGGGTGGCCCAGGCGGTGGCCGGCGGCAGGTTGAGCACGAGCCGCTTGACCGTGGTGGCGGCGCCCAGGTCGACCTGGAGCCACTGCGGGAAGGCGTTGTTGGCCGACTCCCAGTAGGAGTTGGCGTCACCGTCGGTGGCGTTGCCCGAGCCGTAGGACTGGGTGTGGCTGCTCTCCGACGTGGAACGGTGCAGGGCGAGGTTCCCGGTGGGCGGGGGCGTGGTGCTCCCGCCGACCACCGGCTGGGTGGGGCGGGTGGCGGTGAGGGCGATCTGGCCCTTGAGCATCCGGCCGCCGTCGCCGGTCAGCCGCAGGTAGTAGTCCGACGAGCAGGCCGTGCCGTCCTCGTCGAGCGCCAGGAACCCGGAGTTCGTCGGCACCTGCGCCTGGGTCTCGGCGGTCTTGGCGATCTGGTTGCCCTCGTTGAACTCGTCGAACATCGAGATGTAGACGCTCTGCACGCCGGCCCGGACCATGTTGTAGAACTGCCGCCACATGAAGTCGCCGTGCGCGCGCTGACGGAGCGTCACCGCACCGGGCAGCACGCACGGTTGGTAGTCGATGCCGTAGGTGGCGCACTCCGCCAGGTCCGGCACCGTCGCCACGTTGTAGAAGTTGTCGGCGTCCGAGACGTTGCCGATCCGGCCCACCATCCACGGCGAGAGCATGTCGAACGCGTGGTACACGTCCGAGAAGCCCGCACGCGAGTCGCGGTCCCCGGTACGCCACCAGGTCGGCACCCCGCCGATCACGTAACAGCCCTGGCTCTTGAACCAGTTGACGACGTCCAGGCACGCGTCGGCGGCGAACGGCCGCTGGTTGTCGGCGAACCCGAAGCCCCACACGCACACCACCGGCTTGCCGTTCTGCACCGCGTACGCCGAACTCGCGGTGTGGGCGTGCATCTTGCTGGTCCAGTCGGTCTTGATCTCCGACTGCATGTTCGTCCAGTCGGAGACGTCGTACATGATGTAGAACTTCCGCCCGTACTTCTCGGCGGAGCTGCGCACCTTCGCCGCCATGTCGTCGCGGGTCGGGCCCTCGCTGCCGTTGGGGTTGAAGCGCTGCAGCGCCGCGACGTCGATGCCGTTCTCCTGCAGCCACAGGAAGTGCGTGTCGACGGTCTGCTGGTCGTACGACGAGAACAGCGTGGCCGGCTGGCCGTTGCCGAGCGCCGCGTAGCCGGTCTGGTACGTGTGCGCGTAGTCGCTGACGTCGGGCCACGCCACGATCCCGGTGTTCGACGGCGAGGGCGCCGTCGCGTCGTTCGCGCTCCAGTGCCACCAGGCGTTGATCGGCGCGCCGTCGCCGATACAGGCGAACCAGCCCTGGTAGCCGACGGTCACCTTCCCGACCACGTCGCCGGGACCGCTGGCCGCCGACGCGGACCCCGCGGCCGCGGTCTGCGTGAGGACGGCGGTTCCTGTCGCGGTGGCGGCCACCGCGGCCTGCAGGAAGACCCTGCGTGTGACACCCATCTGGACTCCTCCGATCGGTCGTCAACTCCGGCAACCGCGGGGCTGGTGGGCGGAGATGGACCGGCCCGGCGGCTGGTGCGGGGATCGTAACGACGCGAACACACAGACGCAATAGATCGCGCATCAGGCGAAATATTTGACAGAAGATGTGCAAGAAAGTCGATGTCAATCTCTCTCCTGCATCCCGTATCCCTGCGGGCACAGCCGTGACCGCCATGCGGGTGTGACCGGCGCGGAACCCCGGCCCCCGGTTGCCCGTCCCAGGTCAGCGGGTGCAAGACTGCGCCCGCGAACACGGATCAGGAGGACACGTGGCGGAAGCGACGATCATCGGCAGCGAACGCAGCGAGGCGGGTCTGGCGACCGGGATGGAGGTGCTGCGCCGCGGCGGTTCGGCGCTGGACGCCGTGGAGGCCGCGATGCGGCGCTGCGAGGACAACCCGGCCGACCACTACGTCGGCACCGCGGGTCTGCCCAACGCCCGAGGCGAGGTCGAGCTGGACGCCTCCTTGATGCTCGGCTCCGGCCGCCGGTTCGGCGCGGTGGGCGCGCTGAAGGGCTACCCGAACCCGATCTCGGTGGCCCGCGCGGTCCTGGAGAAGCTGCCCCAGCACAGCCTGCTGGTCGGCGAGGGCGCCGCGCTCTTCGCCGAGGAGTGCGGGTTCACCACCGCCGACCTGATCACCGACGAGTCCCGCGAGCTGTGGCGCAAGCAGGTCGCCGACTCCCGCGAGTCGGTCGAGGGCGAGAACACCGCCGCCACCGACGGCGACGCCCGCTACCGGGAGAGCGCCCTCGCGCTGATCCGCCGGCTCGCCCCGCACGACGGCCCCTGGGGCACCATCAACATCATCGCCCTCGACGCCACCGGCGAGATGTGCGTGGGCGTGTCCACCTCCGGCTACCCCTACAAGTACCCCGGCCGGGTGGGCGACTCGGCGCTGCCCGGCGCCGGCAACTGGTGCGACCTGCGGGCCGGCGGCGCCGCCTGCACCGGCCGCGGCGAGCTGAGCATGCGCGGCGGCACCGCCCGCACCATCGTGGAACTGCTCTCCGACGGGCAGGAGCCGGCCGACGCGTGCCGGGCCGCGCTCGCCGACGCCGCCACCTTGCCGGACGACTTCCGCGCGGAGTTGCGCGCCCTGGCGATGACCCCCGACGGGCGCCACGGCGGCGCGGCCGGCCAGCAGGGCAGCGTCTACGGTCTGATGACCGACGCGTCCACCGAGCCGGAGTTCCGCCCGAGAATCGTGCTGTGAGCGCGGTGGGTGCCGCGCGCACCGTGAACGACGTGAGTGCCGTACGCACTGTGAGTGCCGTGAGTGCCGTGAGTGCCGTACGCACTGTGAGTGCCGTGAGTGCCGTGAGGAGCCTGCTGTGAAGATCTTCCTGTCCTCCGACATGGAGGGCACCGCCGGAGTCGTCGACTGGTCGCAGTGCCGGCACGGCCAGCCCGAGTACGCGTACTACCGCACCCTCCTGCAGGAGGAGGTCAACGCCGCGATCGAGGGCGCCGCGGCCGGCGGCGCGACCGCGTTCCTCGTCAACGACTCGCACTCCACGATGTCCAACCTGCGCCCCGACGCGCTGGCCGGCCGGGCCCGTTACCTGTCCGGTCGGCACAAGCCGCTCTACATGATGCAGGGCCTGGACGACTCGTTCGACGCGGTCTTCTTCGTCTCGTACCACGGCTCCATGTCCAGCGCGCCCGCCACCTTGTCGCACACCTACAACCCGGCCGCGATCGCCGAGGTCCGGCTCAACGGCGTGGTCGCCGGCGAGAGCGGCATCAACGCGCTGGTCGCTCTCGGCCACGGCGTCCCGGTGGTCCTGATCACCGGCGACGACACCACCGCGGCCGAACTGCGCCCCTTCTGCCCGGACGCGGTCGGCGCCGTCGTGAAGTCGTCCGTGTCCCGGTTCGCCGCCGACAGCATGCATCCCGAAGAGGCCCGCGAGGTGATCCGCTCGGCGGCCCGCCGCGCCGTGCAGACCCTCCCCTCGGCGTCCCTCCCGGCGATCGAACTGCCCGCCACGCTCACCGTCCGCATGCGCAACCCCGACCTCGCGGAGATGGCCACCTGGATCACCGGCGTCGAACCGGACCCGGCCGACCCGCTCACGGTCACCCTCACCGACCAGGACCCGGTGCGGCTGTACCGGACGTTCGTGACGGTCGTGCTGCTGACCCGGGGCATCGCGGAGTGACGGCGTAGCCGATCCGCGGCCTTCGTACGATTCGCGGGTGTTCGCGAATGTTCGCGGAGATTCGCGCCGTTCACGGTATACGCGGCTTCCGTCGCGTTGTCAGTGGGATGCGTCATGCTGGCGGGAAAGGAAGCGGGCAGGCGCGGCAGCGGAGGTGGCGGCATGGGAGCGGAGCACCAGGACACGGGTGCCGGAGTGGGCGTGCTGGACCGGCGGTTCAGCGAACCGGCTGCGGAGCCGAGCACCTGGGCGGAGGTCGGCGAGGTGCTCTCCGCCGCGGGCACGTACTGGCTGACGACCGTACGGGCCGACGGTCGCCCGCATCTCACGCCGCTGATCGCGGTCTGGCACCGCGAGGCGATGTACTTCTGCACGGGCGAGGGCGAGCAGAAGGCACGCAACCTCGCGGTGCACCCCGAGGTGGTCCTCGCCACCGGCGGCAGCGCGCTCAAGGACGGGCTCGACGTGGCGGTGGAGGGCACTGCCGTGCGCGTCACCGGGCAGCGGCGCCTGGCGGAGCTGGCGGCGGCATGGGTGGCGAAGTACGGCGAGGAGTGGCGGTTCGAGCCGCTGGACGACGGCTTCCGGCACGCGGGGCCGAACGGCGGGGCGCTGGGCACGGTGCCGGTGTTCGAGGTGGCGCCGACCACGGTCTTCGCCTTCCGCAAGGGCGGGACCTACGCCCAGACCCGCTTCCGGCCCCAGCGCTAGGACCGCCCGTAGCTCCGGACGCCGCCCGCGCTTCCGCCCCGCGCCCCGTACCCGGCCTCGCCCGAGTAGGTTGGAGGGCCGCCGACCTGCACGGTCGGCCGAAAGGGGTGCGCAGGTGCTGGAGGGGGCGGAGCCGGGCGACGCGTGGATACGCGTCCCCGTCGGCGAGGAGGCGGCCCGCTGGGCGACCCGCGGTAGCTGCCGCCGGGTGCTGCTCGTCGTGCACAACGTCACCTCGGCGACCCGGCTGCTCGACGTGCTCCCGCTCTTCCGCGACGACCTGCGGGTCCAACTCCTCGCCACCTGTACGGGTTCCTCGCCGTTCGGCGCGGGGGTGCGCGAACTCCTCGACGCGGTGGGCGTCCCGGTGCTGCCCTGGGACCAGGCGCTCCGCACCCCGGTGGACCTGGCGGTGTCGGCGAGCTTCGGCGGCGAACTGGAGCGCCTTGAGGGCAAATTGGTCATACTTTCACATGGAATCGGCTACAATAAGACCCTTGCCGGAAAGCCGGAAAGCCGGAAAGCCGGAAAGCCGGAAAGCCGGAAAGCCGGAAAGCCGGAATCGGTCTTCGGGCTGTCACGGGAGTGGCTGCTCGCCCGCGGCGAACCGATCGCGGACGCGATGGTGCTGTCCCACCCCGAGCAGGTGGACCGCCTCGCCGCCGCCTGCCCCGAGGCCGTACCGACCGCGGTGCTCGGCGGGGACCCCTGCTACGACCGGATGCTCGCCGCCGAGCACCACCGGCCGCGCTACCGGAGGGCGCTGGGCGTGCGCCCCGGCCAGCGGCTGGTCCTGCTCAACTCCACCTGGAACCCGACCTCCCTGTTCGGCGACGGCGGCCCGGATGACGTACTGCCGCTGCTGCTGCCGCGGTTGGCCTCGGAGCTGCCCGCGGACGAGTACCGGGTGGCGGCCGTGCTGCACCCGAACATCTGGGCCGGGCACGGCCCCGGGCAGGTGCGGCTGTGGCTCGACCGGGCCCGCCGCGCGGGCCTGACGCTGATCGACCCGCTCGCCGGCTGGCGGCAGGCGCTGATCGCCGCGGACCTGGTGATCGGCGACTTCGGGTCGGTGAGCTACTACGCCGCCGCCCGCGGCACACCCGTGCTGCTCGGTTCCGCCTCCCTCGCCGCCCTCGGGCCCGGCACTCCGGTGGCCGCCTTCGTCCGCGCCGCGCCCCGCCTTGACCCGTACGCGGCGCTCCTTCCGCAACTGGAGCGGGCGATCACCGAGCACCGACCGCTGCGCGGCCCGGCCGAGTTGACGACCTCCTCGCCCGGCGGGTCGGCGCGGCTGCTGCGCGAGCTGTTCTACCGGCTGATCGGCATCCCCGAGCCCGCCGCCCCCGCGCGGCTCGACCCGCTGCCGCTGCCCCCGTACGAACCGGCCGAGCCCACCGCGCCGCTCCGGGTGATCGTCCACCGCGACGCCGACGGCGTCCTCGCGGTACGCCGCCACGCCGACCCTCGGCACGAACCCGACGGGCCGGGCGACGGGCATCTGGCCGTCCACGAGGACACCCTCGACCCCGGCGTGCTCGACCTCGCCGACCTGATCCTGCGCCACGCCGACCCGGACGACCCGCGGCTCGGCCCACCGCGGCGCTGGACCGCGGAGGTGCTGGCGCGGTACCCGTCCTGCTCGCTCGCCGCGTACGTCACCGGCCGGCACGCGTGCGTCGTACGCCACCGCGGCGGGTTGCTGGCCGAACTCACCGCGCGGCCATGTCCCGAAGCACCAGGCGAGACTCCGGCGGAGGGCCCGGTGGAGGGTCCGGACCCGGCGCTGTACGCGTCCGCGCTGCTCGCCCTGCTCGGGCCGCACGGCGAAGGCGCCGAGCCGCTGCTCACCCGCGGGTTCGCGGTGCGGACCGGGACGGCCGTGCACGCGGTGGCGTCACGGCTGCTCGGGCCGGCAGCGCAGCCGCAGGGCGGCGAGGTAGTCGAGGTGGACGGTGGCGTGCTGCGCGCCGAGGAGGGTGGCGGCGCGGTCGATCAGGGGTAGCGCGGCCGGGGCGTCGCCGGCCATGAGGTCGGTCTCGGCGAGGTCGGTCAGGACCCGGGCCGCGTTGTAGGGCTCGTCGGTGGTCTGCTCGAAGTAGGCGAGCGCGGTGTCCAGGCGCTGCCTCGCCTCCTCGAAGCGGCCGAGGCCGCGCAGCGCCCGACCCTGGTGGCGTTCGACCAGCGCCGTGGCGCGCGGCACGTCCTCGCGGCCGTCGTCGTCCGGGCCGATCCGGGCGAGCAGCAGCCCGGCCTGTTCGAAGCAGCTCAGCGCCTCGGCGAAGCGCCACTCCCGCAGCCGGAGCAGGCCCAGCGTCTCTACGGCGGTGGCCCGGCCGCGCAGATGCCCGGCGGTCTCCTCCGCCCGTGCGGCGGCGGCCAGTTCACGGCCCGCCTCCTCGTATCCGGCCGACTCGATGAGCGCGAGGGCCAGTTGGGTGTGCATGCGGCCCGCCATCCGCGGGTCGCCGTGGTAGGCGGGAGCGGCGCGGACGCCCGCGCGCAGGGCGGGCAGCACCGTGTCGTAGCAGCCCGCCTTGAGTTGGAGGGCCCACAGCGCCTCGGCACCCTCGCAGACGGCGGCGGGGTCGTCGAACTCCTCGGCGGCCAGGACGGCTTCCACGATGTTGTCGGCCTCAGCGGTCAACGCGGCGATGGCGGCGCCCTCGTCCTCGTACCGGCCCGCCAAGGCCCCGCCGTCCGCGCCGCTCACACCGTCCACGCCGAGCCGGTCGTAGCGGTCGTAGCGGGGGCCGATGTGCCAGCGCTGCGGCAGCGCCGCGTGGTCCGCGCGGACCGCGAACGACACGTACCACTCGACGGCGCGGCGCAGGGCGGCCGCGCACGCGGCGACGCCCTCCTCGCGGGCGGCGGCGTCGGCCGCGTGCGCGCGGACCGCGGGGCGGAAGCGGTACCGGCCGTCGGGGGCCGGCTCCAGCAGGCCGTGCTGGGCGAGTTCGGCGAGCAGGTCGCGTGCCTCCGCCTCGCCGATCCCGGCCGCGGCGGCCACCGGTCCCGGGTCCAGCGCCGGCCAGGCCCGCAGCGCGGCGAGCCGGTACACCTGGGCGGCCGGCGCCGCGAGCCGGCGGTAGAGGCCGTCGACCACGGTCCGCACCGGGTCCCCGCCGGCGGCCGGCGGCGCGGTGGCGGCCCCGGCCAGGTCGGTCGCCGCGGCCCGCAGCGCGAACGGCGAACCGGCGCAACGCGCCAGCACCGAGGGCAGCGTGGCGCGGGCCGCCGCCACGGCCTGCTTGCCGACGAGGTCGACCAGCAGCCGTTTGGCGTCCTTGTCCCCCAGCGGGTCGACGAGCACCGGACGCGCGTCCAGGCCGGTGAGCGGGCGACGCGCGACGACCAGCGTGAACACGCCGGGCGCGGCGGTGACCAGGGGCACGACCTGGGCGGCGGTCCGCGCGTGGTCCAGCACGACCAGCAGGCGGCGGTCGGCGAGCAGCGCACGGAACAGTTCGGCGCGGTCCTGGGCGGCGGGCGGAACGCGCTCCTGCGGGACGTGCAGCTTGAGCAGGAAGTGCCGCAGCAGCGCGGTGGCCGTGGGGGCGGTGCTGGTGGAGCCGGCCCGCAGGTCGGTGTAGAGGGTGCCGTCGGGGTAGCGGTGTGCCTGGAGACCGCCCCAGTGGAGGGCCAGCGCGCTGGTGCCGACGCCCTCCGGACCGTAGAGCACGGCGATCCGCGGACGGCCGTCGGGCTTGCGGAACGCCTCCCGGTCCAGTGCGGCGAGCGGGCCCTTGCGGTCGGTGAAGAAGCGTACGGAGGCGGGCAGCGTGTGCGGCACGTGCCGGCGGTCGGGGCGCGGGTCGGCGGGGGCGCCGCTCATCCAGGTACCGAGGGCACGGGCCCGTTCAGGGTCGCTGCGGGCCTGGTCGACCAGGACCGCCGCCAGTGCTTCGCGGGCGGCCGCGTCGGCGGGAGCGGTGACCTCGCGGCCGGCGACGCGCGCCACGACACCGCCGACCGCCTCGCACAGCCGGCGGCCCGACTCGCCGGCCGCACCGGCGCCGACCGAACCGAGGAACGTGGTGACCGCCGACACCGACAGCGGATCAAGCACGGCACAACCCCCCGGAGCCCAGGCGTAGTCACGCGGAGTGCGCCGCTACGCCTACGTTACGTCTCGGGACCCACGGTAGTGCCTGCGGGGCTCGGGACGGCACGGTTCCGGCGTGTTCAGGAGGTGCCGCCCGGCGGGGGGCCGGCGGGTGCCGCCGGTCCTCGATCAGCCCTCGATCAACCCTCGATCAGTCCTCGACCCAGCCGTGGCTCTTGCCGAAGCGGAGCAGCTGCTGGCGAATCTGGATGATCTGCTCGCCGGTCATCCAGGGTGCCGTCTTGAGCAGGAGTTCGGTGCACTCGCGGGTGTACTCGTACTCGCTCAGCACGTCGCACATGGGGTCGTCGAGGTCGATGCCACCCGAGGAGCGGGGGGCGGAGGAGACCGCGGAACCGCGCGAGGCGGTGACACCGGCGGGCACACCGTCCGCACCGTGGGCGAGGCGGACGGAGGACGCCTTGAGCCCCCGGTCACCGTCCTCGACCTCGAACTCGACCGCGACACCGGAGCGCACGAACGACTCCGGGATCAACAGGTCATTGACGTGCAGGAACACGTCCTCACCACCGGTCTCCGGCGCAATGAACCCATAACCGCGAGCACCGTCGAACCTGACAACCCGACCGGCAACCATGCCAAACCCCCAGCAACCACTCCCGGGCCCCTTGCCCGAATGACCTGCGACGCATCGTAGCGCTCCGCCGGCGGGATCGGGTACAGGCCGTTCCCGGCGCGTCCGGCGGGTGGTCCGCGTACCTCGGCCGGCGATCCGCGTGCTCGCGCCGGCGATCCGCGTGCCGGCGCCGGTCCTCGCGGCCGGTGGTACGGCGGTTGACACCGCTGACGGCCTGACGCGGCTGACGCCGCTGGGACGGCGGACACGGCGGACCCCTTCAGCACCGGGTGTGTCGAAGCAGTCGGTACCGATCGCGAATGAACAATGCCCATCTGGTAATGCATGGCAGGCTGCGTAACCGAACCCGTCCAGGCCAGAAGGGACCAAGATGAGTCAGTCTGCGCAACCTGTGGGTGTCGTAGGGGTCGTGTCGGAGTCGCAACCCGGGGAGACGAGGGTGGCCGCCACCCCCGCGACCGTGAAGCAACTCCGCGGGCTCGGCTACGAGGTCGTCGTGGCGGCCGGGGCGGGACACGGTGCGAGCCTGTCGGACGAGGCGTACGAGGAGGCCGGCGCGACGATCGGCGACCGGGCCGGCGCGTGGGGCGCGGACGTGGTGCTGGCGGTGAACGCGCCCTCGACGGAGGAGATCGGGCTGCTCCGCGACGGTGCCGTGCTGGTCGCACTGCTCGCCCCGGCCACCCACCCCGACCTGGTCGACGCGCTCGCCGAGCGGCCCGTCACCGCGCTGTCCATGGACGCGGTGCCGCGCATCTCCCGGGCCCAGTCGCTCGACGTGCTCAGCTCGATGGCGAACATCGCCGGGTACCGGGCGGTGGTGGAGGCGGCCCACCTCTTCGGGCGGTTCTTCACCGGCCAGGTCACCGCGGCCGGCAAGGTGCCCCCGGCGAAGGTGCTCATCGCGGGCGCGGGCGTGGCCGGTCTCGCGGCGATCGGCGCCGCCGGCAGCCTGGGCGCGGTGGTGCGCGCCACCGACCCGCGGCCGGAGGTCGCCGACCAGGTCAAGTCACTGGGCGGCGAGTACCTCTCGGTCGAGTCGGCGGAGGCCGAGGTGAGCGCCACCGGCTATGCGAAGGAGATGTCGGACGACTACAACACCCGCGCCGCCGCGCTCTACGCCCAGCAGGCCGCGGACGTCGACATCATCATCACCACCGCGCTGATCCCCGGCCACCCGGCGCCGCTGCTGATCACCGAGGAGATGGTGGCGAGCATGCGGCCGGGCAGCGTCGTGGTGGACATGGCGGCCGCGCAGGGCGGCAACGTGGCGGGCACCGTCGCCGGGGAGGTGGTCGTCACCCCGAACCAGGTGTCGATCGTCGGCTACACCGATCTGGCCGGGCGGCTGCCCACCCAGGCGTCGCAGCTGTACGGCACCAACCTGGTGAACCTGCTGAAGCTGCTCACCCCCGGCAAGGACGGGCGGGTCGTGCTCGACTTCGACGACGTGGTGCAGCGCTCGGTGACGGTGGTGCGCGACGGCGAGAAGACCTGGCCGCCACCGCCGGTGCAGGTCTCGGCGGCGCCCGCGCCGGCGGCCGGCGGCGCGCCACCGCCGACGCCGCCCGCGGGCAAGGCGGCGAAGCGGCCGGCCACCGCGAGCCGCCGCTACACCGTGGTCGGCGCCGCCGCGGCCGTGCTGTTCGTGCTCGCCGGCTTCGCCCCCGCCCAACTCATCGGCAACCTCACGGTGTTCGTGCTGGCCATCGTGATCGGCTACTACGTGATCGGGCATGTGCACCACGCCCTGCACACCCCGCTGATGTCGGTGACCAACGCGATCTCCGGCATCATCGTGGTCGGCGCGCTGCTCCAGATCGGGCACGCGCACACGGCCGTCACGGTGCTGTCGTTCGTGGCGATCCTGCTGGCGTCCATCAACATCTTCGGCGGATTCGCCGTGACCCGCCGCATGCTCGGCATGTTCTCCAAGGACTGAGGCCGCGATGACTGCATCGACCGCCGCGCAGGCGGCCTACATCGTCGCGGCTCTGCTGTTCATCCTCAGCCTGGCCGGACTGTCCAAGCACGAGACGTCCCGTTCCGGCGTGGTGTTCGGCATCTCCGGCATGGCGATCGCGCTGGCCGCGACCATCGGCCTGGCCTCCCGCAGCATCGCCGCCACCGGGATCGGCCTGCTGGTCGTCGCGATGGTGATCGGCGCGGGGATCGGCCTGTGGCGAGCCCGCCGGGTCGAGATGACCGGGATGCCGGAACTCATCGCGATACTGCACAGCTTCGTCGGCCTGGCCGCGGTTCTCGTCGGCTGGGACGGCTATCTCGAAGTGGAGGCCAAGGGCAGCGGCCAGACCACCATCGCGCACGACCTGCTGGGCATCCACCACGCCGAGGTGTTCATCGGCATCTTCATCGGAGCGGTCACCTTCACCGGCTCGATCATCGCGTTCCTGAAGCTGTCCGCGCGGATCAAGTCGAGCCCGCTGATGCTGCCGGGCCGCAACTACCTCAACGTCGGCGCCCTCGTGGCGTTCGTCGGGCTGACCGCCGCGTTCGTGGCGTCGCCGAACATCGGCCTGCTGATCGCGGTCACCGTCGTCGCCCTCGCGCTCGGGCTGCACCTGGTCGCGTCCATCGGCGGCGGTGACATGCCGGTGGTGGTCTCCATGCTCAACAGCTACTCCGGTTGGGCCGCGGCGGCGTCCGGCTTCCTCCTCGACAACAACCTGCTGATCGTCACCGGCGCGCTGGTCGGCTCCTCCGGTGCGTACCTGTCGTACATCATGTGCACCGCGATGAACCGGTCCTTCCTGTCGGTGATCGCCGGCGGCTTCGGTATGGAGGCGGCCCCCTCGGACGACAGGGAGTACGGCGAGCACCGCGAGATCAACGCCGAGGAGACCGCGGAACTGCTGCGCTCCGCCTCGTCGGTGGTGATCACCCCGGGGTACGGCATGGCGGTCGCGCAGGCGCAGTACCCGGTCGCCGACCTCACCCGGCGGCTGCGCGAGCGCGGGGTGGAGGTCCGCTTCGGCATCCACCCGGTGGCGGGGCGACTGCCCGGGCATATGAACGTCCTGCTCGCCGAGGCCAAGGTGCCGTACGACATCGTGCTGGAGATGGACGAGATCAACGACGATCTCTCGGCGACCACCGTGGTGCTGGTGATCGGCGCGAACGACACCGTCAACCCGGCCGCGGCCGAGGACCCGGCCAGCCCGATCGCGGGCATGCCGGTGCTGCGGGTGTGGGAGGCGGAGAACGTGGTGGTCTTCAAGCGCTCGATGAACACCGGCTACGCGGGCGTGCAGAACCCGCTGTTCTTCCGGGAGAACACCCAGATGCTGTTCGGCGACGCGAAGGAGCGGGTGGAGGACATCCTCAAGGTGCTGTGACCCCCACGGGCACCGTGCCGGCCGGTTTCTACGCCACGGACCCGCGCCCCGGCGGTACGAACCGGGGCGCGGGCCCCGTCCGCTGGGATGCGTCTCTCCGGGATGCGTCCGCCGGGCGCGGGCCGAGCCGATAAGGTCCGTGCAGCGGACGCAACCGGGGGGATGCATGCGGATCACGTGGTCCACCGTGCTGTGCGCGGCGGCCGTCTTCGTCTTGCTGCTGTCGGGCGACGAACCCGGCGACGGGGTGCCGGCCGGGCCGCACCTGAGCAAGTCCGTGGTGGAGGCCGACCTCTCGGGCGTGGTGACGGCGGTGCGGGCGCCGCAGGTCACCGGGCTCATCACCGTCGGGCTCAAGGTCTCCGTCAAGCGCACGGGCAAGCCGCTGCCAGCGGAGTGCTTCGCGGGCAGCGGCTACAGCACGGTCACCAACACTCCCGGCAACTACACCGTGGTCGTGCGCGCCCTCGTGGCCGACGGCTGGCACACCTACCGGCGCACCACCGCGCACGGCCTGGTCGACACGGGTCTGTCCAAGGGCGGCTGGGACCTGTCGGTGTCCCGTTCCCTCGTTCGCGACATCCTCGATGCGATCGTCCTCTACGCCACCGACACCACCTGCTAGCCCCGCCGGCTTGATCGCCTACGCTCGGTCACTGAACGGGAATCGCGAGGCGGAGGAGTTGCCGGGCATGGCCGACGAGGACGCGAGCAAGGCCGCTGGGACGGAGGGCCGGGCCACCGTGTTCGGTTCGATCGCCGCGGAGTACGGGCGGTTGCGGCCGGCGCCGTGTGACGCGGCCGTGGACTGGCTGGTGCCCGAGGGCGCCGCGCGGGTGCTCGACCTGGCTGCCGGGGCCGGCACGTTGACCGGGCTGCTCACCGCGCGGGGGCCCGAGGTGGTCGCGGTCGAACCGGACGGCCGGATGCGGGCGGTGCTCGCGGAGCGGAACCCGGGGGTGACCGTGCTCGAGGGCACCGCGGAGGCCATTCCGCTGCCGGACGGCACCCTTGACGCGGTCGTGGTCTCCTCGGCGTGGCACTGGTTCGACACCGAACGGGCGGTGCCGGAGATCGCCCGGGTGCTGCGGCCCGGCGGCCGGCTGAGCGTCGTGTGGAACGGGCTCGACGACACCGTGCCCTGGGTGCACGAGTGGCGCACCGGGTTGCGCGCCGCCCGTACGGCCGAACGTGACCGCCCGCCACGGGAGCACTTCCGGCGCGGCGAGCGGCTGCGGGAGACCCTCGCCGGCCCCGGCTCCCCCTTCGCGGAGCCCGAGCACGCCACCTTCACCTGCGCCCGCCGTACCACCCCCGCCGACGCGGCTGCCCTCCTCGGCACCTACAGCCGCCTCCTCATCCTCCCCGCCGACCAGCGCGCCGCCCTCATCTCCCAGGCGGAGCAGGCCCTTCGCGCCCGCCCCGGCCTCCTCGACCCCGACGGCACGATCGACCTCCCCTTCCGCTCCATGTGCTGGCGGACCGACCGCGTCCCCTCGGACCGCCCGTCCGCGTGAGCCCGTCCGCCTGAGCGAGTCCGCGTGAGTCCGCCCGCGTGAGGCCGCCCGTCCGCGTCACGCCGGGACCCAACTTCCGTGGAAGCCGAGGGGGACCGGCCCGGGCAGATGGATACGGGCCAGCGGCGCCCCGCTGAAGTCCTGCGCGGCGAGGATCACCAGATCCGCGGCGCCCCGCACGGGATCGTGGACGTAGGCGAGGGCATAGCCGTCGTCCTCGGCGCGGGCGCCGCCGCCGGCGGCCGGCACGAACACCGCCTCGCTCGCGGGTGAGTCCTTCGGGAAGCGGTGCACCTCGGTGCTCCCCCGCAACAGGTCGTGCTTGAGCAGCGCGTTGCCGAAGACGCGGTCGGGCGCCACCCCGTCCACCGTCTCGTAGGCCCGCCACATCTCTCCGGCCGTGGCCGCGTAGCCGTACCGGTGGCGGCGGGAGACCAGCGACTCGCGGACCCGGGGGAACTCCTGCGGCCGGTCGTCGATCCGCCGGGAGCGCAACCGCCCGTGCGCCAGGTCGATCGTCCAGCGGTCCAGGCGGGGCGTGCCGAGCGCCGAGGGCCCGTCGCAGCCGCGCCCGGCCGCGAAGAACGGCGTCGGGAAGCTGGTGAAGTCGACGGTGACGGTGGTCCCGTCGTCGTAGGCGTTGAGCGTGTGCGAGTAGTACGCCGACGGGTCGGTCTCGAACCAGCGGATCGGCCCGCCGGCCCGCGGCAGCACCCCGACCCGGGCCGGATGCCTGTCGTTCCAGGTGTACGGCACCAGCGCGCCGGCCTGCGCGGCGGCGGCGTCGAATGTCACCGGGGTGTCGAACACCACCACATAGCGCTCGGTCAGGGCGAAGTCGTGCATCATCGGGCTGTCCGCGACCGGGATGCGGGTGGTGCGCGCCACCCGCCCGGTGCGGTCGACGACCAGGTGCCGTACGTGGTCCCAGGTCGGGTAGTACGTGATCGCGTGCAGCTCGTCGGCCTGTTCGTCGTACTTGGTGTGCGCGGTGAACGCACCGCTGAGCGTCCCGCCGAAGTCGTACGGCCCGAGGGTGTCCAGTTCCTCGCCGAGTTCGTACGGCGTCGGGCCGCTCTCCTGGAGGGCCATCACCCGGCCCTTGTAGGGGATGACGTGGGTGTTGTTGGCGAAGTCGTCGGCGGGGGCCTGCCACGGGTAGGGCTCGCCGAGCTTCGCGGCGACGGCCGCGGACCTGACCCAGCGGTTGCGGTACCACTCGGCGCGCCCGTCACGCAGCCGCACGCCGTGCACCATGCCCTCGCCGAGCATCCAGTGGTGGGCGCGGGGGTCCTCAAGCCCCAGCACATTGGGGCCCGTTCGCAGATAGCGGCCGTCCAGCTCGCGTGGGACGCGGCCGGTGACCGGCAGGTCGAAGGCGGTCACCTCCTCGGTGGCCGGGGCGAACGCGCCGTGCAGGAAGGGGTAGGGGTCGCGGCGCGCGGTGGGCGCCGCCGCCTGTGCCCGCGGGGCGCCGGGCAGACCGGGCAGACCCGGTACGCCGAGTGCGGTGAACCCGCCGAGCGCCGCCGCGCCCGAGCCGCGCAGCACATTCCGTCGTGTGAGATCCGTCATGATCCGAACTCCCCGTCGCAGCCGTTCCGAAAGGGGTACCGCACGGCGCGGCGCCCTCTACGACTGTGCCGTCCACGGGCCTCTGACCTCACTACTGTTGCCTTGCCGACTGGGGTGGGGCCAGCATGCCCAAGCTTTCCCCCGTCCCGCACCGGCGGCACCGTCCGTGAGCACAGCGGCCATCTCGTCACGTTCCGGGGTCGGTTCGAAAGCTTGGCATCCGCTTTACCGGCGACCGGAACCGCGCTGATCGCCGGGGAGTCTTAAGTTTGGTAGTCGCAGCCGATGCAGTGATATGAGCGGAGTACAGGTACATGGGTCGGGTCAGGACCAGCATGGGGATCGCACTGGTGGCAGGTGCGGTGCTCGCGGGCACGAGCGCGTGCGGTGGGAATTCGTCCGCTTCGACGCCGCCGAAGGACGACGCGAAGGCGTCGTCGTCAGGCTCGGCGGTGACCCCGAGCCCGAAGCCGACCACGCCGAAGCCGCTGGGTCCGCCGATGCTTCTCGACACGATAACGCCGCAGACGGGCACCACCGTCGGCGTGGCGATGCCGATCTCCGTGGTCTTCACCAACCCGGTGGCGACCTCGGCGCGGGCCGGCGTCGAGAAGGCGATGAAGATATCGACGTCGGTGCCCACCACCGGTGCCTGGCACTGGTTCAGCAGCACCCGGGCGGACTTCCGCCCGCAGGACTACTGGAAGCCGGGCACCAAGGTCACCATCGACGCGGACCTGAAGAACGTGCCGAACGGCAACGGGCGTTACGGCACCCACAGCTACACGCACACCTTCACCATCGGCGACGACAACCGCGCCAGCGTGTCGGTCACCGGCCACAGCATGAAGGTGACGCACAACGACACCGTGGTGAAGACGATGCCGATCGACGCCGGCAGCCCGTCGTTCCCGTCGTGGGACGGCACGATGGCCGTCATCGACAAGCAGAAGGAGGTCCGGATGACCTCCTGCAGCGTCGGCATCAGCTGCAACAAGTCCAGCCCGGACTACTACGACCTGACCCTGCCGTGGGACGTGCACCTGACCACCTCGGGCACCTACGTGCACTACTCCACCGGCGACCCGTACCCCGGGCACAGCTACGGCTCGCACGGCTGCGTGCACCTGTCGCTCGCGAACGCGAAGTGGTTCTACAACTTCATCAAGCCGGGCGACCCGATCACCATCACCGGTTCGCCGCGCGGCAAGGCCAAGGGTGACAACGGCTACGCGGACTTCAACCTGAGCTGGTCGACCTGGCTGGCGCAGAGCGGCGAGGGCCAGATCACGACCAGCCCGGCCGCCTGACACCGCCGGGTTCCTGGGAGGGGCGGGCTCACCGGATCGTCAGGTGAGCCCGCCCCCGTCTGTGCCCCCGTGTCTGTGCCCCCGTCTCCGCCACCTTCAGCGCCCCCGCCCCTGCCCCGGTCCGCGGGCCGTCCGCGCCGCCCGGACGTCAGTCGGGCAGCGCGGGCAGCCGGCAGCGGACCAGGTGATGGACCTGCTCCGCGGTCCGCAGCACCAGCGCCTCGGCCGCGGCCTCCCGGCAGGAGGTGTGGTCGAGCCGGCGGACCGCGGCCCGGACCTCGTCGAGCGCGGACGGGGCCACCGACAGGGTGTCGCAGCCGAGCCCGACCAGCAGCGGCAGCACCAGCGGGTGCGCGGCGGCGTCGCCGCAGACGGACACCGGCCGCCGGTGCGTCCGTGCGGCCGCGACCACCGCGGCGATCGCGCGCAGGACCGCGGGGTGTGCGGTGGACGCCGGTCCCGCGGCCGGGTCCCGGCGGTCCAGTTCCAGCAGTTGGCAGGTCAGGTCGTTGGTGCCCAGCGACAGGAACGCGGCCTCGCGGGCGAGCTCGTCGATCCGCCGGACTGCTTCCGGCAGCTCCACCATGATCCCCAACGGTGGTGCCGGCAGGTCGAGTTCCGCCGCCGCCCGGTCCAGCAGGGCGCGGCAGGCCCGCAGTTCGCCGACGTCCGCGACCATCGGGATCATGATCCGCAGTTCGGCGCGCGCACCGGCCGCCGCCGCCAGCAGCGCGGTGAACTGCTCGCCGAACGCGTGCGGTCGGGCCAGCATCAGCGGCAGCCCGCGCCCGATCCCGCGGCCGGCGGGCCGGTCCGCGGACAGGAACGGCGGCAGCTTGTCGTCGGCGAAGTCCAGCGTCCTGACGGTGGTGATCCGCCCGGCCAGCGGGGCGAGCACCGGCCCGAGCGCGATGGTGTGCCGGGCCCGGGAGGGCCAGCGCACCGCGTCGAGGAAGGGCAGTTCGGTACGGAGCAGGCCGACGCCGTCCGCGCCCGCCAGCAGACCGGCCCGCACGTCGGCGGGCGTGGCCACGTTGGCCCGCAGGGTCACCGGGTGGCCGTCGACGGTCCGGGCCGGCAGGTGCCGCTCGGCGGCGAGCTGGGCCCGCCGCTCCCGTACGGCCGCGATCGCGGCGAGCGCGCTCTCGCGTTCCCCGGCCGCGGGGTGGACGACGGCCGCGGCCCCGTTGACCAGGGTCTCCACTCCGTCGGGCAGGTCGAGCACCAGCGGGTCGACGCCGAGCAGCAGCGGGATGCCCAACGAGCGGGCCACGATGGCGGCATGCGAGTTCGGCCCGCCCGTCACCGACAGCGCGGCCGTCACCGTACGGCCCGGCTCCAGCAGGTCGGCGGCGCCGATCTCGCGGGCGGCCAGCACCACCGGCCGGTCGGGCGGGGGCTCCTGGACGCCGTGCAGCACCGCCAGCACCCGGCGGCCCACCTGCCGGACGTCCGCGGCCCGTTCGGCGAGCACCGGGTCGCCGAGCGCGGCGATGGCCCGGGCCTGCGCGTCCACGGCCTCATGCACCGCGTCCGCCGGGTCCGCTCCCCCGGCGACCAACCGGAGGGCGTGCTGCCGCAGATCGGGATCGCGCGCGATGAGCCCGCCGATCTCGATGATGTCGGCCTGCTCCTCGTCCCCCCGCGCCCGCAGCCCGGCGGCCACGGCGTGCAGGCGGTCGGCGGCCGTGTCGAACGCGTCCGCGACCAGCCCGCCGGCCTCGGGTGCGCCGGCCGTCTCGCCGGCGTCGGCGGGCGCGGGCAGCGCGGTGAGCCGGCGCGGACCGGACGGGCCTGCGGGGGCGGAAGCGGAGGCGGGGGTGCCGGAACTCGCGTCGGCGCGGCCGGAGATGGCGGGTTCGCCGCTCCCCTCGGTGGCGGGATCGCCGGTCCCGCACCCGCACTCCGCGCCCTCGGCGGCGGTATCCGCGGCCGTTCCGCCGGGGCCGTACGCCGTGCCCGTGCCCGTGCCTGCGTCGGCGGGTTGACGGGGAACGCGGGTGGGGGTCGGGGTGGGCGTGGGGAAGGGGCGGTCGGTGCGGTGGAGTTCGCCGAGTGCGGTGCCGGGCGAGGCGGGCTGTCCCGGATAGCGGAGGCGGGTGCTCATGCCGCCGCCTTGGCCGCGGCGGCGGTGTCGGCGAGGGCGCGGAAGATCAGCGCGGTGGAGGTGGCGCCCGGGTCCTGGTGGCCGACGCTGCGCGGACCGAGGTAGGAGGCCCGCCCCTTCCTGGCCTGCATGGGGGTGGTGGCCCGCATGCCCTCCTCGGCGGCGTCGGCCGCGGCGGCGGCCGCCTCCGCCAGGTCACCGCCGGCCGCGGCGGACGCGCGGAACGCCGCGAGGGCGGGTGCGTACGCGTCGATCATCGTCTTGTCGCCCTCGGTGGCGGCGCCGAGCCGCCGTACCCCGGCCAGTCCCGCAGCGAGCGCGTCGGCCACCCGCTCGGGACCGGCCGTACCCGCCTCGGACCCGGACCCGTCCGGCTCGTCGAGCGCGTCCAGCAATTCTGGCGCGTCCAACGCCTTGCCGACGGAGCGGAAGGCGCTTCCGTACAACGGCCCGGACGCGCCGCCGACCACGGAGATCAGCAGCGAACCGGTCTTGACGAGTATCAGCCCGGGGGTCGCCGCGTCGTACTCCGGCAGGGCCGCGGCGACCGCCGCGAAGCCCCGGTGCATGTTGGCGCCGTGGTCGGCGTCGCCGATGGCGGAATCCAGTTGGGTCAGCCGGTCCTTGTGCGTGTCCATGGCCGCGGCGATGGCCTGCACCCAAGTGCGGGCGAGGGCGGTGTCCACGGGATCTCCGTTCGTCAGTGCGGTGGTGTGCGTGCGGTGCGGGCAGTCGGGTGGAGCGATCGGATGGCGCGCGGTGCGGGCGGTCGGGTGAGGCGATCGGATGGCGTGCGGTACGCGCAGGCACGGCACCCGCAGGCGGCAAGTGATGTGCGCGCGGTGCGGCGGTCGGGTGGAGCGATCGGATGGCGCGCGGTACGCCTTGGCACGGCACCCGCGGGCGGCAAGTGATGTGCGGGCAGTGCGCGCAGTCGGGTGGAGCGATCGGATGGCGCGCGGTACGCCTTGGCACGGCACCCGCGGGCGGTGGCCGGGTCAGACGCCCCAGCGCAGCGCCGCCGTGTGCACCGGCGCGCGCCACAGGTCGAGCAGTTCGGGCGTGACCCGGCAGACGGTGACCGACGCGCCGGCCATGTCGAGGCTGGTGACGTAGTTCCCGACCAGGTTCCCGGCGATCCGCACGCCGCGTGCGGCCAGCAGCGCGGCGACCTCGCCGTAGACGACGTACAGCTCGATCAGCGGGGTGCCGCCGAGGCCGTTGACCATGACGAGCACCTCGTCGCCGGTCGCGAGCGGCTGGTCGGTGAGGACGGCGGCCAGCATGTCGGCGACGATCTCCCGTGCCGGGCGCAGCTTCTCGCGTCGGCGGCCGGGCTCGCCGTGGATGCCGACGCCGACCTCGATCTCGTCGTCGGGCAGCTCGAACCCGGGCTTGCCGGCGGCCGGCGCGGTGCAGGCGGTGAGGGCGACGGCGAAGGAGCGGGTGGCGGCGTTGACCTGGCGGGCGGTGTCGGCGACCTCGGCGAGCGGGGCGCCGCGTTCGGCGAGCGCGCCGGCGATCTTCTCCACGAAGACCGTGCCGCCGGTGCCGCGGCGGCCGGCGGTCCAGGTGGAGTCCTGGACGGCGACGTCGTCGTCGACCAGCACCGAGGCGACGGACAGGCCGTCCTCCGCGGCGAGTTCGGCGGCCATCTCGAAGTTCAGCACGTCGCCGGTGTAGTTCTTCACCACGAACAGGGTGCCCGCGCCTGCGTCGACGGCCTTCGCGGCGGCGACCATCTGGCCGGGCACGGGCGAGGTGAACACCTCGCCCGGACAGGCCGCGTCGAGCATGCCGGCGCCCACGAACCCGCCGTGCAGCGGCTCGTGGCCGGAGCCGCCGCCGGAGACCAGCGCGACCTTGCCGGGTCTGGGGCCGGCGGCCCGGGTGATGACGCGCTGGACGGTGTCGACGGTCAGGAGGTCGGGGTGGGCGGCCGCGATACCGGCGAGAGCGTCGTCGAGCACGGTCTCGGGCGCGTTGATCAGCTTCTTCACGACAGGGCTCCTTCGGGGGCGGCGGCCGGCGCCGGCCGGCCGGCGGTGCCCGCGGTACGGGCGGCGGGGGTACGGCGGGTGGCGAACGCGGTGTGCACCAGGCCGGCGAGCAGCGCGCCGACCACCTCGGCGCCGACGTAGACCGGCAGTTGGCCCCAGTGCACGGTGCCGCCGTAGAGCGCGCCGATGACCATCGGGCCGAACGCGCGGGCGGGGTTGACGGCCGCGCCGGTGGCCGGGCCGATCGGGATGATCACCGCGAACACCGCGAGGCCGATGGCGAGGCCGGCGAAGCCGCCGGGCGCGCGGCGGTCGATCGCGCCGAAGATCACGAAGACCAGGATGAACGTGCCGATCGCCTCGGCGGCGAAGGCGTGTCCCGCGCCGGTCGGTGCGGCGTAGGAGGCGATGCCGAGTCCGGCGCCGACGGCTCTGCGGCCGAGTACGGCGACGATGGCGAGCGCACCGAGCAGCGCGCCGGCCGCCTGCGCGGCGAGGTAGCCGGGGACGTCGCGCCAGGGCATCCGGCGGGTGGCGGCCAGCGCGAGGGTGACCGCGGGGTTGATGTGGCAGCCGGATATGTGGCCGATCGCGTACACCATCGCGATCACGACCATCGCGAACGCGAAGGCGATCATGCCGAGTTCGGCCATCGTGAAGGGCGCGGCGCCGCCGAGCAGGGTCGTGGCGGGCACGGAGCCGACGCCGACGAACACCAGCATCGCGGTGCCCAGCAGCTCGGCGAGAAGTTTCTGCGGGTAGGTCGGGAGTGCGGTGTCTTCCATCCTGAGCGCCCGGCCGCCGGTGGCGGTCGCGGGCTCTCACCTCCTGCGCGTGCGGGGCGGGTGGTGTGGGCGTGGCGGGGAGAGGCGTGGCGGGGAGAGGCGTGCCGGGGAGACCGGACGGGTGGCCGCCAGGCAGGTCAGGGCAGGGTCCATGCCTGGCGGCCGGTCGGGCAACGGGAGAGGGGAGCCAATCCTCCCTATTACCGAATGACGTTCATTAATGATGAACGTAGTGGGAAGTTAAGCGGGCGTTTCGCCGGTGTCAAGGGGTTCGGCGCCGCGCGGGGGCCCAACTCCCTGCGGCCCAGCGTGTGTTGCCGGAGCCCGCGGGGCGGACGGAAGCACGTCCCGGCGCATGGCGGCATACGGGGGCATGCGGGGGCGCGAGTCGGCGCCCGGGCGCACGGTCGGGCATGCGGAAGGGCCGGCGCTTCACGCGCTCGGCCCCGGTACGGCGCCGCGCCCGCCGCTCAAGGCGCGCGGGCGCGGGGAGGGTTCAGCCGGCCGCGCCTCGCGCCGTACCCCGTGCCGCCCCGCGCGGCGCGCCGAGGTCCCGGGACAGGTTGCGGGCGGTCTCCCTTACCGCGACGGCGAGTTCCTGCCGGGCGGGCTCCGCGAGCAGCCGCTCGACCGGCCCGACCACGCCGATCGCCCCCACCACGGCGCCGGAACGGTCGAAGACGGGCGCCGCGACCCCCGCGTCGCCGATCGCCGACTCCTGGTCCTCCAGCGCGTAGCCCTGCGCCCTGACCTGCGCCAACTGGGCGGCGAGCGGCTCGCGTCCGGTGATGCTCGCGCCGGTGAGCACGGTCAGCTCGCCGGCCAGCAGCCGCTCGCGCTCCTCGTCGGGGGCGAAGGCCGCCACCGCCTTGCCGAGCGCGCAGGTGTTCCAGGGGATGGACGCGCCGACTTCCAGGATCTGGACGGCTCCCTCAGGACGGAAGGCGTGGTGCACCACCAGCATGTGGTCGCCGGTGGGCACCGCGACCCACACCGCCTCACCGGCCCGGCGGGCCAGCAGGTCCGCCCAGGTGAGCGAGCGGGACCGCAACTCCTGGGTGTCCAGGTAGGAGTTGCCCAGGTGCACCAGATAGGGCCCGAGCTGGTACTTCGAGCTGTCCCGGTCCTGCACCACAATGCCCTCGGCCTCCAGGGTGCGCAGCAGCGCGTGCACGGTCGGCTTGGCCACGCCGAGCCGCTCGGCCAGCTCGGTGACCCCCAGCCGGGGGCCGGTGACGGCCAGCTCCCGGAGGATCTGGACGGCACGCTGCACCGCTTGCACCATGGGAAAACCTCTTCGTTCGGTATTGCTGAATGCTGTTCCGAGATCTAGCATCGCTGTTCATGACTGAACTTGTCGGCATCGTACTCGTGTCCCACAGCCCCGAAGTGGCCGCAGGGCTGCGCCGGCTGCTCGGCCAGATCGGCTCCGACGCCGTTCCGGTGGCCGTCGCGGGCGGCACGGACGACGGCCGGATCGGCACCAGCTACGCGCGTGTCGCCGCCGCGGTCAAGGAGGCCGACCGCGGCGCAGGCGTGCTCATCCTGCCGGACCTGGGCAGTTCCGTGCTCACCGCCCGGGCCGTCCTGGAAGACCAGCCCCGCGACGGCGCAGTGATCGCCGACGCCCCCTTCGTCGAGGGCGCCGTGGCCGCCGCGGTCACCGCCGCGGCCGGCGCGGACCTCGCCGCCGTACTCACCGCCGCCACGGAGGCCCGCCATGTCAGCAAACTCTGAACCGTCCGTCCGCACCGCGCCCGCCGGCGAGCCCACCGCGGAGATCTCCGTGGTGCTGCCGGCCGACCTGCACGCCCGCCCGGCCGGCCGGATCGCCCAGGCCGCCGCGCGGTTCACCAGCGACCTGTTGCTCCAGTTCGGGGAACGCAGCGCCAACGCGGCCGGCGTGCTGGCCGTCATGGGCCTGGGCGCGACCGCCGGGCGTACGGTGACCGTGCGGGCGCAGGGGCCGGACGCGCAGGCGGCGGCCGCCGCGCTCGCGGAGATCCTGGCGACGGCGACATAGCGGCCGGCCGGAGCGCCGGCGTCCCCGCGGGCGTCGGCGCCCCCACGGGCGCCGGCACCGGTACGGCCGCAGGTCCGCCGGGGTCTTCGCGGCCGCCCGCGCCCGCCGTCCGTACGTGCCCGCACCACCGCAGGAGCCGCCCCCGTGGCCACACCGCCGCACTCCCCCGCCGACCCGCCCGCGTCCACACCCGCGCCCGAGCCCACGGCCCGGATCGGGTTCGGCCTGGCCGCGGTCGGCCGCCCCGGCTACATCAACCTCGGCCGCGACCGGGACCTGCCGCCCGACCGCACCGTGGACGCGATGCGCCGCCGCACCCACGAACTGCTCGACCTCGCCTACGCGGACGGCATGCGCGACTTCGACGCGGCCCGGTCGTACGGCCGTTCCGAGGAGTTCCTGGCGCAGTGGCTCGACCAGCGGGAGCCGCCCGGGGTGGTGGTGTCCAGCAAGTGGGGCTACACCTACACCGCGGGCTGGCGGGTGGACGCGGAGGCGCACGAGATCAAGGACCACAGCCTGGCCACGTACGAGCGGCAGCTCGCCGAGACCCGCGCGCTGCTCGGCGACCGGCTCGACGTGTACCAGGTGCACTCCGTCACCCCGGACAGCCCCGCGCTCACCGACCCCGCGCTGCACCGCGCGCTGGCCGAACTGGCCGCGCACGGCGTCCTCGTGGGCCTGAGCACCAGCGGCCCCGCGCAGGCCGACGCGATCCGCGCGGCGCTGGCGGTCACCGTCGACGGCGCGCCCCTCTTCCGCAGCGTGCAGTCCACCTGGAACCCGCTCGAACCCTCCGCGGGACCGGCCCTCGCCGAGGCACACGCCGCCGGCTGCCGGGTGATGGTCAAGGAGGCCCTCGCCAACGGGCGGCTCGCCGCGCCCGATTCCCGCCTCGCCCCCGTACTCGGCCCGCTCGCCGCGGCCCTGGGCACCACGCCGGACGCGGTCGCCCTCGCCGCCGCCCTCCACCAGCCGTGGGCCGACGTGGTCCTGTCCGGCGCCGCGACCGCCGCCCAGCTCACCTCCAACCTCCGTGCCCGGCAGGTCGTGTTCACCCCGACCCAGCTCGCCACGCTCGCGGAACTGGCCGAACCGCCGTCCGCCTACTGGCGGCACCGCGCCGGACTGCCCTGGAACTAGGGCCTCGTCGCAAGGCGGCGCGTCCCCGGCGGAGGAGATCGGACTCCCCCGCCGGGGACGCGTGACCGCCGTGCGGCGCCTGCTCCTTGGTGACGCCTGCTCCTTGGGAGGACGTGCTACTTGACGGACATCGCGAAGACGTGGATCGCGGCCTGGTTCGGCAGGGTCACCGACCGCACCGTCTTGCCCGCGTCGAGGCTCACGGTGTTGGAGAACACCTGGTAGCTGGTGCCGAAGTTGGCCGGCCCGGACGGGGTGTCCCGGTGGTCGGTGGTCAAAGCGACCTGGGAGCCGTAGTCGTTCGTGGTCGAGCAGCACCAGTTGGGGAAGCCGAGGGTGCCCGTGCTGGTGGTGCCGTCGGTGTAGGTGACCGTGACGGTTCCGGAGGTGAAGCCCGCTTCGGCGCCGAGGAAGGCCAGTTGGCTGCCGGAACCGGCGAGGGTGATCTCCTGTCCGGCGGCCGTGGCGTTGTCCGGGGTGCCGGGCGCGGACGCGGGCCAGGTGAAGGTCTGCCCGTTGGCCTGGATCGTGGCGCCGGGGGTGGCGCCCACCTTCGCGAGGGCGTCGGCGGAGTAGCTGTCACCGGACCCGTCGAAGTCGCCCTTGGAGGTGTCGCTCTCCGGCGTCGTGCCGATGTTGTTGAACGCGGCGGCCAGCGACGGGTACGGCACCACCGAGGTGATGGTCAGCGGCCCGCTCACCGTGCCGCTGCCGGCGAGGCCCGCACGGTAGCTCGCGGTCGCGGTGACCGTGGAGACCGTGGTGCCCGGCTGGGCGGTGGGCGCGGTGACCTGGACGGTCGCCGAGGCGGTCCGGCCCGGGTTCACCACCAGCCCGAGCAGCGCCTTCGACGGCGAGACCTTCCAGCCGGACGGGGCGCTCAGCGCGACCGTGGCGCCCAGCAGCGGGGTGGCGCCGTGGTTGGTGAGGCTGACCTGGTACCGGTCCGGGTGCGCGGTGGTGCTGACGTCCTTCCAGCTCACCGCGGTGGAGGGCTGCTGGAGCGGGCTGCCGCCCGGGGCGACCCGGTACAGCACGGTGCCGTGCGGGGGCACGTCCGCGGAGATGGTGCCGGTGGTGACCGTGGTCTTCTTCGTCACCAGGTCCTTGAGCGTGAACGAGGAGCCGTGCGCGAAGCCGGCCTTGGCCGCGGTGGTGGTGATCGTCTGCGCGGTGTCGGAGCTGTTGAACAGTGCCACCGCCCGCTGCCCGCCCGCGAGTTGCTTGGAGAGCACGTCATAGCCGTCGCCCTGCTGGACGATCCGGCCCTGCAGCCCGGTGCGGTCCTGGTCGACCGCGATGACGTCCTTGTTGCCGAGCACCGCCAGCGCGTCGGCGGACAGGTGGGTGAGGTCGGTGCTGGAGATCAGCGGCGCGGCCATCATCGACCACAGCGACATCTGGCTCTGGATCTCGTCCCGGCTCAGCCCGGAGTCGCCGGCCAGCAGGAAGTCGGGGTCGTTCCAGCGCCCGGGGCTCTGCAGGTCGGCCAGGCCCACGTTGTACTCGTAGTTGTAGAGCAGCGAGGACCACTTGGCCGCGCCGCTCTCCTGGCCGAGCGCGATGTCCGCGCCCTCCCGCCACAGGTTGCCGACCTGCGCCGACCAGCCGATGACCTTGTCCCAGTCGGCCCCGCCCTGGAAGTACGCGGGCGCGGAGACCGAGAAGACCATCGGGCGACCGGTGTTGAGCATCGCCTGGCTCCACGCGGAGTACGTGTCGTGGTAGCTCTGCTCGTCCGTCTCGCCGGGCTTCGTCGGCACGTTGCAGCCGTCGAGCTTGACGTAGTCGACCTTCCACTTCGCGAACAGGTCGGCGTCCTGCTGCCAGTGGTCGAGCGAGCCGGGGTAGCCGCCGCAGGTGGCCGTGCCGGCGTCCTCGTAGATGCCGAACTTCAGTCCCAGCTTGTGCAGTTGGTCGCCCACGTAGGCCATGCCGTCGGGGAACTTCACCGGGTCGGGTGCCAACGCACCGGAGCTGTCACGGGACTTGGCCATCCAGCAGTCGTCGGTGGTGACCGTGTCGTACCCCTTGGCGGCAAGTCCGCTGCTGACCAGGGCCTTGGCGTTGTCGAGGATGGTCTGCTCGTCCATGTTGCACTGGTAGTACGACCAGTCGTTCCAGCCCATGGGCGGGGTGGGGGCGTAGTTCGGGTACGGCGCCGACGACGCGTCCGCGGGGGTGCCCGCGGACGCGCCGGGGGCGGTGAACAGGAGTCCGGTGAACGCCAGCGCGAGACAGCCGCTGCCGGCCAGGGCGGCGCGCGTGCGCCGGGCGAGAGGTGATGTCACAGGGGCAACCTCACTGATCGGTCGGGCCGCCGCGGGGCGGCCGCTCCAGAACCATGCGAGGACTATCTAGGCAGGCTTGCGCGAAATTGACAAGAGCATGCCCCTTATGAACATCTCGAATCAGCTTCACGCAGGGGGACTTGTGCGGGCCGGGCGAACCGGGCGGGCTCCTGGAGGGACCCCGCGGGTGCGGGCGCCACGAGGACGGCCCGGCGCGGACTCCCGCGCACGGGCCGGCCGTTCAGACGCAGGACACCTCGACGCCTTGGGCCACGAACTGCTCCACCAGTTCCTCCGGCGCGCCCTTGTCCGTGATCAGCACGGAGATCGCCGACACGTCGCAGACCTGGGCGAAGGCCCGCTTGCCCAGCTTGGTGGAGTCGGCGACCACGACCACCTTCTGCGCCCGCTCGGCCATCGCGCGGTTCGCGCTGGCCTCGCCCTCGTCGTGGGTGGCCGCGCCGAACCGCGGATCGACCGTGTTCACCCCGAGGATCGCGTAGTCCAGCGAGATCGCCTGGAGCACCATCGTGGCCAGCGGCCCGGTCAGCTCGTAGGAACTCGGCCGCGCCACCCCGCCGGTGACGACCGTCTTCACATACGGCCGCACCGCCAGCTCGTTGGCGATGTTGATCGCGTTGGTCACGATGGTCAGCGCGGTGGCGTTGCCGCGCTCGGCCAGGTCCGCCCGCATCGCCAGTTCCCTGGCCACGTCGGAGGTGGTCGTGCCGCCGTTGACGCCGACCACCGCGCCCGGCGGGATCAGCGCGGCCGCGGCCTTGGCGATGCGCTGCTTCTCGTCGGCCTGGCGCCCGGCCTTGTAGCGCAGCGGCAGGTCGTACGCGACACCGCTGAGCACGGCGCCGCCCCTGGTCCTGGTCAGCAGCTGCTGCCTGGCCAGTTCCTCCATGTCCCGGCGCACCGTGGCGGCGGAGACGTCCAGCAGTTCGGCCGCCTCGGCCACGCTGATCCGGCCCCGGTCGCCCAGGACCTCCAGCAGCCGCGTCCAGCGCTCGTGCGTCCCCATCGACTCCGCCCTCCGTTTCGGCCGATCGGAGAGCGAGCGTATCGCGCCGCGATCGGCCCCGACCTGCGCAAGGCGCTCTGCGCGGTTCTGGCGTTTACGGCGTGAACCGATCACATCCACGCAGCGCGGGGCCTGCGGAAACCCGCCCTCACGGTACCGGCCGCATTTCCGGCGCCCGCCCGGCGGGTGGGTCTCGCGGGGTTCCCCGCGCCGCCAGGAGGATGCGGCTCCTTCCGCCGGGCGGGCGCCAAGTCGGGGGCGGGGAACGGCGGGTACGCGGGCTGGGGGCAGGCTCGCGACCCCGCGGGGAAGGCTCCCGCGGGGCCGCGAGGTCAAGGGGCGGGGAGGGCGCGGCATGCCCTCCCCGCGGGCGCCCGCCGACGGCTGAACCGTCAGCGGTGGCACGGCCGTCGGCGGCGGAACCGCCAACCGCGCCGAGACCGTCAACCGGAACCGCCGGCCGAGGCGCGACCGTCAACCGGAACCGCCGGCCGGAACCGTCAGCCGAGGCGCGACCGTCAGCCGCGGCCCCGGATGTCGCGGCCCCGCTGGTTGACGCCGGGAACGCCGTAGGGGTAATCCGCGGCGCCCGGGTCACTCGCGGTGTCCAGCCGCTCGACCTGCTCGGCGGTGAGGCGCAGGTCCACCGAGCCGAGGTTGTCCTCCAGCTGCTCCAGGGTGCGGGCGCCGAGGATCACGGAGGTGACGGCGGGGCGGCCGAGCAGCCAGGCGAGGGCGACCTGGGCCATCGTGGCGCTCTGCTCGTCGGCGACGGCGCGGACCGCGTCCACGACGTCCCAGGTCCGGGCGATCGCGCTGCGCCGGTGGTACGACTCGACACCGCGATCGGGGTTCTCGCCGAGCCGGGTGGCGCCGGTGGGCAGCTCGTCACGGCGGTACTTGCCGGTCAGCCAGCCGCCGCCGAGCGGGCTCCACGGCAGCAGGCCGAGGCCCTCGGACTCGCAGGCGGGGGTGATCTCCCACTCGATCTCCCGGGCCAGCAGGCTGTACTGCGGCTGGAGGGTGACCGGGCGGGTCAGCCCGCGGAAGTCCGCGACGTCCACGGCCTTCTGCAGCTGCCAGCCGGTGAAGTTGGACAGGCCCACGTAGTGGATACGGCCCTGCCGCACCGCGTCGTCGAGGAAGCGCAGGGTCTCCTCCACGGGGGTGTACGGGTCCCAGGCGTGCACCTGGTAGAGGTCGATGCAGTCGACGCCGAGCCGGCGCAGCGACGCGTTGAGCGCGCGGTCGAGGTGGCGCCGGGACAGCCCGGCGTCGTTGGGGCCGTCGCCCATCGGGAAGCGGCCCTTGCTGGCGATCTCCACCCGGCCGGTGATGTCGGCGGGGCGGGCGGCCAGCCAGCGGCCGATGATCTCCTCCGAGACGCCGGAGCTGTAGACGTCCGCGGTGTCGATGAGGGTCCCGCCGGCCGCCACGAACCGGTCGAGCTGCGCGAACGCGCCCTTCTCGTCGGTCTCGGCGCCGAACGTCATGGTGCCGAGCGCCAGCGTCGACACGCTTGCGCCGCTGCTGCCGAGGGTGCGGTACTCCATGCGGGTTCTCCGGTTCTGCCGGCGGTCCGCCGGCGACGGGTGATGCGGGTGGTGCGGCCCGCGACGGGTGCGGGGCCACGTGCACCATGCTGTCCCCGACCCGGAAGACTCGTCCAATAGAAGAAAGAGAACGGATTCATCGACTAGATTTCTCAATCGTGGAACTGCGTCAGCTGGAGTACTTCGTCGCCGTCGCCGAGGAACGGCACTTCACCAAGGCCGCGCAACGGCTGCTGGTCTCGCAGTCGGGACTGTCGGCGTCGGTGCGCGCGCTGGAGCGGGAACTCGGCTCCCCGCTGTTCATCCGGACCACCCGCAGCGTCGAACTCACCGGCGCGGGAAGGGCGTTGCTCGGCGAGGCGACCCGCACGCTGGCCGGCGCCCGCGCCGCGAAGGAGGCGGTGGCGGCGGTGCAGGGCCTGCTGCGCGGCAGCCTCGCGGTGGGCACCGAGCAGTGTGTGACGGTCGACGTCGGCGCGCTGCTGGCCCGGTTCCGGGCCCGGCACGGAAGCGTCGAGGTGCGGATGCGGCAGGCGGGTTCCGCCGTACTCGCCCAGGACGTGGCGGACGGGCGGCTGGACCTGGCGTTCGTCTCGCTGCCGGGGCCGCCGCCCGAGGGCGTACGGCTGCTGCCGCTGACCCGCGAGCCGATGGTGCTGCTGTGCGATCCGCACCACCCGCTGGCGGGCGAGCCGCGGGTGGAGTGGGCGCGGCTGGCGGGCGAGACCTTCGTGGACTGGCACCAGGACTGGGGCGCGCGGCAGTTGACCGACCAGGCGTTCGCGGCGAGCGGCGCGGTGCGCCGGGTGGCGCTGGAGGTGTACGACGTCCACACGCTGATCGACCTGGTCCGGCACGGGCTGGGCGTCGCGGTGGTGCCCCGGCCGATCTCCCGCAAGGAGCAGGCCGCCACGCTGGCGGTGGTGCCGCTGGCCGGCCCGGGCGGATCGGACTGGGAGGTGTCGGTCGCGCTGCCGAAGGGCGACCGCCCGAGCCCGGCCGCCCGCGAACTGCTGTCGTACCTGGACCTGGCGCAGGTGAAAGGCCCGCGCCGCGCACCGGACACCGAGGAAGGGACCCGCCGGTGAACCCCGAACCGACGCCGAACACGACGCTGAACTCGACGCCCCCGCCCGGGTCCGGCGCCCCGCCCGCACCCCAGGCCGACGCCGCACCCGAATCCGGCTCCGCACCCGATGCCGCGTACGGGCCCGCGGTCGGGCTGGACCTCGAAACGGCCCGCAAGACGCTCGACAGCCAGCCGTTCAGCCGGCTGGTCGGCGCCGAGCTGACCGCGTTCGGCGCCGGCGGCGCGGTCCTGGAGGTCGCCGTCCGCGAGGAGCTGCGGCAGCAGAACGGCTTCCTGCACGGCGGCGTGCTGGCGTACGCCGCCGACAACGCGATCACCTTCGCCGCCGGTTCGGTGCTGGGCGCGTCAGTACTGACCGGCGGGTTCACCATCCAGTACGTCCGGCCGGGCACCGGGGTGCGGCTGGTGGCCCGGGCGCAGACCGTGCAGGCCGGGCGGCGTCAGGCGGTGTGCCGGTGCGACCTGTACGCGGTCGCAGCCGACGGCGCCGAGACGCTGTGCGCGGTGGCGCAGGGCACGGTGCTGCGGGTGAGCGCGCAGGCCGGGCCGCGGGCCGACTGAGCGGGACCGCCGGGACGGCGACGGCGGCGGGGGCGGGGGCGGGGGCGGGGGCGGCTCGCCGCCCCGGCGGTTTCAGCGTCCGGAGTGCGCGGGCTCGCCCTCGCGGCGCCCGGCGTGGTGGGCGATCAGCCGGCCGAGCAGCGAGGTCAGCTCGGCGCGCTCCTTCGCGGTGAGCGGCGCGAGCAGGTCCTCCTGGGCGGTGTCGAGGATCGCGTCGAGGCGGCGCAGGTGGGCGCGGCCGGCGGAGGTCAGCGTGATGACGTTGCGCCGCCGGTCGTCGGGGTCGGGTGCGCGCTTGACCGCGCCCTGGGCCTCGAGTTCGTTGATCACGGCCACCAGGTCGCTGCGGTAGATGCCGGTGCGCCGGCTCAACGTGGCCTGGCTGGCGGGGCCGTACTCCTCCAGGGCGGCGAGGGCCGCGTAGTGCCACTTGCGGGCGTCGACCGCGGCCAACCGGCCGCTGATCATGCGCTCGCCCTGGGCCGCGGCGAGGTTGAGCAGGCGGCTGGGCAGGGCCGCGAGCCGCTGCGGGGTGCCCGCCTGATCGTCCGGGAGCGGCATGTCGTGCGCGGTGTCCATGGCCGCATCGTACTCCGTTGTGTTTGTCGCACTAACGATGTACCTTCGTTAGTGCGACGAACGTTAGTCACACAAACGGAAGGCGTTCTCATGCCCACCCTCGACGTACTCGACTCGTTCCTGCACTACGAGCAGGCCGGCCCCGGCGCGGCGGAGGCCGCCGGCGCGCCGCTGGTCTTCCTGCACGGCAACCCCACCTCCTCGCACCTGTGGCGGCACGTCCTGCCGAAGGCCGCGGCGGCCGGGCGGCGCTGCCTGGCTCCCGACCTGATCGGCATGGGCCGCTCCGGCAAGCCCGACATCCCCTACGCGTTCGACGACCACGCCCGCTATCTGGACGCCTGGTTCGACGCGCTCGGCCTGGAGCGGGCGGTGCTGGTCGGGCAGGACTGGGGCGGCGCGCTCGCCTTCGACCGCGCCGCCCGCAACCCCGCCTCGGTCGCCGGGCTGGCCGTCATGGAGACGATCATCCGGCCGATGACCTGGGAGGACTACCCGGCCGCCGCCCGCTCCCGGTTCAAGGCGTTCCGCACCCCCGGCACCGGCGAGGAACTGGTCCTGGACAAGAACGTCTTCATCGAGGACAGCTTCGAGCAGACCGTGCTCGGCGAGCTGCCGGCCGCCGACCACGACGTCTACCGGGCCCCGTACCCGACCCGCGAGTCCCGCCGGCCGCTGCTGCGCTGGGCCCGCTCGATGCCGCTGGAGGGCGAACCCGCCGACGTGGTCGCCCGGGTCTCCGCGTACGACGAGTGGCTCGCGGCCAGCCCCGGCACCCCGAAGCTGCTGCTGACCTTCGACTCCTCGCCCACCTTGGGCATCGGCGAGGCGATGACCGCCTGGTGCGCCGAGCACATCTCCGCGCTGGAGATCGAGCACTGCGGTCCGGCCGGCCACCTCGCCCCCGAGGACCAGCCGGACGCGATCGCCGCGGCGGTCACCTCGTGGGCAGAGCGGCACAGCCTGTAGCCTGCGGTCCTACGAGAGGACCCCAAGCGCCATGCCGTTGCAGATCAGGGCCACCGACGCCGGCCACCCCGCCGACCTCCTCGACCTGCCGTGGGGCCTGCCGCTGGAGCAGTGGCCCGACGAGACGCTGGTCGCGCTGCCGCGCGGCATCTCCCGGCACGTGGTGCGCTTCGCCCGCGCCGGCGACGAGGTCGTGGCGGTCAAGGAGGTCAGCGAGTGGGCGGCGGCCCGCGAGTACGAACTCCTGCGCGACCTGGACCGGTTGGCGATCCCCGCGGTCGACCCGATCGCGGTGGTCACCGGCCGGGTGGCGGCCGACGGCACCGCGCTGGAGCCCGCGCTGATCACCCGGCACCTGGGCGGCTCGCTGCCGTACCGGTCCATGTTCGAGACCACGATGCGGCCCGGCACCGTCAGCCGGCTGCTCGACGCGCTGGCGGTGCTGCTGGTCCGGCTGCACCTGGTCGGCTTCGCGTGGGGCGACTGCTCGCTGTCCAACACCCTCTTCCGCCGCGACGCCGGCGCGTACGCGGCCTACCTGGTCGACGCCGAGACCGGCCAGATCCAGCCCAGGCTCAGCGCCGGCCAGCGCGACTACGACATCGAGCTGGCCCGGGTGAACATCGCCGGCGAGCTGATGGACCTGGAGGCGGGCGGCTCGCTGCACCCGTCGGTGGACCCGGTCACCTTCGCGGAGGCCATCTGCTCCCGCTACGGCGACCTGTGGCACGAGCTGACCCGCGAGTCCGTCTACCCGGCGGGCAAGCGGCACTACATCGACCGCCGAATACGCCGGCTCAACGGCCTCGGCTTCGACGTCGCCGAGATGCAGATCCAGCGCTCGCCGGGCGGCGACACCGTCACCTTCCTCCCGAAGGTCGTGGACGCCGGCCACCACCAGCGCCAGTTGCTGCGGCTGACCGGCCTGGACACCGAGGAGAACCAGGCCCGCAGCCTGCTCAACGACCTCGAACAGTGGATGACCACGCAGGACGACTACGCCCCCGGCGATCCCCTGGGCGCCCGGCCCGAGGTGCTGGCGCACCGCTGGGTCCGCCAGGTCTTCCGCCCCACCGTCCGCATGGTGCCGCGCGACCAGCGCGGGAAGATGGACCCCGCGCAGCTCTACCACGAGCTCCTCGAACACCGCTGGTACCTGTCGGAGCAGGCCGAGGGCGACGTCGGCCTGGAGGCCACCGTGGCGAGCTACCTCGCGGACGTGCTCCCGCACGTGCCCGACCCGTCGGCGGTCACGCCCGGCGAGGAGTGACGCGAGGCCGCGGTGATCCTCAAGGCGGAGGATCGTCCTCGTACCGGGCGTACTCGGACGACTCCGGCAACGCGGCGAGCTGCCGTGCCGGGCGCCGCGAACCGGTGAACCCTTCCGGCCACGGCACCAGCGCCGCCACCGTGCAGCCGTACCCCACGACGGCGAAGACGCACGCCATCCCCAGGGGGTCCGGCGCGGGCGGGTTCCCCAGGCCCGGCCGGTCGGGGAAGGCGGACTGCGCGACCATCGTCGGCACGCACAGGACGAACCAGGCCACCCCGGTCGCCATCCGGCTCATGAACCGTCTGAAGCGTGGATCGACGGTCGTCGTCATCGGCAACTCCCCCGTTGCGTAACGCCGTTGAGCAGCCCGGCGCCTGCTGCTCCTCGTGTGGCGTAGGACGCCGTAGACCCGCGAACGACACCGGACCACCCGGACGTCCGCAAGAAGGCCCCGCTCCCGATGGTGCCCGGCACGGGAAGCGGCGCGGGGAGCGGCGCGGGGTCCGGTCGTACGGCGAAGGCCCCGGGAACAAGCGGTGGGCGCCGTTGATTGACGCTGGGGCACAGCGACACCGCAGGGACCGAAAGGGACGCACCGTGGATCTCGAACTGACCGGCCGCCGCGCCGTCGTCACCGGCGGCAGCCGGGGCATCGGGCTGGCCACCGCCAAGGCGCTGGCCGCCGAAGGCGCCGACGTGGCACTCGTCGCGCGCGGCGCCGACGCGCTCGCCGCCGCCGTCGAGGCGGTCCGCGCGCACGCCGGCCCGGACCGTACGGTGGTCGGCCTGCCCGCCGACACGGGCGACGACGCCTCGGTGGCGGCGCTCGCCGCGGAGGCGGTCCGCGCGCTCGGCGGCGTGGACATCCTCGTGAACGCCGCCGCCACGCCCAGCCCGGGCAGCTTCCCCGAGGACGCGCTGGAGGAGGAGTTCAACGTGAAGGTGCGCGGCTACCTGCGCACCGCGCGGGCCTTCGCGCCGGCCATGGCCGAGCGCGGCTGGGGCCGGATCATCAACGTCAGCGGGCTGGCGGCGCGTCAGACCGGTTCGGTGGTCGGCTCGGTGCGCAACGTGGCGGTGGCCGCGCTGAGCAAGAACCTCGCGGACGAACTCGGCCCGCAGGGCGTGAACGTGGTCGTGGTGCACCCCGGCCTGACCCGCACCGAGAAGACCCCGCAGACCCTCGCCACCATGGCGGCGAACCGGGGCGTGAGCGTCGAGGACGTGGAGCGCGCCGCCGCCGCGGGCATCTCGATCGGCCGGCTCGTGACGGCGGAGGAGGTCGCGGACGTCATCACGTTCCTGGCGAGCCCGAAGAGCGTCGCGCTCAACGGCGACCCGGTGGTGGCCGGCGGCGGGGCGCGCGGCCCGATCTTCTACTGACCGTTCGCACGTTCGGGTGATGATCTGATGATCTGTTAGTTCTGATGGTCGATCAGCACGCGCGGGGCCGACGGGGGCGTTCCTACGGTGGAGCGTGCCTTCGTCTGCCCCGCTGCCCGAGTCCCGTCCCCCCGCCGCCTCCCGCCTGCACGGGCCGGCGGACCCGCCCGCGCCCCGCGAGGACACCGGCCCGGGGCCCCGTAAGGACACCAGCCCGGGAACCGGCCAAGTGGCTGACCGGAACGCCGACCGGAACGCCGACCGGAACGCCTCCCGGAGATCCGGGCCGCCGGCCCGAGGTCCGCGACTCGCCGGCCTGGACGGGCTGCGCGCGCTCGCCGTCGCGGCCGTCGTCGCGTACCACGTGGACCCGGACTGGCTGCCCGGCGGCTACCTCGGCGTGGACGTCTTCTTCGGTATCAGCGGCTTCCTGATCACCCATCTGCTCCTGGCCGAGCACCGGCGGGACGGCCGGATCGGGCTCGGCGGGTTCTGGCGGCGCCGCGCGGTCCGGCTGCTGCCCGAGCTGCTGCTGGTGCTGACCGCCTGCGCGGTGGCCGCGCGGCTCACGGCAGGACGCGGCACCGGCATCGGCGACGGCCTGCGCGGCGACACCCTGGCGTCGCTGGCGTTCGTCAACAACTGGTGGCAGATCCACCAAGGCGCCGACTACTTCCACCACTTCGGCAGCCCGCCGCTGCTCCAGCACCTGTGGTCGCTGAGCGTGGAGGAGCAGTTCTACCTGGTCTGGCCGCTGCTGCTGGCCGTCCTCCTGCCGTTCGCGCGCGGCCGCCGCCGGCCGCTGCTGACCGGGGCGCTCGCGGTGCTCGCCGCCGGCGGCGCGGCGACGTCGCTGTGGCGGATGCACGCGCTCGGCCCCGGCGCCGCCGGCGGCTCCCGGGCGTACTTCGGCACCGACTCGCACTGCGGCGCGCTTCTCGCGGGCTGCGCCGCCGCGCTGGCCCTGCCCGCGCTGACCCGCTACGCCGCCCGGCTGCCGCACCGCGGCCGGGCCGCGGTGCGCACCGCGCTCGCGGCGCTGGCCGGCTTCGCCGTACTCGGCCCGGGCAACGGCGTGATGTACGGGTGGGGCTTCGCGGTGGTCGCGCTGGCCACCACGGTGGTGTGCGCGGGCTGCGCGCTCGACGCGCAGCCGCGGCTGCTGGACACCGCACCGCTGCGGCTGCTCGGCCGGCACTCCTACGGGCTCTACCTGTGGCACTGGCCGGTCGTCGTGACCGCGAACGCCCTGTGGCCCGACATCTCCACGGCCGTACGCGCGGTGGAACTCCTCGCACCGCTGCTCCTCGCCGTCGCCGGCCAGCGGCTGGTGCAGCGGCCGATCGCCGCGGCCCTGCGCCGTCGGCCGGACCGTACGGCGACGCGCGGCGAGACGGCGACGCGCGGCGAGACGGCGACGCGCGGCGGGACGGCCGGGCACGGCGAGACCGCAACGCACGGCGAGACGGCCACGCGCGGCGAGACGCCCGGGCACGGCGAGACCGCAACGCACGGCGAGACGCCCGGGCACGGCGAGACCGCAACGCACGGCGGGACGGCCGGGCACGGCGAGACCGCGACGCACGGCGGGACGGCCGGGCGGGACACGACGGTTCCGCGGGCCGGCGGGGCGCTTCCGCGGGACGAGAAGGCGCGGCGAGGGCAGGCAGCGGCCGGACCGCTCCCGGCACCGGCCACCTTGCTGCGACGCGCGCACCGTACGGTTCCGCGGGCCCGGGTGGTCAGGCGGCACCCGGCACTGGCGGTGGTGGTCGGCGCGGTCGCGCTCGCGGCGGCCGCGGTGCTGGTCAGTCCGGCGTCGGCGCCCAGCGCCCTGCAGAGCCAGTTGCAGGCCGGGGCGAAGTACGAGGCGACGCTCGCCGGGAAGGGCGGCGGGGACGCCCACTTGGCCGCGCCCCACGGCTCGTCCGGTACGGCGGCGGACCCGGCGTCTCCCCCGGCCCCGGTGCCCGCGCCTCCCGCCGACCCGGGCTCGTCGGCGCCGGCCGAGCGGTCCCCCTCCGCGGCTCCCTCCCTCGCGCCCGGCACGGTCGACGGCAGCGACATCACCATGATCGGCGACTCGATCACGCTGGGCTCCGCGCAGGATCTGCACCGGGTGCTGCCCGGCATCCAGCTCTACGCCCAGGTCGGGCGGATGATGGAGGACGCCCCCGACATCTGCGCGCAGCTCCTGGCCCAGCACCGGCTGCGCGGCACCGTCGTGCTGGCACTCGGCACCAACGCGACGTTCAGCACGCAGGACGTGGACCACGTCCGCGCCGTGGTCGGCGACCGCCGGATCGTACTGACCACCGTACGCGGGCCGTTCCCGTGGCAGGACAGCGTCAACAGCGCGGTGCGCGACTACCACGCCGACCACCCCGAAGTGCTCCTGGACGACTGGTACTCCACCGTCGCCACCCATCTGGGCCTGCTGTGGATCGACCACGTCCACCCGCGCGGCGGCGCCGGCACCACGCTGTTCGCGACCAGCCTCGCCGACACCCTGACCGCCGGCGACTCCTGACGGCGACATGCTGGGGCGGGTGCGGGTGCGGGCGCGGGTCAGTGCAGGCAGATGCCCAGCACGCAGGGCGGCTTGTCGGACGGGGTGGTGGGGGGCGCGGAAGTCGGGGTGCCGGTGGGCGACGCGGACTGCGGTGCGGACGTACCGGTGCTGGGGGTGGTGACGCTGCCGGAGGCCGTGGTGCCCGCTGCCCGGGGTGTGGCGGGGGCGGAGGAGGCGGAGGTGCCGGGGCCTGCGGCGGGCGGGCGGCCGGCCGAGGTGCGGGGGTGCCCGGTGGAGGGGCTGCGGGGCGGCGCGCTGGAGGCGGGCGCGGCGGCGCCCGGCGCCGAAGTGCCGTGCGGCGAGGGGTCGTCCGGGACGGACGCGGCGGGCGGGGTCGAGGAGGAGCCGGCGGATATGACCGCCGCGGCTATGCCGCCCCCGACCAGTGCGAACGCGGCGACGACCGCGGCGCGGCGGCGGTTTCTGCGGCGCCGCTCGTCGAGCGGTTCCGGACCGGTGCCCGGGGCCGGCCGCGGGCCGGCGCCGGACGTGCGGGCCGGGGAGGTCGCGGAGACCTCGGGCGCTCCGGCCGGGTCGGGCCGCTCCGGGGGCAGCGCCACCTTGGCCGAGGGCGGGCCGGCCGGGGAGGCGTCGGCGGAAGGCGCGTCCGGGCGCGGTGCCGTCGGCTCCGCGGTGGCGGACCCGCGTGACGCCGGGGGCGGTTCGCGGTCGCGGTCGTATGGCGTCTCGGGCGCCGCGGGGACGGCCGGGATCGACACCGTCGGCGCCTCGGGGGCAGGCGCGCCGTCCGGCTCCGCCGCGAGGTCGTCCACGGGTTCGCCGTCCTCGGGCGGCAGGTCGGCCGGTGCCCGCCCGGCCGGGCCGCGCGGGTCGATGTCGGGCGCGTAGGCGCCGCAACCCGGGCACATGAAGGCGCCGTTGAGGGTACGCCGGCAGGTCGAGCAGTAGTCCATCCGCGGGTCGTCCGCGTCGTCCGCCGCACGACCCGGACGAGTCGCCGGTGTGCTCATTGGCCCCGCTCCTCTCTCCGGGCTCCCGTTTCCCATGGGCCGCAAGGCTAGTTCACCGCGAGCCGTGCTCCGGGGGCGGGGCGGATGCCCGCCCCCGGCGCTTCCCGTCCAGTTGGGGCGGCGCGGCCCGAACACCGAGCCTGGTGCGGAGAGTTGGCGCCGTCGCCGCGCGGTCACGGGGAGGCGTCGCCGGCCCGCGTCGGGCTCGTCCGGTCGCCGGTCTCCGCCGTACGGAGGGCGTCCGGCGCCTGGTCCGGGAGGTCCGGCTCGTCCTGGTCGTCCGGCGGGTCCGGGAGGTTCCGGCCGAGGCGGGCGAGCGGGGAGCAGGCGAAGTACAGCGGGGAGAGGGTCATCGCGGCGGCGGTCGCCAGCAGCGCGGCGCGCAGCCCGTAGCGGGCGGCGAGACCGCCACCGGTCAGGGAGCCGAACGGGCCCAGGCCCATGCCGACGACGTTGATGGTCGCGACCACGCGGCCCTGGAGCCGTAGCGGTGTGACGGCCTGCCGGACGGCGGTGGTGGTCACGTTGACGAGCTGGCTGAAGGCGCCGTAGACGAAGTTGATCGCCATGAGGGCGCCGAGGGTGGCGGCGCCGGAGCCGTGGAGCGCGGGCACGCAGAGCATCGCGCCGTCGGCGAGCGCGGCCGCGCCGACGAGCACCACGCCGTATCCGATCCTGGCCGGCAGCCGGGCGGACAGCGCGGAGCCCACCAGCGCGCCCGGGCCGGTCGCCGCGAGCACCAGGCCGACCGCGCCGCCCGACAGGTGCAGCGCGCGCGGCAGGAAGAGCAGGTACACGGTCATCAGGGCGGCGAAGGAGAACTGGAAGAGGCCCGACGCCGTGCCCACGGCCCGCAGCGCGGGGTCGCCGGCGACGAGCCGCAGTCCGTCGCGGATCTGCCACCACAGGCCGGCCGCGGGCTCGGACACCGGCTCGGACGTCGGTTCGGACGTCAGTTCGGACGCGAGTACGGGCACGGACGCGGGCACGGATACGGATACGGGCTTGGCCCGCGCTGGTCGCGGCTCGGGGCGCCGGATGCGGCGGATCGACAGGGCGGACAGCGCGAAGAAGAACACGCAGCCCGCGACCGCGACCGGAGCGGACAGCAGCGACACCAGCCCGCCGCCGAGCGCGGGCCCGCCGATCTGGGCGGCGGACCGGCTGCCCTCCAGCGCGCTGTTGCCCTCGGTGAGCCGGTCGCGCGGCACCAGCCGTACGAGCGTGGCCTGGTACGCCACGTCGAAGCACGCCGACAGGGACCCGGTGAGGAACGCGACGACGAGCAGCAGCGGAAGGCCGAGGCCGCCGAAGAGGTACGCCAGCGGGACCGCGGCCAGCACCGCGGCGCGGCCGAGGTCGGCGAGGACCATGAACCGGCGGGACCGCCGGCGGTCCACCCACACGCCGATCAGCAGCGAGAAGAGCAGGATCGGCGCCTGCTCGACGGCACGCAGGGCGCCGAGCCGGCCGGGGCCCGAGTGGAGTGCCACCACGGCGAGGAGCGGCAGGATCGTCCGGCCGGCCTGCTCGCCGAGTTGGGAAGCGGTCTCGCCCGCCCAGAACCTGCGGAAGTCGGCGTCCCGCCAGAGGGAGGAACGCGAAGAGCGGGAGGAACGGGGAGAGGGTGTCCCAACTGCGGTCGGCACGAGTGCCCCTTGAGTAGCGGAGAGCGGCGCCGGCTCCGGGGCGCGCGGGTGCGGCCCGCCGGGAACCGGGCAGGGAAAG
Organism: Streptomyces sp. NPDC087270; assembly: GCF_044744625.1. NCBI lineage: Bacteria > Bacillati > Actinomycetota > Actinomycetes > Kitasatosporales > Streptomycetaceae > Streptomyces > Streptomyces sp. NPDC087270. The sequence goes on from NZ_JBIUYR010000005.1 coordinate 185,563, forward strand.
GCTCGCTGTGCCGCTCTTCGACTTCAGGGGCAGCACGCGATGACGGGTCGGATACGACCTACGGCGTCAGCGCGCGCTTCGGTGACCGGGCACCTCAACTCTCCTTCGTGGACGACCGCCTCATCGTAGCGGCGGGCCTTCCGCCCGGCGCGGGCATTTTCTGCTCCGCCCGGGCACGTCCGCTCCGCGCGGGCTTTTTCCGCCCCGGGCGGGTCGGTCCGCCGCGGCCGGGCACGGCGGACCGAGGATGCGCCCCATGGTCACCAAGAACTACGCCGCCGCGTTCATCACGTTCTTCTCCGTCGTGGGGCCGCCCAAGGTGCTGCTGTCGTTCGCGCACCTGGCGCGGGTGCACGACCGGAGGCGGCTGCGGCTGATCGCACTGCTGTCGTCGGCGGTGGCGGTCGCGGTGGGCGCGCTCGCCGGGTTCACCGCGCCCTGGCTGCTGGAGCTGTTCCACATCTCCCCGCCCGCGCTCCAGTTGGCCGGCGGCGCGATCTTCTTCATCTACGCGATCAGCCTCGTGCTCGGCGTGCAACTCGGCCCCGACGGGCCGCAGGAGGACCACCCCGACGTGGTGAGCGGGCTCAGGGCGCTGCTGATGCCGTTCGTGGTGAGCCCGCTGGCGCTCACCGCGATCCTCATCGAGGCGTCCGAGCGCGACTCGTGGACCTGGCGCGGCACCGTCGTCGGCGCGTACGACACCGTGATCGTGCTCGACCTCGCCTGCGTGATCGTGCTCGCGCCGCTCCTGCGCCGGACCCACCACACCATCACCGAACTGCTCAGCCGCCTGCTCGGCCTGCTGCTCGCCGCGGTCGGCGTCGACGTGATGCTCGACGGCCTGTCGGCGCTCGGCGTCCCCGGGTTGGGCCGCGGCGGACACTGATCCCGGGGGTCCGCAGGGGTCCGCAGGGGTCCGCAGGGCTCCGCAGGGGTCCGCGGGGGTCCGTCGGCGTCGGCGGGGACCCTGCCCAGCCGCTCGACGGCGCCCTGCCTCACTCGATGGAGTCAAGCGCCGGGACGATGGTGGCGAACGCCTGGGCGGTCAGTTCGGCGGGGTCCTGAGCGCCGTCGCTGTCGCTCCACCGCCGCAGCACGGTGTCGAAGGCGGTGAGCGCCATCCCGGCAGCCAGCCGCGGGTACAGATCGGTGTCGGGATCGAGCCCCAGGCGCTGCGCCAACTCCGCCGCCAAGTCGTCGCGCCACTGGTCCTGGCGCTCCAGGAAGCGTGCGCGCAGGGCGGGGGTGCGCAGGATCAGCTGAACCACGCGCAGTGCCCTGTCGAAATGGTCGGCGCAGGCGGCCACGGGGACCCAGACCGTGTGCCGCAGGGCCACGGAGGGCCGCTCCTCGATGGGGCGAGACGCCAGCTCCGCGCGCATGCCGCTGCCCATGTCGGCCAGGAACCGGACGACCACGTCTTCCTTGGAGGCGAAGTACCGGAAGAACGTTCGCTTGGACACGCCGGCGGTGGCCGCGATCTCGTCGATGGTGACCGCGTCGAACCCCTTCAACGCCAGTAGTCGCAGCGCCGCTTCGCTCAGCTCGTCGGAGACGAGCTGGCGCTTGCGCTGGGCCATGGTGACTTCAGGGCGGGAGTTCACCGTCCGATCCTATCGCCACGCCATCCATGACACCTGGTACCTTCTTGACACCGAGTGCCATAGAAGGCAGCGTGTGCCGTATGAGGAAGAACCAGCGCTGGACCGCCCACCAGATCCCGGACCAGGCCAAGCGGGTGTTCGTCGTCACCGGTGCCAACAGCGGCCTCGGCCTGGCGACCGCCCGGGCACTCGCCCGCAAGGGCGGGCACGTGATCCTCGCGGTGCGCGACGAGGCGAAAGGCCGCCTGGCCGCCGCGGAGATCACCGCTGAGCAGCCTGACGCCGCCCTTGAGGTGCGCCGCCTCGACCTGGCCGATCTCGATTCGGTCCGAGCATTCGCCGATCGGTTACGCGGCGATCACCCGCGGCTGGACGTGCTCGTCAACAACGCCGGAGTGATGGCGCCGCCCCACTCACTGAGCGCCCAAGGCCACGAGTTGCAGTTCGCCTGCAACCACCTCGGCCACTTCGCGCTCACCGGTCTGCTGCTCGACCTGCTGACCGAGGGCGACGATCCCCGCGTGGTCACGGTGAGTTCGAAAAACCACCGGCAGGGGCACCTCCACGTCGACGACCTCTCCGGCGAGCGCACGTACTCGCCCATGGGGTTCTACAACCAGTCGAAGTTCGCCAACGCCGTCTTCGGACGGGAACTCCACCGGAGGCTCGCCGCGGCCGACAGCCCGGTGCGCAGCCTGCTCGCCCACCCCGGCTACACCTCCACCAACCTCCAGACGAGTGCGCCCGTCAACAGGGTGAAGGTGTTGTTCGGCCACGTCCTCGCCCCGCTCGCCCAGCCCCCGGACCAGGGTGCGCTGCCCCAGCTGTACGCGGCCACCGCCCCGGACGTGAAAGGCGGCGAGTTCATCGGGCCGGACGGCTTCGCCGAGTTGCGGGGCGGCCCGACACGAGTGCGGTTGTCCCCCGCGGCAGCCGATCCCCGGACCGGCCGCCGTCTGTGGGAACTGTCGGAGCGGCTCACCGACGTACGGTTCCTGTTTCCGACCGCTGACTGACGATCGCGTCGGCGAGATCGAAGAAGGCCTCGACGACGATGTCCCGGCGCTCGTATGGAGTGACGGCTTCCCCCTTGCTCCCGCAGCCGCTCGTGCTACTCCTGCTACCCCTGTCGTTCCTGCTGTTCCTGCTGTTCCTGCTGTTCCTGGGCGAGCAGGTCGAAGGCTTGCGCGCCGTCGAGGGATTCGCGGATGAGGTCGGCGTGGCCGGCGTGGCGGGCCTGCTCCTCGATCAGGTGGAGCAGAATCCAACGGGCGCTGCGCTTGCCGTCCTTGGGGAACCAAGGGGCCTCGGGCAGCGCGACGAGCACGTCGAGGGTGGGGAGTTCGGCGATGGCCGCGCGGGTCGCGCGGCCCACCGCGTCGAGCTCGGCGAGGACGCCGGCGAGGGTCTCGCCGGGCAGCAGCTGGAACTCCGCCTGCCAGTCGGCGGCCGGGCCGGGGCCGGCCTGCGGGCGGCCCATCAGGATGACCTGGACCCAGTTGTGCTCGCAGTGTGCCGCGTGTTTGACCAGGCCGCCGAGCGCCATCGCGCTCGCGCTGGGGTGCGCGGCGGCCTGCTCGTCGGTCAGCCCGCGGACCGCGCGGCGCAGCCCGCCGCGCTGCGCGTCCAGGAAGGCCAGCAGTGCGTCCCGCTCGTCGGTCTCCGCGTTCACCAGGCTCGGCATGGGGTTCCCTTCGGTCCGTCTCCGGTGCCGTTCGTCTTGACACTCTCGACCCTAGGAGCCGATGCGGTCAGGTACGGTCCGCGATCGCCCGCGGCTCAGCGGGGGCGACGCGGGCGGGGGAAATCGCCGTCGAGGACGCGGGGGGCGATGCCGCCAAGACCCGTATCCCGCTCGACGGACCGGTCACAGTCGCCGACGTCAACCGCATCGGCAGCGGCCCGGGCTACAGGAGCCAGTGGCGGGACGAGCGAGCCGTAGCCGGTGGCGGCCCAGACGCTCTCGCCCGCGGCTCAGCGGGGGCGACGCGGGCGGGGGAAATCGCCGTCGAGGACGCGGGGGGCGATGCCGCCAAGACTCGTATCCCGCTCGGCGCACCGGTCACAGTCGCCGGCGTCAGCCGCATCGGCAGCGGCCCGGGCTACGGGAGCCGGTGGCGGGACGAGCGAGCCGTAACCAGTGGCGGCCCAGACGCTCTCCCCCGCGGCTCAGCGGGGGCGACGCGGGCGGGGGAAATCGCCGTCGAGGACGCGGGGGGCGATGCCGCCAGGACCCGTATCCCGGTCGACGGACCGGTCGCCGGCGCCGGCGTCAGCCGCATCGGCAGCGGCCTGGGCTACGGGAGCCGGTGGCGGGACGAGCGAGCCGTAACCGGTGGCGGCCCAGACGCTCTCGCCCGCGGGCACCTCGAAGTACGGGACGCGGCGGCCGTCGGTGGCGGTGTCGGTGAGCACCTCCGGGGCGCGGTGCTGCTCGACGGCCGTGGCGCACTCCGCGCAGGCGGCGACCCGCAGCGTGTCGCGGCTGCCGAGCGGCCGCCAGACGAGGCGGCGGGCGGCCCGGCCGTGCAGCGGGTCGAAGAAGCAGAGCGGAAGTGCGTCGAAGCGGCCGTCGAACGCGTCGCGGCCCTCGGCGACCAGGGCGAGCACGCCCGCGAGGTCGGGGATGCCACGGGCGCCGTCCAGCACCTTGCCGGCGGCCGCGTAGGCGTCGAGCGCGCGGGCGAGGCCGGGCCGGGAACCGGCGTCGGCGTCCTCGACCGCCTCGCCGAGCGCGATCACCTCGGCCTCGGCGCGGCGCCGGAGCGCGGACTCGTCGGCGACCTCCTCGGCCGCGAACACCTCCCGCGGGAAGGCGAACGGCGAGGCGCGGCGGGCCATGGAGCGTCGCCGCAGCAGCCAACCGGCTCCGCCGCCCAGCACCACGACGGCGGCCACGACGAGCAGCCACACCACCGCGCCCGGCCCGGAACCGGCCGAACCACCCTTGCCGTGCTCGGCCTTCGCCGTGGTCGGGGGGCCACCGATGTCGGCGGTGGCCTGGTCGTACGCCTTCTTGCCGTCGCCGCTCGCGATCAGGTCGATGGCCTTCGCGACACGGTCGGCGAGGCCCGCGCTCTTCATGTCGTCCATCAGGCCGACCGCACTGGCCGCGTCCATGACCTGATGCGTGTCGTCGGGCCACTCCTGGCCGGTCAGCGTGTCGCCGAACTCGCCGTCCATGGTGATCAGGATGAGGTTGCCCATCCCCAGCCGGTCGTGCAGCACCCCCTGGAGCACCGTGGAGTCGCCGTCGAACGCGTCGCCCTTCACCAGGGGTACCAGCGCCACCTTGATCGGCAGGTGCGTCCTGCCGATCCGCGCGACCAGTTGCTTCTGCCGCGCGGGCGGCACCGCGCCCGCGTACGCCGGGTCGACGTACACCGGGGAGGCTTTCAGCGCGTCCGCGATCCGCTGCCCCGCCGTGCCCCCGGTGGCGGGCGCGCCGAGCCGGACCGGCGCGTGGACCTGTGATCGCGCCTGTGCCTGCGACTGCGCCTGAGTCCGGGCCGGCGCCTGCGCGGCACCGGCGGGCGCCGCGGCCACGAACAGCCCGCACAGGGTCGACAGCCCTGCCAGCAGGGCGAGTACGGCGCCCCGAACCGTCCCGTGGAGTGCGGGCGACGGCAGCACGGGGGGACGGTGGCTACTGGACATGGGTGTACTCCCTCGTGCCGGCGATCAGCCGGGCGATCCCGTCGCGTGCGGTGGGCAACGGACCCGGGGCTTCCTCGTACGGCCGCCAACTCCCGTGCGGGCCGGGCAGGAAGAGCCGTCGGCGGTCGAGCGCGTCCGGCCCGCGGGCCGCGGCGGCGCGGCAGCCGTCGCAGCGGTGGCCGGCGCGGGCGGCGGCGCGCCGGGCGGACGGGATGCGGTCGCTCGGCCCGGCGGCGGCGGTGGCCGCGCCGCCGGTGGCCGCGGCGCCGTGCAGCGGGTTGACGGTGCAGCAGTGCAAGTACGGCCGTCCGGCGAGCGCCGCCAGGCCCGCCTGCGCGAGCACCGTCGCGGCGGCCGACTCCGCGGCCCGCGCGCCCGCGTCGCGTCCGTCGCCGTCATGACCCTCGCCGTCACGACCGTCGCCGTCACCGTCGTGGTCGCCGAGGAGCAGCATCGCCGTGTCGAGGCAGTCCCAGGCGGTGTCGCGGTGCGGGGCGTCCGGGGCGGCGGCCGCGAACCGCGTTGCCAGGGCGTCCGTTTCGCGCCGGGCTGCCTGCGCGAGGTAGGCGGTCGAGGCCCGCGAGGGCGGCTCGGCGACCGCCGCACGACGGGGCCCGCGCCGCGCGCGCCGTCGGAGCGCGGCGCCCGTCCCGGTGCCCGCGGCGGTGAGCCCGACCAGGACGGCCGCGCCGAACGCGCCGACGAACAGCCCCGGAAAGAAGTCGCCGTGGAAGAGCCCCGGCAGCTTGTGGGCGGAGACCGCCTCGGGGGGCTGGTCCGGGCCGGAGGACGGATCGGCGGCGGCGTGCGGGACCTTGGCGATGTACGCCATGAGCTGGTCCAGGCGGTCGCCGAGGTGGTTGTCGTCGGAGGCGTCGTCCGAGCGGTCGTAGGCGATGGCCATCGGCAGGTCGAGGGTGAGGCGGAGGTCGTCGAGCGGGAGGCCGTAGTCGTAGACGTCGATGTCGCCGCTGAGCGGGTCCGCGACGACGTAGAGTCCGCCGCTGCCCTTGCCGGCGTCGGTGCCGGGGGCGCCGCCGCCGTCGGCCGCGAGGCGGGCGTGCACCGCGGTCACGAACGCCTCGGAGTCGCCGGCCGACTCGTCGTCCGGCAGTTGGGGCACCACGGCGAGCCGGATCGGCCCGGTGCGGAACGCGGCGATCTTGCGGCGGAGTTCGGCGAGCCGGGCCGCGTCGAGCACCTGCGGACTCTCCGGGTCGGTGTAGACGGCGCCCTGCCGCAGGCCGGCCGCGACCCGGTCCACCCGGGCGGTGAGGTCGGCGCGGGTAGGCGGCGAGGCGGCGCTGTCGGTGGTCTGGTCGAAGAGCTGGGGCGCCAGGAGCACGATGCCGAGGACCAGCAGCAGCGCGGCGGCCGACTCAGGCAGCAGCGCCCGGACGCGCCCGCCGCGCACCGTACGGTCCTCGGCGCCGCGGCTGTCCTTGGCGCCGCGGCTGTCCTTGGCGCCCTGGGCGCCCTTGCGCGTGGACCGGCCGGCGGGCTTGCCGGGAGGATGGCCGCCCTTGGCGAGGGTGACACCCGCGCCGCCGCCACCACCTACGCCACCACCCGCGCCACCGCCACCGACCGCTCCCCTGGCACGCGTACGATGCCGGCGGGCCCGTAGGAACCAGCCGATCAGCAGCACGGACAGCGGGAGGCAGGTCAGCGCGATGCCGGTGAGGAAGGACTGGTTGGCGCGGTCGGTGCTGTCGATGTAGTCGGGGGCGACCTCGCGGCCGGTGTTGCCGTACTTCTTCTCCAACTGGTCGGCGCGGTGCGCGGCCCGCGCCGGGCCGGAGGCGATCGCCTCGGTGAACACGCGGAAGGAGCGCAGCGGCCCCGCGTCGTACGGCAGCGCGTACAGCGCGATGGTCCGTGCGTCGTCGGCGGGGGCGCGGACGCCGAACGCCTTGGCGGCGGCGACGCCCATGTCGTCCACCTCGACGTAGAGCCCGTCGCGGCCGAGCCGGTCGTGGACGGTGCCCAGCAGGGCGTCGCCGGAGCCGCCGTGGTCGGGCAGGACCAGGACGTACGTCGGCACGCCGGTCGTCTTCGCCAGCGCCGCGAAGGCGGGGGCGGTGGACCGCGGGACGACGCGCGGCAGTTGGTCGGTGACGTACACCGGGTCGGTGCGCAGCGCGGCGGCGAGCCGGACGGACTGCGACACGGGCGGCGCCGCGCTGCCCTCGTCCGATCCCGTGCCGGACCCGGAACCGCTGTCCGGTGCCGCGCTCGCGCCGCCGGCACCGCACAGGAGCAGCAGCACGCCGAGGACGGCCAGGATCAGCGCGGCTGCCCGCGTCGGCGCGCCCCCGCGCGGCGATCGGCGCGCGTCCGCTCCGCTCGTGTCCCCCATGGCCGTCTCCCCGTCGTGCCTGTACCCACCCACGACTGTAGTTCCCGGCACCGACAACGCCCCGCCGGCCCGCCACCCCTCCCCGACGCCCCGCCGCCACCCGGCTCGCGGCCCGCCGCGCCGCCCCCAGCCCGCACTCGCCATGCACCCGCCAATCCTCGGACGTTCAGGGCGAGTTGGCCGACGCGTGCTGGTGCGGGTGATACCGGTGGGGCTAGGGTCATGGCTGCCCGAGCCCGCCACAGGACTGCGCACGTGGCCGGGGTCGGTCCGCCGAGCCGAGCTCCGACCACCTTGGGGGTTCCTGTGACCGCAACCGCACTGCGCCGCCGCGCGACCGCGCTGCTGATCGCCGCCGCCGCAGCCACCGCGCTGGGTTCCGCGACCGCGCACGCCGACGACTCGCCCGGCGGGTGGGTGGCGGCGGGCAGTTCGACGGTGAACTCGCTCACCGGCGGCGAGGGCATCGCCAGCCGGGCGGACGGCTCGCTGCTCACCCGGGGCCTGGGCTCGGTGCCGCTGCGGCTGCGGGTCCAGGGCTGGAACCACGTCGGCGACCCGGACATCGCGAACGGCTACGTCTTCGACGCCTACCAGGGCGGCGACGACGCCACCTCCAAGCTCTTCGAGGTCACCACGCCGGGCGGCCAGTCGTACGACTACACCCACCCGCTGGACTCCGGCGAGGCGCTCAACAACTCCTTCGCCGCGGTCTCCCCCGACGCCCAGTGGCTGGTGGAGGGCGAGTGGAACACCGAGACCCGGTTGCAGGTCTTCCCCGCGCCGCTGACCAACCCGTCCACGCCGAGCACCGGCGGCACCCTCGCCCAGGCCGGGCAGATCACCCTCGACCGCAGCGTCTCGGACATCCAGGGCTGCGACTTCGTCTCCGCGACCCGGCTGGTCTGCGCCTCCGACGACGCCACGAAGGACGTCCTCCAGGTCGACCTGCCGCACGCGCTGGACGGCACCCCGGTCACCGGGCAGGTCAGCACGCTCTTCCAGATCCCGCAGAGCAGCATCTGCTCGGGCACCTTCGAGGCCGAGGGCGTCGACTACGACCCGTCCGCCAAGCTGCTGCGGGTGGAGATCGTGCCGCCGAGCGTGTGCGAGGTCGCCACCACGATCTACGCCTACCGGCCGACGACCGGCTGACCTGATCATCGGCTGACCGGCGGGCGATCCGGCCGACCCGCGGGCCGTTCGCCCCTACCCGAGCCGCAGGTGCCGGGCCGGATCGAGGAGTACGCGGCCGCCGATCTCGATGGTGCCGTCGGCGCCGGGCGCGCAGAGGATCTGGGCGCCCGGCGCCTCGCTGACGTTCAGGGCCCGTTGCAGGTGGTGGGCGAGCAGGAGGGCGCCGGCGCCGGTGGGACCCGGGCGGGGGGACGCGGTGCCGTGGTGTTCGGCGCCGACGACCCGTCCGGCCGCCTCGTCGGACCACGCCCAGGCATAGTGGCGCTCCTCGGCGTCACCGGCCGGCCGCGCCTCGACCAGCGCCGGAGCGGCGTACTGCCGCAGGGCGCACGGCGCCGCCCAGCCGGCCAGCGCGGTGACCCAGCCGAACTCCCCGTCGTGCCGGGCGAACACGTCGCCGAGCGAGGGGATCTCCAGGATCTCCAGGTCGAGCAGCCAGGCCGCGCCGATCAGCGCGTGCGGGGCCAACTCGCGGCCCGGTACGGAGCCCGGCCCCGCGCCCGGCGCGGCGGGCCGGCCGGGCCGGTGCACCTCGACGGCGCCGCGCTCCGGGTCGTCCACGAACACGGTGTGCGGGCAGCCCAGCCGCGCGGCCAGTTCCTGGCGCGAGCGGCGGTCGGGATACGGCCGCCCGTCGCGTACGACCGCGACCTCGCTGCCGTGGCGGCGGTCGGGGCCGCACAGCACGGTCAGCACGTCGACACTGGTACGGGTGGCTGGCACGGGAGCATTCAACCAGCCCGGACCGTAGCGCGGTCACCGGTCGTGTCGCGTTGCGGGCGGCGGGCCGGGCCGGGACAGTGGGCCCATGACACGGACGGCGGCAACGGACCCGGCGGCCATGCTCGCGGTGGCCCTCCAGGAGGCGCGGGCGGGGCTGACCGAGGGCGGGGTCCCGATCGGCGCGGCCCTGTTCGGCCCGGACGGCGACCTGCTCGGCCGCGGCCGCAACCGCCGGGTGCAGGACGGCGATCCGTCGGCGCACGCCGAGACCTCGGCGTTCCGCGCGGCGGGGCGGCTGCGCGGGTACCGGCTCACCACCATGGTCACCACCTTGTCGCCGTGCTGGTACTGCTCCGGCCTGGTGCGGCAGTTCGGCATCGGCCAGGTGCTGATCGGCGAGGCGCGCACCTTCCACGGCGGCCACGACTGGCTCGCCGAGCACGGCGTGCGGGTGACGGTGCTGGACGACGACGCGTGCGTCACGCTGATGCGGGACTTCATCGCGACACGGCCGGAGTTGTGGGCCGAGGACATCGGGGAATAGCCCGGCGGGAGGTCCTCGGCGGCACGGGCGCCGGACCGCCCGGATACGTCGCGGGGCGGTCCGGCGGCCCGACCGGGCTACCAGCGCCGGCAGTTGACCATCCGTCAGGTGCAACGCGCCTGTCAGGCGAAGGCGTTCACGCCGGTGAGTTCGGCCGACAGGGTCCACAGCCGGGCCGCCTGCTCGGGGTCGACGGCATACGCCTTGACGCCGGTGCGGGGACCGTCGGGCACCGCGACGTCCGCGATGTCGCAGTCCTCCAGGTAGACCCCGCCCTTGCCGTCGAGTTGGGGTGAGGTGGCGGCGAAGACCTGGGTGGCGGCGCCCTGTTCGGGTGTCTTGAAACCCTCCGGGTTCAGCGGGTTGCCGTCCTCGTCGATCCAGCCGCGGTCCACCATCTCCTGCTGGGGAAGGTGGCGTTGGAGCGGGGTGAGGATACCGCCGGGGTGCAGCGCGAAGGCCCGCACGCCGCGGTCGCGGGCGAGGGCGTCGAGCTGGACGGCGAACAGCACGTTGGCGGTCTTGGCCTGGCCGTACGCCTCCCACTTGTCGTAGTCGCCCTGCTCGAACCCGAGGTCGTCCCAGCGGATCGCGGAGTAGTGGTGACCGGCGGAGGAGACCGCGACGACCCGGCCGCGGCCCCGCTCGATCGCCGGCCACAGCCGGTTGACCAGGGCGTAGTGGCCGAGGTGGTTGGTGGCGAACTGCGCCTCCCAGCCCGGGCCGACCCGGGTCTCCGGGCAGGCCATGACGGCGGCGCTGTTGATGACGAGGTGGATGTCGCGGCCGGTGGCGAGGAACCGCTCGGCGAACTTCTCGACGCTGCCGAGGTCGGCCAGATCCAGCTCCTCCAGCTCGACGCCGTCGATGCCGGCCAGCGCCTCCCGCGCGGTGTCGGGGCGGCGGGCCGGCACGACGACGTGCGCGCCGGCCGCGGTCAGCGCGCGGGTGGTCTCCAGGCCGAGCCCGGAGTAGCCGCCGGTGACGACCGCGAGCTTCCCCGTCAGGTCGATTCCGCGCAGGACCTCGGCCGCGGTGCTCTCGGCGCCGAATCCGGATGCGATGCGCTGCTGTGGTGTGGTCATGGCTTCGAGGCTAGGAGCTGGAGTGCTCTCCAAGGCAAATGGCTGCGCGGCATTCGAGCCGAACGGCGGCGGGTTTCACCTCTTCCGCCGCGTTCAGCCGCTGCCGGCCCCGGTGTCGGGCGCGGTTCCGTGTCCGGGTACGGAACCGGAAGCGGGCGCGGTTCCGTGCCCGGGCGCGCCGCCCGGACCAGGCGCGGCGCCCGGACCAGGCGCGGCACCGGGATCAGGCTCCGCGCCGGCAGGGGGCCGGGACAGCACGGCCGTGGCCACGTACGACACCACGACCGCCACGATCACCAGCGGCATCACGGTCAGGCCGTCCTTGCCGATCAGGAGGGTGGCCAGCAGCACCGACGTGAGCGGCAGCCGCAGCATGGCCACGCTCATCGCCCCCATCCCGGTGGCGAAGGCGGCGACCAGCGGCAGGCCGGGCAGGTGCGACATGAGCACGCCGCCGGCCGCGCCGACGAACAGGGCCGGGAAGATCGGGCCGCCGCGGAAGGCTCTCAACGACGCGGAGTACGCCAGGACCTTGCACACGACCAGCAGCGCGAGCGTGCCGATCGAGAACGTGGCGGCGTCGCTGAGCAGCGGACCCATCGCGGTCTGCCCGGAGTAGAGCACATCGGTGGCGGGCTTGCCCGAGCCCTCCGCGTAGGCGATGGCCAGGCCCGCGACGACCAGGCCGAGCAGCACGGTGAGCGGCAGCCGGTGGCCCTCGACGTGCCGGCGCAGCCGCCGCGCGAGCCACCGGAGTCCGGCCGCGATCAGTGCCGCGGCCAGCCCGATCAGCAGCGCCCAGCCGAACTCGGCCGCGGTGGGGTCGGCCGCCTTCGGCACGTGCGGCAGCTTCAGGGAGTACGTCCCGAGGCCCGTCCACGAGCCCATGCCGACGAAGATGAGCGCGCCGATCCCGGACGCGAGCAGGCCGGGCACCAGCACCGGGCCGAGCATCGGACCGCCCAGCCCGGCCGCCTCCATCAGCAGGAACGCGCCCAGCAGCGGCGAGCCGAGCAGTGAACTCACCGCGGCGAAGCTGCCGGTGGCGCCGACCACCGCGTACGTCCGCTCGGGCAGGCCGGGCCGCAGCAGCCGGATCGACCCGGCGGCCAGCCCGCCGCCCAGCGCGAGCAGCGGCGCCTCCGGGCCGAGCACCGCGCCGAAGGAGAGGGTGGCGAGGGCGGCGAGGAAGACGCCGGGCAGCGCGCTCAGCCCGAACGTGCCGGTCGCGGAGAACCCGTCGGTCGGCTCGTGGCCGCCTGCGCCGGGCAGGAAGCGTACGCACAGCGCGGTCAGCACCCCGCCGACCGCGAGCATCGGCACCGGCCACCACGGCGGGGTCCCGTCGAAGCCGAGCGAGCGGGGCAGGTCGTGGTAGATCAGCGGTTCGAGCTTCGCGGTCAGCGCGAGGAAGCCGAACGCCGCCGCGGAGATCGGGACGCCGAGCAGGACCGCGAATCCCAGCAGGGCGAGGTAGGCGCGGCTGCGCAGCAGCGCGTCCGCCTCGGCCGCCACGCCGTTCCCGCCCGAACCGGCCCCGGGCGCGCCACCCGTGCCCGGCCCGCCACCCGTCCCGCCCCCCGTGCCACCGCCCGTTCCGCCGCCCGTTCCGCCGGGTGTGCCCGCCGCCCCTTCCGCCCCGGCTGCCCCGCCCGCCATGACCCACCGCCTCACCGCCGACCGCGTTCGCGTACCCCGACCCGCCGACCCAAGCACCAGGCGCCGCCCGCCCGGCCGCCGACACCGGTCAGGTCACCCGGCGGAGCGGCGGGAGCGGGCCGAATGCCGCACGGACCGCGCCGCGCCCCGCGGTTCACGGCCGCCTTCCGCGACGTACCCGGCACCGGACCGGCACCGGACCCGCCCCGCGGTCATCCACGCGCCCACCCGCCCCCCGACCACCCCGCCACGCACACGCACGGTGACGGCTCCGGCACGTCCCGTCCGCTACGGTGAGGCACGTGACAGCTCAGCCCGGACCCCGGTGCCTGGTGACCGGGGCGACCGGGTACATCGGCGGCCGGCTCGTCCCGCAACTCCTCGACGCCGGACACGAGGTGCGGTGCCTGGCCCGCACCCCGGAGAAACTGCGCGACCACCCGTGGGTGGGCCGGGTCGAGGTCGCGGCCGGCGACGTGCTGGACCGCGAGGCGGTGGGCGCGGCGCTGCGGGACGTCGAGGTGGCGTACTACCTGGTGCACGCGCTCGGCACCGGCGCCGAGTTCGAGCACACCGACCGCAAGGCGGCGCGGATCTTCGCCGAGCAGGCCAGGGCCGCGGGCGTGCGGCGGATCGTCTACCTCGGCGGGCTCACCCCGCGGGACGTGCCGACCGGCCGGCTCTCCCCGCACCTGCGCTCGCGCACCGAGGTCGGCGAGATCCTGCTGGCGTCGGGCGTGCCGACCACGGTGCTGCGGGCCGCGGTGATCATCGGCTCGGGCTCCGCGTCGTTCGAGATGCTGCGCTACCTCACCGAGCGGCTGCCGGCGATGGTGACGCCGAGTTGGGTACGCACCCGGCTTCAGCCGATCGCCGTCCGCGACGTGCTGCGCTATCTGGTGGGCAGCGCCGCCATGCCGTCCGACGTGAACCGGGCGTTCGACATCGGCGGCACCGGCGTGGTCACGTACCGGGACATGATGCGGCGGTACGCGACGGTGGCCGGGCTGCCGCGGCGGGTGATCGTGCCGGTGCCGGTGCTCACGCCCCGGCTGTCCAGCCACTGGGTCGGGCTGGTCACGCCGGTCCCGGCGAGCGTGGCGCGCCCGCTCGCCGAGTCGCTGCGGCACGAAGTGGTCTGCCACGAGCACGACATCGCCGACCACGTGCCCGACCCGCCCGGCGGTCCGCTCGACGTGGACACCGCGCTGCGGCTGGCGCTGCAACGGGTGCGGGACGCGCAGGTCACCACCCGCTGGTCGTCGGCGTCGGTGCCCGGCGCGCCGAGCGACCCGCTGCCGACCGACCCCGACTGGACCGGCGGCAGCCTCTACACCGACGAGCGGGAGGCGGTGGTCGACGCCTCACCGGCCGATCTGTGGCGGGTGATCGAGGGCATCGGCGGCGAACACGGCTGGTACTCCTTCCCGTTGGCGTGGGCGGTGCGCGGCTGGCTGGACCGGCTGGTGGGCGGGGTCGGGCTGCGGCGCGGCCGGCGCGACGCGGAACGGCTGCGGATCGGCGACTCGTTGGACTTCTGGCGGGTGGAGGAGATCGAACGGGGCCGGCTGCTGCGGTTGCGCGCCGAGATGCGGCTGCCCGGCCCGGCGTGGCTGGAGATGCGCGCGGGCACCGACGGCTCCGGCCGCACCCGCTACCACCAGCGCGCCGTCTTCCAGCCCCGAGGTCTGCTCGGGCACGCCTACTGGTGGTCCATCTCCCCTTTCCACGCTGCCGTGTTCGGCGGGATGGCGCGCAACATCGCGCGGGCGGCGAGCCGTGTGGACGCCTCGGAGGGCCGCGCCTCCGCCGCGAGCGCGTCGGGCCGGCTCACGAAAGGCGGCCGCACGCGATGAGCGGGTCCGCCAAGTCCGCGAAGTCCGCCAAGGCCGCCAAGTCCGCCGACTCCGCTACGGCCGGGGCACGTTCGGCGACGACGCGGCGTGCGGTCGTGCTGTTCACCTCCGACCTGCGGGTGCACGACCATCCGCCGCTGCGGGCCGCGCTGGCCGGCGCGGAGGAGGTGGTGCCGCTGTTCGTCCGCGATCCCGCGGTGGACGGCGCCGGGTTCGCCGCGCCCAACCGGCGGGCGTTCCTCGCCGACTGCCTGGGCGCGCTGGACGCCGGGCTGCGCGAGCGCGGCGGGCGGCTGGTGCTGCGGGCCGGGGAGACGGTCGCGGAGGTGTGCGCGGTCGCGCGGGAGGCGGACGCGGCCGAGGTGCATGTGGCCTCCGGATGCAGCGGGTTCGCGCAGCGCCGTGAGGAGCGGCTGCGGCGTGCCCTCACCGCGGACGGGCGGCGGCTGCACGTCCACGACGCGGTGGTCACGGCGGTGCCGCCGGGCCGGGTCGTCCCGCAGAACTCCGGCCACTTCGCGGTGTTCACCCCGTACTTCCGGCGCTGGCGGCAGGAGGGGCTGCGCGATCCGCTGCCCGCACCGAGAGCCGTGCGGGTGCCGGAGTCGGTGCGCTCGGCCGCGATCGAGCCGCGCGCGGCGGTCGGCGCGGTGTCACCCGAACTGGCCGCGGGCGGTGAGGACGTGGCCCGGCGGCTGCTCACCGCGTGGCTGCGGCGCGGTGTCGGGGAGTACGACGCGCGCCATGACGACATGCCGGGGGACGCGACGTCGCGGCTCTCCCCGCACCTGCACTTCGGCACGCTCTCGCCGGTCGAGGCGGTGCGGCGGGCGCTGGCGAAGGGCGGGCCGGGCGCGGAGGCGTTCGCCCGGCAGGTGTGCTGGCGCGACTTCAACCACCAGTTGCTGGCCGCCCGTCCGGCGGTGTCGGCGGCCGACTACCGTACCCGGCACGACCGTTGGCGTACCGGGGCTTCGGCGGAGGCCGACGCGGAGGCGTGGCGGCAGGGCCGGACCGGCTACCCGGTGGTCGACGCGGCGATGCGGCAGCTGCGTACGGAGGGCTGGATGCACAACCGGGGCCGGCTGCTGACCGCGAGCTTCCTGACCAAGACCCTCTACCTGGACTGGCGGGTGGGCGCCCGGCACTTCCTGGAGCTGCTGGTCGACGGCGACATCGCCAACAACCAGCTCAACTGGCAGTGGGTGGCCGGCACCGGCACCGACTCCCGCCCCAACCGGGTGCTCAACCCGCTGCTCCAGGCGAAGCGGTACGACCCGGACGGCAGTTACGTGCGCCGCTGGGTGCCGGAGCTGGCCGGTGTGGCGGGTGCGGCGGTGCACGAGCCGTGGAAGCTGCCGGCGCGGGAGCGCGCGGGGTGCGGCGACTACCCCGAGCCGATCGTCGAACTGGCCGAGGGGCTGGCCCGGTTCAGGCAGGCGCGGGGGCTCGGGTAGCGAAGCGGCCGGAAGTGGACCGCGGCCGGGCATGGCGGTGCCGCCGGACGGGATGCGTCCGGCGGCACCGTGGTGCGGTGAAGCGTTCAGAGCGGTGGAGCCGTGGTGCGGTGGAGCCGTAGTGCGGTGGAGCCGTGGTGCGGTGGTGCGGTGACGCCGTGGTGTGTTCAGAGCCGCGGAACGTTCAGGCCGTGGAGCCGCGGGTCAGATGTTCCAGACCTGGAACTCCGAGAGCTGCCCGGCCGGCCAGCCGGTGTTCGCCGTGACGTTCAGCCGGAAGTAGCGCTGGCTGGTCGCGGGGAACGACAGGGTGACGGTGTTGGACGAGGTCGGGCTGAAGCTGTAACTCGCCGACGCCTTCAGGGTGGTGAAGGTGGAGCCGTCGGTGCTCGCGGACAGCGCCAGCGTCTCGTTGCGGGCACCCCAGCTCGCGGGGAGCTGGAGCACGACCCGGCTGGCGCTCTGCGCGGAGCCGAGGTCCACCTGGACCCACTGCGGGAAGGCGCTGTTGGCGCTCTCCCAGTAGCTGTCCTGGTTGCCGTCCGTCACGTTGGACGAGGGGTAGACGTCGGTGTGGCTGGACTCGCTGGTGGCCGCGTGCAGGGCCAGGTTGGCGCTCACCGTGCCGGTGCCGGTGCCGGTCAGCGGGACCGTGGTCGGGCTGTTCGACGCGTTGCCGGTGACGGTGAGGGTGCCGGTGCGGGCGCCGGTCGCGGTGGGCTTGAAGGTGACGCTCACCGTGCAGGTGCCGCCTGCCGCGATCGAGCTGCCGCAGGTGTTGGTCTGCGCGAAGTCACCGGAGGCGGCGATCGAGGAGACCGAGGCGGCCGCGGAACCGCTGTTGGTGAGGGTGACGGTCTTCGGGTCGCTGCTGATGCCCGGTGCCACGCTGCCGAAGCTCAGCGACGACGGGCTGGCCGCGAGGGTCGCCGAGGACGGCGGGGTGCTGCCGCCGCTCCCGCTGGGGAAGACCTCCAGGTCCGACAACTGGGCCTGGGACCAGCCGGAGTTGGCGGTGATGTTCACCCGGACGTACCGCGCGTCGGCGGCGTTGAAGGTGATGGTGACGGTGTTGCCGGTGGACGGGTCGAAGGTGCGGTCGGCGGAGGCCGCCAGCGTGGAGAAGCTGGAGCCGTCCGTGGAGCCCTGCACCGACAGGGTCTGGGTGCGGGTGGACCACGCCGTGGCCGGCGGGAGCTTGAGCACGACCTTGCCGACGCTGTAGCTCGCGCCGAGGTCGACCTGCGCCCACTGCGGGAACGCGCCGGAGCTCTCCCAGTACGTCGACGCGTCCGGGTCGGTGATGTTCGTCGCCGGGTAGAGGCTGTTGCTGCTGCTCGCGGTGGCGGGCTTGCCGGCCGCGATGTCGGTGCTGCTGTCGATGCCGCTGCCGGTCAGGCCGACCGTGGTCGGGCTGTTGTTGGCGTTGCTGGTGACGGTGAGGGTGCCGCTGCGGGCGCCGCCGGTGGTCGGCTTGAAGGTGACGTTGACGGTGCAGGAGGCACCGACCGCGACGGTGGAGCAGTTGTTGGTCTGGGCGAAGTCACCGGTCACCGCGACGCCGGAGACGGTCGCGGAGGTGGTGCCGGAGTTGGTGACGGTGACCGCCTGCGCGGCGGTGGTGGCGCCGACCACGGTGCCGGCGAAGGACAGGCCGCCCGGGTTGGTGTTGAGAATCGGGCCGGGTGCGGTGCCGGTGCCGGACAGGGTGACGGTGTTGGTGACACCGCCGGCGTTGACGGTCAGTGCACCGGTGCGCGCACCGGTCGCCGTCGGGCTGAACTTGACGCTGACCGTGCACGACCCGTTCGCCGCGATGGAGCTGCCGCAGGTGTTGGTCTGCGCGAAGTCACCGGAGGCGGCGATCGAGGAGACCGACGCGGCCGCGTTGGTCGGGTTGGAGACGGTCACGCTCTGCGCGGCGCTGGTGGTGCCGGTGGCGACCGAACCGAAGGACAGCGCGCTGGGGCTGGCGGTGACGCCGGACGGCGGGTACGGCGGGAAGACCGGGGTCGGCCACGGCCCGCAGACCGGGGTGCCGTCGATCCCGGAGTTGCCGCCGCCGTCGGTGACCGCGAAGTTGCCGCCCTCGCAGCTGTAGACCGGCGAGGGGGCGCCCACGCCGGTGGCGGTGACATTGGTGAACTTCGCGGCGCCGCCGGTCTGTTCCTGCAGCGCGAAGGTGCCGGTGCCGGCGATGGTGACGTTGCTGAGGTTGACCCCGCTGACCGTGCCCTCCACCCACTGCACGGCCTCGTACGGGCTCTGCTCGATCAGGGCGTTGGAGACGTTGATCGGGCCGGTGATGGCGCCCTGGCTGCCGTCGAACCACAGCGCGCCCACGCCGAACTGCCAGTTCGGGTCGAGGCTGCCGTCGCGGATCATGGTGTTGTTGCTGATGGTGGTGGTGCCGACCGGCGTGGAGGTGAAGCGCTGGCCGACCTGGATGCCGCCGCCCTGCGCGAGGCCGGTGTCCTGGACCAGGTTGCCGGTCACGGTGTTGTCGTGGCCGCCGTAGATCGCGATGCCGTTGGCGAGGGTCTGCACCGAGACGGTGTTGTCGGAGATGGTGTCGTTGGCGTCGGCGCCGAGCGAGGAGTCCGCCCAGGTGGCGATGCCGTCGTCACCGGTGTTGCGGATGTCGCTGTTGGTGACCGTCGAATTGGTCACCCCGCCGTGGAAGTTGATGCCGTCGGCGGTGGTGTCGCGGATGCGCATCCCGCTGAAGGTCAGCTTGTCCATCGGGCCGTCCATCCAGGCCCCGACCTTCATGTGGTCGATCCACAGGTTGGAGACGGACGAGTTGCTCATCGCGCCGCCGATCCCGTTCACCTGAGCGTTGTCGTCGCGCTCCTGGACGTTGCCGAAGATCGCGAAGTTCTGCAGGTGGACGTTGGTGCTCGCCGGGCCGCCGGTGCCGTAGGTCCCGTAGAAGCCGGGGGCGGTGCCGGTGACGGTCGAGTACCACATGCCGGCGCCCGCGACCGTGACGTTGTTGACGCTGATGTGGCCGGGGATGTTGTACGTGCCCGGCGGAATCCACACGGTGCCGCCCGACCCGGCCGCGCTGATCGCGGCGTTGAACGCGGCGGTGGAGTCGGCCGCGCCGCTGGAGTCGGCGCCCTCGCTGGTCACCGAGACCGAGCCGGCCGGCTGCGGGAGCGCGGCGCCGACCTGTTCGAAGTCGGCGAAGTCGAGGGTGTAGGAGGACGCGCTGTCGCCCGCGTCGACCTGGAACTTGAAGGTGGTGCCGGCCGGATACGTCGTGTCGAAGAGCCGGTGCGCCTCGTCGTAGAAGTGATGCGGGTTGCTGCCCGGCGAGTTGGTGAACGGGTAGCTGCCGTAGTACCAGGAGTACGCGTTCGTCAGCGTGAAGTCCGGCTGCTTGGTGCCGTTGACGTACAGCGACAGCGGCGCCGTGTACACCGAGCCGCCCGCGGTGTCCGGGATGCTGTACCGGAAGTCGATCGAGTTCGTGGCGACCGGCGTGGTGAACGTGACGTACTTGCCCGAGCCCTGCAGCGTCACCGCCTTGCGGTAGGACGCCTCGTCGGCGAGGTTGCCGGCCGCGTAACTCGGGCCGATCACGGTGCCGTTGGTGGCGGAGTTCTCCGCTTGCACCTCGACGTAGGGAAGGTTCGCGCCGCTGCCGCCGGTGGCGACCGCCGCCGTGGCCGCGACCGCGGGCTGGAACGCGAGGCCGAGCACGCCGCCCGCGGCGAGCACCGCGGTGGTGCCTCCGACCGCGACCGCACGTCTGAGACTTCGCAGGTGTCTGAACACGTCTTGCTCCTTTCGACACGAACAGCCGGACCGGCACCGCGGCGCCGAGCGCGACCGGGTGCGGGCCGAGGAGTGCACGAGCTGGGAGGAGGGGTGGGGAAAGGGGGGAAACGCCGGTGCACCACCGGGGTTCGGGTGGCGACGCAGGGGGACCGTAACCCCTCCGACACATCGCTGCAATATCCAGATCCGTTTTCGTTGAATCTCGACTTTTACTTGCAAGATTGAGTGTGATCACTTGAGTAACCGCCCGCCGTGGCACGGGAGTCGGCGGGGTTCGCACCGACCGCGCGGCAGGGGCGCGGGGCGGCGGCGGGCGGCCGGCGGGCACCACGACGCACCCCGCCCCGCACACCGCGACGGCATCGGACGTGCCGGGGCCGTTTCCTCCGCTTGCGCGAGGTCACAATCACGTGAAAACGGCCTGGCCGGAGCGCCTCGCGCCATTGACAGGCGGCTTTGCAGTGATTGTCATGGACATCAATCGAGACCGCGCCCGAGTGGCCCGTTCCGCGCGGTCCCGGACGAGGAGGTCAGCCCGCACCGTGGCACACGAAGCCGCCGGCGCAGCACCGGCCTACCGGCCGTACGCACCCCTGCCCGCGCCCGCGCGCACGGGCGGCGGCGCCGTGCGGCGCCCGCGCACCGCCCCGACCGGACGCGAGGCGCTGCTGGAGGCGGGGTGGGAACACCTCGCGCGCAGCGGCGGGTTGCTGCTGCACGGCCCGGCCGGGATCGGCAAGTCCGTGGTGCTCGACGCGCTCGCCGCGCGCGCCGCCGACGAGGGCGCCACGGTGCTGTGCTGTTCCCCCACCGCCGCGGACACCCCGCTGCCCTACCTGGGAGTCATCGACCTCTTCGCCCGGGTGCCCGAGGACGTGGTGCGGGCGCTGCCGTCCGGGCCGCGTACCGCGCTGCGCACCGCGCTGCTGCGCGGGCACGGACCGGTCGGGCCGTACGGCGGGCTCGCGGTGCGGCTGGCCGTGCTGGAGGCGCTGCGGCTGCTGGCCGCGCGGGCACCGGTCGTGCTGGTGGTGGACGGCTTGCAGTGGCTGGACGAACCGAGCGCGGAGGTACTGGCGTTCGTCGCGCGCCGGCTGGAGAGCACCGACGTGCGGATGGCCGCGACCGAGCGGGTGGCCGAGGACGGCCGGCCCGCCCGCGCCCGCTGCTGCCCGGCCGGCAGCGCCGAAGTCACCGTGCCCGCGCTGGGGGACGACGACATCGCGCTGCTGCTGCTCGCCTCCGGCGTGACCCTGCCGCCGTCCGCGCTGCGCGCGGTGCTGCACGCGGCGGCCGGAAACCCGCTGTACGCGCTGGCGTTGGGCCGGGACGCGCTGCGGGCCGGCACGCCCTCGCTCCCCGACGGCCACCAGCCGGTGCCGCCGGAGCTGCGCGCGCTCGTGCTGGACCGGGTCCGCGCGCTGCCCGGGCCGGTCCAGGAGGTGCTGCTGCTGGCCGCGGCCGCCACCCGGCCGACCCTCACCCTGCTGCGGTCGGCGGCCGGCACCGAGCCCACCGCGGCCGCGCTGGACGCCGCGGAGCGGCTCGGGGTGGCGGCCTGCGACGCGTCGGGCGCGGTGCGTTTCAGCCATCCGCTGCTGCCCGTCGCGCTGAGCGCGGACGCCTCGGGACCGGCCCGCCGCCGCGCGCACGCGCTGCTGGCCGCCGCGGTCGGCGAACCCGTCGACGCGGCACGGCACCTGGCGCTGGCGCACCCGCAGGAGGACGAGGCGACCGCCGGTACGGTGATGGCCGCCGCGCACCTGGCCCGGGAGCGCGGTGAGGCCGCCACCGCGGCCGAGCTGGCCGCGCTCGCCGCCGGCCGGACCCCCGCCGACCGCACCGAGCTGCACGACCAACGCCTGCTGGCCGCCGCCGGGTTCGCCTGCGACGCCGGCCACCGCGAGGAGTCCGAGCGGATCGCGCAGAGCGTGCTGGATTGCTCCACCTCGGCGCCCGGCCGGGTCGCCGCCCGGCTGGTCTTGCTGCGCAACGCCGGGCAGGCGCTGCGCGACAAGGCCGCGCTGATCACGGACGGGCTGCGGGAGGCGGCCGGGGACCAGGCGCTGGAAGCGAAGTTGTACGACTGGGCGGCGCTGCGCGGCCTGCTGTGCGGGGAGTTGGCGCAGGCGGCCGAGCACGCGCTGCGCGCCGCCCGCCGCGCCGCGGCCGTCGGGGACACCGGCACGGAGGTGGACGCGCTGTCCACGCTCGCCCGGGTGCGCTCGCTGGCCGGTGAACCGGCCGCCGCCGAGGCCGCGTTGGACCAGGCGCTGGCCCGGGCCGACCACGGGCCGCGCAGTTGGGGCATCCAGCGGATGCGGGCGATCCTCACCCTCGACTCCGACCGGGTCGGGTCCGCGCGGGCCCAGGTGCTCGCGCTGCTGGGCGCCACCGGCGCGGCGGCCGACGTCGAGCAGGACGTGGCGTCGCTGGTGGCGCTCACCCGGGTCCAGGTGCGGGCCGGCGAGTGCCGGGAGGCGCTGCGGACCGCGGCGCACTGCGCCCGCGTGGTCGCCGACGCCGGTCTGACCTCCGCGCCCGCGCTCTACGCGGCGGCCCTGGCGCGGACGTTCGGCGGCGACACGGACGAGGCGTGCCGGCTCGCGGTGGAGGCGGTGGCCGCCTCGGAGGCCGACGGCGACCAGCTCTTCCTGCTGCGCGCGCTCGCGGCGCTGGGGCAGGCCGCGCTCTTCGCGGGCGACCGGCGGCGCGCGGCCCAGTCCGTCGAGTCGCTGCGCCGCGCGCTGGAGATCGGTGCCGCGATGGGCGCCGCCGACCCGCCGCTGCTGTGCTGGCACGCCGACCTCGCCGAGGCGCTGGTCACCGCGGGCGAGACGGACGCGGCCGCCACGGTGCTCGGCCTGGCCCGCGCCCGGGTCACCGGTCCCGTGCCCGGCAGCGTGCTGGCGGCGCTGGAGCGCACCGAGGGGCTGCGGGAGGCGGCGGCCGGTCGGGCGAAGGAGGGCGCGGTGCTCCTGCGCTCGTCGGCGCAGCGGCTGCGCCCGCTGGAGCTGCCGGTGGAGCTGGTCCGTACGCTCACCGCGCTCGGTGCGGTGGAGCGCCGGGCCCGGCACCGTACGGCGGCGCGGGCCGCGCTCACCGAGGCGCTGGAGCTGGCCGAGCGGACCGGCGCGGCGCCGCTCGCCGCGCGGGCCCGGGACGAACTCGCCCGGGTGGACGCGGTGGTGCGCGGCACGGCGAGCGCGGCGCACCTGACGCCGGCGGAGACGCGGGTCGCCGATCTCGTCCGCGGCGGGGCCACCAACCGGGAGGTGGCCGCGGAGCTGTTCATCAGCGTCAAGACGGTCGAGGGGACGCTGTCGCGGCTGTACCGGAAGTTCGGTGTGCGGTCCAGGACGGAACTGGCCCATGTGATGGCGTCCGCGGGGCTCCGGCCGGCGTAGGTGCCCCGGCACCCGGCACCGCCACCCGCACCCCGGGCCCGCCGCCCGCGCACGTACCCGGACCGCGAGCGCCCGGGCCCGCCGCCCCACCCCCGTATCCCCGGCGAGCCCCCGCCCGACGCCCGTCCCTCCTCCCCCTGGACCTCTGCCGGACCTCCGCGCACACCATTCCCCCACATACGGCCCACCAACTCCCCACACCTGCCACGGGAAACACATCGTTAACAGTCGTCGCAAGGGTTCCCACGCTTATGTCCGGCCCCAACCGTCCCTAGCGTGGTGGTCGTCCCGATCCGGGCACCATCCCCTCATGGAGGACCTTCGTGACGCTCCGTCTGAAACTGCTGGTCGCCGCCGCGACTCCAGCGTTGCTGGCCGCGGCCATCCCCGCCGCGTACGCCTCCGCCCCCCACGCGGACTCGGCCCGTACCTCCCTGTCCGGCGACGTCGTGCCGGGCCTCACCTCGCACGCCGTCCGCACCGGTGACGTCGCGGCCGGAAAGCAGATATCCGTCGCGGTGAGCCTCACGGCCCGGAACGAGGGCGCGCTGGACACCTTCATCGCCAACGTCAGCGACCCCCACTCCTCCTCCTACGGCCACTACCTGACGAAGGCGCAGTACGCCGCCGAGTTCGGCCGCAGCGACGCCGACGTCAAGAAGGTCACCGACTACCTGCGCTCCCAGGGGCTCAAGGTCGGCAAGGTGCACTCCGGCAACCAGCTGATCGACGCCACCGGCACCGCCACGCAGCTGAAGAAGGCGTTCGGCACCACGCTGGCGAACTACAAGGACGGCGCCACCGGCCGCACCTTCTACGCCAACACCGCCGCGCCGTCGGTGCCCTCCTCGATCGCCTCGATCGTCGGCAGCGTCTCCGGCCTCAACAACCGTTCGCTGCTGCACCACACGGACGCGAAGGTCACCCCGCACAACGGCCCGGGCGGCGGCTACACCCCGGCCCAGATCAAGGGCGGCTACAACGTCTCCGGCGCCACCGGCAGCGGCCAGAAGGTCGCGCTGCTGGAGTTCGACGGCTTCCAGCAGTCCAACATCACCAAGTACGACAGCAACTACGGCCTCAGCTCCACCGCGCCCACCGTCAGCAAGGTGGACGGCGGCTCCGGCTCGCTCGGCGACGGGCAGGTCGAGGTCGAGCTGGACATCGAGGTGCTGAACGCGGTCGCGCCGGCCGCGCAGATCACGGTCTTCGA
This sequence comes from Streptomyces sp. NPDC087270, assembly GCF_044744625.1. Classification (NCBI taxonomy): domain Bacteria; kingdom Bacillati; phylum Actinomycetota; class Actinomycetes; order Kitasatosporales; family Streptomycetaceae; genus Streptomyces; species Streptomyces sp. NPDC087270. The sequence continues at coordinate 210,113 of NZ_JBIUYR010000005.1, forward strand.
GGGCCCCAACTCCGACGCGGGCGAGGTCGACACCTACCAGGCGATCGTGGACAGCGGCATCCCCGTCACCTCGATCAGCTGGGGCGCCGCCGAGTCGGAGCGCACCAGCGCCAACATCACCGCCGTGGACGCCGTCTTCAAGCAGGGTGCGGCCGAGGGCCTGGGCTTCTTCGCGGCCTCCGGTGACGACGGCTCCGACGACGCCGGCAACGGCGGCAAGTCGGTCGACTACCCGGCGAGCGACCCGTACGTCACGGGCGTCGGCGGCACCACGCTGACGGTCACCTCGGGGAACGCCTGGAGCAAGGAGACCGCCTGGTCCGGCGGCGGCGGTGGCGTGTCCACCAAGTTCGCCATCCCGAGCTGGCAGACCTCGGTCCAGCAGAGCGCGGGCGGCGGCAAGCGCCAGGTGCCGGACGTCTCGGCGCTGGCCAACCCGAGCCCGGGTGTGTCCATCTACTCGCAGGGCAGTTGGGGCCAGGTCGGCGGCACCAGCGCCGCGGCGCCCGAGTGGGCCGCCTTCGCCGCCCTCTACAACCAGCAGGCCACCGCGGCCGGCAAGGCCAAGCTCGGCTTCGCCAACCCGGCGCTGTACACGGCGGCCGGCACCGGCTTCCACGACATCACCAGTGGCAACAACGGCGCCTACTCGGCCGCCAAGGGCTGGGACTTCGTGACGGGTTGGGGCTCGTACAACGCCGCCACCCTCTCGTCCACGCTGCTCGGCCAGTGAGGTGACGGCCTTCGGGCCGTGAGCACGACCCGGCCCGGACGGGGTGTCCCCGTCCGGGCCGCGGGCTGTTCGGACGTACGGCTCACCGCTGCCGGTTCAGCGTTGCCGGTTCAGCGTTGCCGGTTCAGCACTGACGGTTCAGCGCTGCCGGCTTGCCGCCTCGCGGTTCACGGCTTGCCCGCCTTACGGCTTGCGGCCGATGGCCGCGTAGACCGGGGTGCGGTCGCCGCCCTCGGGTTCGGGCCAGGGCATCGGCACCGCGAGCTCCGGGTGCCACCGGGGCGCGACGACCAGCCCGGGCTCGACGAGTTCGAAGCCGTCGAAGAACCGCGCCACCTCCGCGTGCGAGCGGACCTGCGCCGGGGTGCCGCCGGCCCGGTAGACCTTCGCCACCCCTTCGCCGGCCTCCGCGTCGAAGTCGCCGGTGACCTGGCTGATGGCGAGGTAACTGCCGGGCACCAGCTGGTCGGTGAGCGTCTTCACGATGCCGTGCGGGTCGAACTCGTCGGAGATGAAGTGCAGCAGCGCGACCATCGTCATCGCGACCGGACGGCTCAGGTCGAGGTGGGCCCGGGCCGCCTCCAGGATCTTCTCCGGTTCCCGGACGTCCGCGTGCACGTAGGAGATCCGGCCCTCGGGGTCCTGCTGGGACAGGTTCTCGGTGTAGCGCAGCACCGTCTTGCTGAAGTCCGTGCACAGGATGCGGGCTTCGGGCCGGGCGGCACGGATGACCTGGTGGTAGTTGGGCTCGGTCGGGATGCCGGTGCCCACGTCGATGAACTGGTCGACCTCCGTCGACTCGCCGAAGTAGCGGGCCATCCGCAGCAGCAGCATCCGGTTGATCCGGGCCGCGTCCTTGATGCCCGGGTAGGCGCGCTCGGCCGCGTCCACCCGCTCCCGGTCGATCGCGTAGTTGTCCTTTCCACCGAGGATGTAGTCGTACATACGCGCCGAACTCGGCACGCTCTCGGCGTCGTCCACGGTGGTGCCGCCGGTCGCCGGATCGTTCACTGCTGTCTCCCGGGTGGGTGTCGGTACGGACGGGGGCAGGTCAGGGGAGGTCGGGACGGGCCAGGAAGTCCGCCCGGCCGTCCTTGGCGGCGGCCACGAACATCGCCATCGCCTCCGCGGGGAAGATCAGCGCGGGACCGCCGGGGTCGGTCGACTGCCGGACCGCGACCAGGCCGCCGACGAGCACCTTGACCTCCACGCACGCTTCGCCGTTGGTGCCGCTCCACGGGCGGGACCAGCCCTCGGCGCCGAGTGCGGCGGGGGCGTGCGGAACGTGCGGAACATGCGGAACGTGCGGGGCGTACAGCGCGGGCGGCGGGTTCATCGCAGGTACTCCTTGCGCAGGCCGTCCAGAAAGCCCTTGGTGCGTCGCCGCGCCAGCGCTCCGGTCATCAGATGCTCGAACGTCTGCCGGTAGAGCTCGACTTCGGCGCTCTCGTCCCGGTACGCGGTGCCCAGGAGGCTGTCGACGCACGCGATGTCCGGGAAGTCCGGGATCGGGAAGCGGAAGAGCGTGAACGGCCCGAACGCGCCCCGGTGCAGGCCGGCGTCGAACGGATGCAGCTGGAGCGCCACGTTCGGCAGGTCGGCGGTCTCCATCAGCCGCTCGATCTGCTCGGCCATCACCGCGCGGTCGCCGGCCGGCCGCCGGATCGCGGTCTCGTCGATCACCGCCCACAGGAACGGCGGGCTGTCGGCGCGGGTCAGCACGTTCTGCCGCTGGAGCCGCAGCGCGACCCTGCGGCGCACCTCGTCGTCGGACTCCCGGGGGAAGCCGAGCCGGATGACCGCCTCGCAGTAGGCCGGGGTCTGGAGCAGCCCGGGCACCACCTGGGGTTCGTAGCTGCGGATCTGGGAGGCGGCGCTCTCCAGGCTGACGTACACCCCGAACCTGCCCGGCAGCACGTCGCGGTAACTCTGCCACCAGCCCGACTCGTTGGCCTTGTCGACCAGGGTCAGGAAGTCCGCGGCCTCGGGCCCGGTGACGCCGTACAGCTCCAACAGGGCTTTGACGGTGGCGTAGTTGAGCGAGGTCCTGGCGCCTTCGAGCCGGGTGACGGTGGACTGCGCCACGCGGATGCGCTCACCTGCCTGCGCCGCGGACAACCCGGCCGACTCGCGCAGGTCCCGCAGCCGCCGGCCGAGCGAGATCTGCAACACCGTGGGAGCAGCACGCCGTTCACTCACGCCGATGCGCCTTCCTCTTCGCACGTGCGCCGACCGTGGTGGCAGTCTGCCACGCGTTCGGGCATCAGGCACCCTGCATCATGCACATTGCCCCTTGCGTAGTGATCGGATGCCCGCGCATAGTGAAGCCGTGACACCTGCTGTGACGCCCACTCAGCTCGCCTCGCGCGGCGGCTCGTACGACCCGCGCGGCATGCGGCGTCCGCACGACTCGTGTATCGGGACCGGCGTCCGCGGCCGGGGCGGTGCGGCCGCAGGAGGTGCGGCGACGGCGGGGCACGACTCCCCCAGCGATCCGGAGACACCATGATCCCCACCGTCCACCCCGAAGTGCAGAAGACCGTCGAGGAGTACCTCGCACCGGTCGCGGGGGTGCGCGGCGCCCTGGTGGTCGCGGCGGACGGGCTGCCGCTGTGCGGGTACGAACTGGACGACGAACGCGTCGAGCACTGGGCGGCGTTGGGCGCCACCATGATGGGCGTCGCGCGGCGGGCCGCGGAGCGGGCCGAGGGCGGGGGCATCCGGACGCTGGTGGTCGACATGCACGACGGGCGGATCGTGCTCGCCGAGGCGGGCTCGGACAGCGTGCTGGTGGTGATAGCCGCGGCGGACGCGGAACTCGACCCGGCCGGACCCGAACTCGCCGCGCTCGCGAAGCAGTTGGTGGGCATCCTCGGTGCGGGTGCGCCGGGCGCCGAGGGGGACGGTCCGTCATGACGGACCCGCGCCCGGCGCGCGTCCCCGGCCCGCGGTCCCTGCGCGCCTTAGCCGAAGGGTGCGACGCGCACGCCCGCCCCGCCGCACCCGACCCGTACGGCCCGCGCGACGCGTACGGGCTGTTCGGCCCGCACACCACACGCCCCCGGCCCGAGCCGTCGCCCCTGCCGCCCGGCCGCCCCGCTCCCGCCCAACCCCCGGTCGGCGCGGTCGTGTTCGGGCTGGCCCTCCAGTCGCTGCGCCGCGGCTCCGTGTCCGGCGCGAACCCGGTACGCGGCCGGGCCGACGCGGCCCGGTCCATCGGCGCCGGCACCCGGGCGATCACCCGCCTGGAAGGCGCGCTCGGCGGCCACGGCATCGGCCCGGACGCCCGCCACGCCCTGCTCGCGCGCTACGGCATGACCGACCCCGAAACCCGCGACGCGACCGCGCGGCTCCTCCACGCGCCCGACCCGGCGGCGCTGCACGACAGCGGCGCCGGCTGGCCGCAGCGGCTCGCGGCCTGCGTCGGCCGGGCCGGTCGGGTCCGCACCTACGCCCTGACGGTCTTCCCGCGCGTGCTGTGGACGGCCGGCTACGCCCACGCGCTGTGCACCGCCCACCGGATGCCGCCCGGCCGGTTCACGCCACCGGCCCGGGTGCCCGAGGGGGTGCCGATCACCGCGCTCCTGGACGAGATGGTCCTGTGCCACCTGTGGAACGTCGACCTCGACCCGGCCGTGACCGCCGCCCAACTCGACCACGTGCTCGGCCTCGTGGCCGGCGGCACCCTCACCGTCCGGGTGATCGGGATGCACGCCCAGCCCACCGGCGCCGCCATGATCACCGAACTCGCCCGCGCCGGCGGCCGCCACCACCTCTTCGCCGAGGAGTACGACGACTTCTCCGGCGTCCACTACCGCACCGCACCCTCCCCCGGCCCCTACCCCGGCCTCCTCGACACCGCGGAGAGCCGCGCGATGTCCCCCACCGACAGCCTCGCCGTCCTCAAGGCCGCCCGCCGCCACGCCACCCCCTCGCCCAGCGGCGGCCGTTGACCCCCGCCGCGTCTCCGGCCACCGGTGCCGGGTGGCCCGCCGGCCCGCCGCGGCCCGCCGTGGCCCGCGAACCCGCTCAGGACCGGCGCGAGCGTCGCCGTACGCGTCCGCCGGACATCGTCGCGGGGCAACGCTCAGAGCAGCGGCTTGCGTTCGGGCCACCACCGCTCGACGGCCTCGACGGTGGTGAACGGGCTCACGTTGAAACAGAGCTTCGCACCGGGTGCCAGCTCGTGGGTGGTGTTGACCAGCACCTCCAGCAGCGGGGTGAGCGCCGGGTCCAGCCGGACACCGGCGCCGATCATCACGAGGTCGTAGTCCTTCGCGGCCAGCGCGGCGCGGTACACCGCCTCGGCCGTGCGGCCGTAGTCCAGCAGGCAGAGGTCGACGGTGAAGCCGAGCTCCTCCAGCCGGGCCCGGCCGGCGGCCACACCGGCCCGGACCGTTTCGGCGTCGATCTCGGGGAACGCCGCCCGTGACGAGGGCGCGTCGTCCACCAGCGCGGGGTCCAGTCCGACGGTGAGCATGGTCGGGGACATGCCTCGATACCTCCTGTGCCTCGGGATTTCCGGCTCAAGGGTAGGCAGCGGGGGCGCCGCACGGCCCTCCCCCACTTCTGGGATACCGTTCGGCCGGTGAGTTCCCCGGTGGCCCGGCGCGAGGCCGTGCGTGACATCGAGGCGATCTGCCGTCTCGACCTCGGCTCCCGGGAGCTGCGACGCCGGATCGCCGACCGGCTGACGCGGCTCGTCCCGGCCGACTCCTACTGTTTCGGCACGATCGACCCGACGACGATGCTGATCACCGACGACGTGAGCGTCGGCCTCACGTCGGCCGCGGCCGCGGCGGCCGTGCGCAACGAGTACCTGGTGGACGACGTCCTGAAGTTCTCGGTGCTCGCCCGCTCCAAGGTGCCCGCGGGCACGCTCGGCGCGGCCACCGGCGGCGACCCGGAGTCCAGCCACCGGTACCGGTCCGTGCTGCCGATGATTGACGCGCGGCACGAGCTGCGGGCGAGCTTCGTGAGCGACCGCCGGTGCTGGGGCGCCATCGCCCTGTTCCGCGGCGGTGGGCGGCCCGACTTCACCCCGGCCGACGTCGACGTGCTGCGGCGGCTGTCCGCTCCGGTGGCCACGGCCCTGCGCCGGACCGTTCACCGGGCACCGGGCGGCGACCCCGCTCCGGGCCCGGCCGAGGCGGGCGTGTTCCTGCTCGACCAGGACCTGCGGCTGCTCTCGGAGAATCCGGCCGCGAAACTCTGGCGGGACGAGCTGGTCTCGTCGGGCACTGAGCTGCCCGTCGCGGTCCTGGAGGTCGCCGCGTTGGGGAAGCGCACGACGCTGCCGGCGCACGGGCGGCTCCGCGGCGGTTCGGGCCGGTGGCTGTCGGTCCACGCCTCGCCGCTGAGCGGCGGCCCGCACCCGGCGGTCCTCGCCGTCACGATGCACCCGGCACCGGCCGCCGACGTGGCCGAGGTGCTGCTGCTCGCGTACGGGCTCACCCCGCGCGAGCGGGACGTCCTGGCGCGGGTCGTCGCCGGCCTGCCGTCGCGGGTCATCGCCGCGGAGCTGCACATCACCGCGGCCACCGTGCAGGACCACCTGAAGAGCGTCTTCGCGAAGACCGGTGTCCGCAGCCGCCGCGAACTGGTGGCCACGATCCTGGACTTGTGAGCGAGCGTTTCCCTCACCTGTCCACTGTCCACAAGCGCTGACGGTTCCGCCCGGCCGAGCGGCATCATGTCGCCATGACCCTCGCGACGCGCGCGACCGCCGCCCACCCGTCCGGTGCCACGCCCGGCGCCGACCCGGCCGCGTACGCGCGCGAGTTGCTGGTGGAGCGGCTCAACCGCGCGCTGCGCCGTCCCGCGGACCTCGGTGGCCTGCCCGCCGTACGTTCCCTGCTCGACCGGCTCGCCGCGGACGCCGAGGACGCCGAGGACGCCGGGGCCGCGGCCGGCACCGTGTGGCTGGCCGACACGAACGCGCGGCTGAGCGACGCGGCCCTGCTGCGCCACTGCCTGACGGACCCCGAGGTGCACGTGGCCGCCGCGCAGTACGCCGAGGACGCGCACCGCCTCGGCTGGCTGCGGCCGGACCGTACGCTGCCGGCCGCCGGGCACGCCGCGCTGGTCGAGGGCGTCCTGGAGTGGGCGCGGGCCGACCGGGACGGGGCGGACGTGGTCGCGGCGTACGGGCCGCCCTCGGTGACCTTCGGGGACCCGGACCCGCGCCGGCCGAAGACCCTCGGCTACGTCGGCGCGGACGGGCGCGGCCCGCTCGTCTCCTTCCACCTCGGGCACGCGCCCGGCCGCTCGGGCCCGGTGCTGCTCGCGGCCAGGATCGGCGAGCCGGGCGATTCCCTCTTCCGCTCGGACGGCGGCAGCGAGTTCACCCCGAGCGGGGACGCGCTGCTGGACGCCGAGGGGCAGTGAGGACGGCCGTGCGCGGGGTGGGGGCGGGGGTGCGGGTCAGGTCGGGGTCCACTCGCGGAGGGTGCGGGCCAGGGCGGCGGGCTGGTCGAGCGGGAGGAGGGTGTAGCTGTCCGGGATGGTCACGAGGGTGGCGTGGGGCAGGAGTTCGGCCAGGCGGCGGCCGTGCTCCGGCGGCATGACCTTGTCCTGCTCGGCCCAGACCGCCAGGGCGGGCCGGTCGTAGCCGGCCAGTTCGGCCGCGGCCTCGGTGAGCGCGCCGCGGTGCGCGGAGATGCCGCGCAGTATCCGTACGGTGTCGCGCCGGATGGCGGGCCGGGCGAGCAGCGACTTGATGAAGCGGGCGGTGGCGGCGTCACCGCGCTTGGTCAGCCGGCCGAACGAGACCGGCAGCCGGCGCAGCGGCTTGATCCGCATCTGCTGCATGAACAGGCCGAAGAGGGCGGGCGGGAGCTTGCCGGTGGCGACGACGGTCCGGCCGGTGAGGCCGGGCGGGAAGTTGTCGAACGCGTCGCAGGAGGCGAGCACCACCCGGCCCACCCGCGGCGCGCCCGCGGCGAGCAGGAGCTGGACCAGCGCGCCGCCGGTGTCGTTGCCGACGAGGGTGACGTCGTCGAGTTCCAGCCGTTCCAGGAACTCGCCGAGCAGCCGCGCGAGGCCCCGCGGCGACAGGTCGGCGTCCTCGCGCATCGGCAGCGTGTGCGCGCCCAGCGGCAGCGTCGGCACCACGCAGCGGTGGTCCGCCCGCAGGTCGGCCACGACGTCGTCCCAGAGCGAACCGTCCATCAGCAGCCCGTGCACCAGCACCACGACGGGGCCGTCCCCGCCGGTGTCCTCGTACGCGACGGGTCCGGCCGAAAGGTCGAGCTGTTCCATGGTCGGCCGCCACGTAGGGCTCCGGGTGGACCGCGGCGGGTTCGGCCTGGGGCGGTGCCGGGCGGCGCGGCGGCGACACGGCCTGCCGGGGCCCGGGCCGTGCTCGTGGCGTGCCCGCCGGTACGGCGCGCGGCGGTCCGATGCCTCCGGTGCGCGGCGGCGTCCGGGTCCGGTCGGGCTCTGGCCTCCCAACGTCCGTCCTCCGTCACTCAGTTGGTGGTCCGGCGGGACGGCCCGCGGCGCCGCTGCGCCGGCAGGGCGGCGGCGCCCCTGCCACCCGGGAGCGCCCGCAGCGCCGCGAGTCCCGCGAGGCTCGCGTACCGGCCCGGGCGGGCCGCGCGCAGCCACAGGGCGTAGCCGCTGCCGCCCGCGCCCGCCACGACCAGCAGCCAGGGCAAGGACGTCACGAGCGGGTTCGAAGTACCGGTCAGGACGCGGAAGTTGCACACGACCAGCACGGTGGCGGCGAGCAGCCCGGCGGCGCCCAGCGCGGGGGCGAGCCCGGTGCGCCACCAGTGGCCGGGCCGGCGCCGGTAGTAGCCGAGCACCGCGATCGAGGCGAGGGCCTGGAGCGCGATGACCCCGAGGGTGCCCAGGCCGAGCAGGGTGGTGGACATGTTCAGGTACGGGTCGAGGCCGGCCACGGCGAACACCGTCGCCACGACGGCGGCCAGCGCGGTCTGCACGGCGCTCGCCCGGTGCGGGGCGTGGTGCCGCGGGTGCACCGCGTCGAGCCGGCCGGGCAGCAGCCGGTCCCGCCCGAGCACCAGCAGGTAGCGGTTGGCGGCGTTGTGCAGGGCCAGCCAGCTCGCGAACAGGCTGGTGCAGAGCAGGAGTTGCATGGCGGTGGAGGCGGCGCCGCCCAGGTAGCGGTCGCCGAGGACGAAGAAGAGGTCGCCGAGGTGCGCGGCGGCGGTGGTACGGACCCGGTCCGGCCCGACCGCGCCCACCGCGACCCAGCTGGTGAGCGCGTAGAACGAGGCGACCAGCAGCACCGCGACGAGCGTCGCGCGCGGCACGCTCCGGCCCGGGTCGCGCGCCTCCTCGCCGTAGAGCGCGGCGGACTCGAAGCCGATGAACGACGCGAAGGCGAACATCACGGAGACCCCGGCGCCCGGGACCAGGACCTGGTGCGGGGCGAACGACACGGCGGGCAGAGCCGCCGGGCCGTGCTCGACCAGCACCGCGACGTCCAGCGCGAGCAGGATCGCGATCTCCCCGACCATGCACGCCGCCAGCGCGCGGGCGCTCAACTCGACGTGGCGGTAGCCGAGTACGCCGACCGCCGTGAGCCCCAGCGCGGCCCACACCTCCCACGCGAGGTGCAACCCGTGTGCGGCGGCGACGCCTTGGGCGAAGTACCCGAACGCGCCCAGCAGCGACACCGCGACCGCGTTGTACGCCACGACCGCGACCATCCCGGCGCCGACCGCCACCGGCCGGCCCAGGCCGCGCGCGATGTACCCGTAGAAGCCGCCGCCTTGGCCGATGTCGCGGCTGATCGCGGCGTACCCGCAGGAGAAGCAGAGCAGGGTCAGCCCGGCGAGGAGCAGGAGCGCCGGGACCCCGGGGCCGGCGCCCAGCGCGAAGGAGAGCGGCACCGTGAAGACCATCGCGGCCAGCGGGGCCGCCGCTGCGACGACGATGAAGACGATCTTCGGGGTGGTGAGGGTGCGGGTCAACCGCCCCTGGCGCGCGGCGAGTCGGCCGGGAAGGTCAGCGGCGGCGGATACGGCGTCAGGTGGCGGCAACGGCGACATACCCGGATCTTCCCGGCCCGCCCCACCGCCCGCCGCTCCTTCGCCCCGCCGTCCCACGACGGAGTGACCCCCGACCACCCCAACGCCACACCACCCGGGGCAACTCCGCGTACGCGCGGTGCCGTTCGGCCCCGCGCGGCAGCCCGCTCAGTGGCCCGCTCAGTGGCCCCTTCAGTGGCCCGCCACGGCGACCAGCACGGCAGAGGCCGTGAACAGGCACCCCCAGGCGATCAGGACCCACGGCACGACCCCGGCCCGGACCCGCCGCCCGAACCGCGGCTCGTGCCGTACGGTCCCCCGGCTCGGCCCGCCCGTCGCCCGACCGTAAACCCGAGGCGGGATTCCGGAGGAGGCCGCTACCGTGAGGCCCATGCCACACGCTTCCGCGCTCCTTGTCATCGACATGCAGAACGATCCGATGGAGATCGCCTATCGGGCCGCGGAGACCGTCGCCGTGATCGCCGGGCTGCGCGAGCGCGCCGGGGTCGCCGGGGTTCCGGTCGTGACGATCCAGGACCAGGGCGGCGGGATGGCGGCCGGGACGGAGGGCTGGCGGGTGGTGGCCCGACTGGCTCCGGGCGAGGGCGAGTCGGTGGTGCACAAGACGAGCCCGGACAGCTTTCTCGGCACCGATCTCGACAGGGTGCTGAAGGAGCGGGGCGTCACCGAGGTGGTCGTCACCGGGTTCGCCACCGAGATCTGCGTGGACACCACGGCGCGGCAGGCGCTCAGCCACGGCTACGACCTGGTGGTGGTCGCCGACGGGCACACGACGTCGGTACGGCCCGACGGCGGCGCGTTCGCCTCGCCGGCGCGGTCGATCGCGCACCACAACGAGATCTTCCGGCACCTCGGGTTCCCCGGACGGAGCATCCGGGTGCTGCCCGCGTCCGAAGTGGAGTTCGCCCCGCCCCGATAGGCCGCCCTGCTGCCTGCGCGGGGCGGCGGGCACCGGCACGGGTTGTCGGTGGCTGCTGGCAGCATCGGCGCATGAGTATGGAGACGGTGGAGAAGGAAGACGGCGAGAAGACGTCGTTGCTGGGGTTCCTCGCGGCGCAGAGGGCGTGCGTGCTCGCGGTGGTCGACGGCCTCGACACCGAGGCCCTGACCGCATCGGTGCTGCCCTCCGGGTGGACCCCGCTCGGGCTCGTGGAGCACCTGGGGTACGCGGAGCGGCACTGGTTCCAGGAGGTCGCCACCGGCGCGGCCGAGCCGCTGGACTGGCCCGACGACCCCGCTCCGTTGACGACACCCCGGCCGCCGGACGTGGTCTTCGCCTTCTACCGTGAGCAGTGCCGGCGCTCCGACGCCGTCCTCGCCGCCGCCCCGCTCTCGACGCCGCCGCGGGGCCGGCACCCCGGCGCTCAGGAGGACGAGGTCACCGACCTGCGCTGGATCGTCCTGCACATGATCGAGGAGACCGCGCGCCACGCCGGCCATCTCGACGTCGTGCGCGAGCTGCTCGACGGGCGGACGGGGCTCGGGCCCCGGTAGCCGCCATGCCCGGGCGCCGGGCGGAAGGCGCGAGCGGCACGCGGCAAGGGGCAACGGGCAAGCGGCAAGGGGCAAGCGGCGGGTCAGGCGACCCAGTGCGGGCGGCGGGTCGCGGCGGAGGGCGGGAGCCCGTCGGCGAGCGCGGTCGCCATCCGCTGCACCGCTTCCCGCAGGGTGTCGGGCTCCGCGGTGTAGGGAATCCGCAGCCGCTGCTCGAAGATGCCGGGGTCGGTGGCGAAGTACGCGCCGCCCTCGATCCGTACGCCGTAGTCGAGGACGCGTTCGGCCAGGGCGGAGGCGACGGGTTCGCCGAGGTCGACCCACAACGACAGCCCGCCGGGCGGCAGTTGCCAGGTCCACCGCGGCAGGTGTTCGGCCAGTGCGGCGGTGAGGGCGGCGCGCTGCCCGCGCAGCCGGGTCAGCCGGTCCGGCGGCGGTCCGCCGTCCGCGCCGGACAGCAGGTCGAGCGCGAGGAGTTGGTCGAGCACCGAGCCGCCCATGTCGGAGGCGACGCGCTGCGCGGCGAGTTCGGTGACCAGCCGCGAGGGCGCGCGCAGCCAGCCGACCCGCAGCCCGGCCCAGTGCGTCTTGCTCATCGACCCGACGGTGATGACCTGCCCGGTGCCGCCGGGCGGCGCGTGCGAGGCGAACGGCGCGGGCGCGGGGACGTCCAGGGCGAGTTCGGTGAGCGTCTCGTCGACGACCAGCCAGGTGCCGGCGTGCTGGGCGGCGCGCAGGATACGGGCCCGCTCGCCGTCGGGCATGAGGCATCCGGTCGGGTTGTGGAAGTCGGGGATCAGGTAGGCCAGTTGGGGCACCGCCTGGCGCAGCGTGGACTCCACGATGCCGGCGTCCCAGCCGGTGTCGGCCACCGGCACGGGGACGGTGCGCAGCCGGGCGCGGCGCATCGCCTCCAGGGCGTTGGGGTAGGAGGGGTTCTCGACCGCGATCCGGTCGCCGGGCGCGGACAGCAGGCCGAGCACCAGGGTGAGGGCGTGCTGGGCGCCGGCGGTCACCAGGATCTGGTCCGGCACGGTCGCCAGTCCCCGCCGGGTGAAGCGTTCGGCGACGGCGGCGCGCAACTCCGGCAGGCCGTAGGGGTGGTAGCCGGGGGTACGGGCGTGCTCGGCCACCCGCGGGGCGACCCGGGCGAGAGCGTCCGCGAGGGTCCGCTCGGGCAGCCCGAGGGAGGCCCTGGCCAGGTCGATCGCGGTGTCGGGGAGCCCGAGCGCGCGGGTGACGCCGCGGGGGGTGCGGCCCTCGGGCAGCGCGGTCCAGGTGCCCGCGCCCTGCCGGCTGTGCGCGTGGCCGCTCGCGCGCAGCAGGTCGTACACGGCGGTGACCGTGGCGCGGCTGGTGCCGAGGGCGGCGGCCAGTTCGCGCTCGGCCGGGAGCCGGACGTGCAGGGCGATCCGCCCGTCGAGGATCAACGTGCCGATGGCGCGGGCGAGGTGGCGGTAGGCGGGCCGGGCGCCGGACGGGTCGGGCAGCATCGCGGCGAGTTGCCGGCTGCCCAGGGTCCGGCCGCCGTGCGGCGCGCCCTCCACGGGCCGGGACGGCTGCGGGCCGGCCATACCATTTCCTCCCGATTGGCCATGTGATCCAGGCCAATCACTGTACAGACTCGCCTTCGGTGGCCTCGCCGGCGGACCGGGCGGGGCCTGTGAGGTCCGGCGCTCCCCCGCGGCCACCGTCCGGTGAGGACGGGGCCGTCTCGTGGCGGGCCCACGCGGACCGACCCGATCCCGCTCGACCCGACCCGACCCGACCCCCAGGAGGCGACCGCATGCAGGACCCCGACGACCTCGGCACGGCACAGGACGCCGTCCCCGGCACCGCGAAGGTGACGGTGACGGTGACGTCGACCGCGACGGCGACCACGACGGCAACCGCGACCAACGGCCCCCCGCCCGAAGGGCATCCGGCCGCCCGCCGCACCCCGGCGCCCGCGGACCGCACCGACCGCACCGACCCCGCCGACCGCCCGGTGCGGATCGCCCTCATGGACGCCGGGATCGGGCTGCTCGCCGCCGCGGCCGCCGTGCGCCGGCTTCGTCCCGACGCCGACCTCGTGCTGGCCTCGGACCCCGACGGCATGCCGTGGGGGCCGCGTACCCCCGCCGACCTCGCGGAGCGCGCGCTGGCCGTCGCCGGGGCCGCGGCCGTGTACGGCCCGGACGCGCTGATCGTGGCCTGCAACACCGCCACCGTGCACGCCCTGCCCGCGCTGCGCGCCCGGTTCGAGCCCCGGCTGCCGGTGATCGGCACCGTCCCCGCGGTCAAGCCGGCCGCCGCGGGCGGCGGGCCGGTCGCGGTGTGGGCCACCCCCGCGACCACCGGCAGCCGCTACCAGCGCGCGCTGATCGACGAGTTCGCGGCCGGAGTGCGCGTCACCGAAGTGCCGTGCGCCGGGCTGTCCGACGCGGTGGAACGGGCGGACGGGGAAGCCGTCGAGCGGGCGATCGCCGCTGCCGCCGCGCGCACCCCGACCGATGTAAGGGCTGTCGTCCTGGGGTGCACCCATTACGAACTGGTCGCCGAACAGGTTGGTGCGGCCCTACGGCACCCCGGCCGGCCGCCCGTCGTCCTGTACGGCACCGCGGACGCGGTCGCCGCCCAGGCGCTGCGCAGGATCGGCGCCCGCCCCGCACCCGGCTCCCCCGCCGCCGGCACCCTGCGCGTCGTCCACAGCGGCCGCCCGGCCGCCCTCCCCGCCGCCGCGCTCACCTACCCCGAGGGCCGCCTGCTGCACGCGGCTCCCGGCGGCCCCGCACCCGTACCCGACCGGCGGTCCGCTCGTGCACGGTGACGCCCCGGGCCCCGGCGTCGGCACCCCGCGCCACCCCGCCCCACCGACCCCCGTACCCGCGACCGCACCGGCACCGGTACCGGTACCGGCGCCCCGGACCCGCGCTCCGCTGCCGCCGCTCGGCTACCTCCCGCTCCGCCTGGCCCCCCGCCGCCGCCTGCCCCAACTGCTGGTCGGCCTGGCCCTGTACGGGTTCGGACTGTCCGCCATGGTCCGGGCCTCGCTCGGCGTCAATCCGTGGAGCGTGCTCTACGAGGGGGTGCAGCGGCATACCTCGCTGAGCTTCGGCACGGTCAACGGGCTGGTCGGGGCGTTCGTGCTGCTGCTGTGGATTCCGCTGCGGCAGCGGCCGACGTTCGGCACGGTCGCGAACATCGTGGTCCTGTCGTTCTCCTCCGACCTCGGCCTCGCGCTCCTGCCCCCGCACCCCGGGCTGCCGGCCCGGGTCGGCCTGCTGCTCGGGGGCGTGCTGCTCAACGGGCTCTCCGTCGCGATCTACGTCGGCGCGCGGCTCGGGCCGGGCCCGCGGGACGGGCTGATGACCGGCACCTCGGCCGCCACCAGCCGCTCGATCCGCTTCGTCCGCACCCTGATGGAGGTCACCGTCCTCGCCGTGGGCGTGCTGCTCGGCGGGAGCGTCGGGCCGGGCACCGTGCTGTACGCGGTGGCGATCGGCCCGACCGCCCAGTCGCTGCTGCCGCGCTTCGCCTACCGGACGGCGGCGGACCGCCGCCGCGACGAGGAGGAGGACGCGCGGGCCGCGCCGGTCAGCTCCGGGTGGCGGCTTCGGACCCGGCGTCGGCGGTGACGTCCGCCTCGGCCTTGACGTCCGCGCCGGCCATGCCCTCGGGCTCGGGCCCGCGCGGCGCGGGGGGCGCCGCCGCGGCCGGGGCGGCGGCCTTCTTGCGCCGCTCCTTCAGCTCCTGGCGCAGCAGAATCCACCAGCCGACCGGCACCATGAGGGCGAACAGCCACCACTGGATCGCGTAGGGCAGGTGGACGCCCTGGCCGACGACCGCCATGTCGGTGCCCGAGCTGTCGCTGCCCGGCGCGCCGATCTGCTCGGCGGACTGGCCCTTGGTGAGCGGCGGGCTGGTCTTCACGAGTTCCAGGTAGCCGCTGAGCACCGGCTTGGACAGCTTCTTCGTCTGCTCGGTGCTGTTGATCAGCATGAACTGGCGGGGCGGCAGACCGCCGACGTTCCGAATACCACTGATACGGGTGGTTTCGTCCAGTTGGAGCCGCCCGGTGAGGGTGACCGTCCCGGTGGGCGTCTTCGGCACCGCGGGGAACGCCGCGGTGTCGTCGGCGGGCGCGACCCAGCCCCGGTTGACCAGCACCGCGTCACCGTTGGAGATGATCAGCGGGGTGATCAGGAAGAAGCCCTGGTCGCCGTCGGCGTTGGTGCGGCGCCGGACCACGAACTGGTGCGCGGGGTCGTACTGCCCGGTGGCGGTCACCGGCCGGTAGCGCTCGCTGCCGGGCAGGTTCGCACCCGGACGGGACAGCGTCTGGATCGGGACCGGCTTCGCGTGCTGGGCCAGCGAGATCTTGTGGTTGCTGCGCTTGGTCTGCTCGTAGCGGTGGTACTGCCACAGGCCCAACCGGCCCATGACCAGTATCAGGGCCACGAACAGGATGGTCAGCAGAATCCAGCGGCGGGTGAACACGACGCGAAGCACGAAACGACGTTACCTCCCGCCCCGCGACCACCCGCACACCGGGTGTGCCCTGCGCGGTGCCCGGGCGGGCGAGCCGAGGCCGCGGGGGTCGGGGCCGCGGGGGTCGGCGACCGGGACGGCGCCGCAGTGGTCGGGGACGGGGGACGGGAAACGAGGAACGGGGGTCACCACTCCGCGTCGTCCACGGCCACCTCCGGGCGGCGCGCGGTGTCGCTGATCCGGATCAGGATGCCGACCAGCGCCCAGTTCGCGGTCACGGACGACCCGCCGTACGCGACGAACGGCAGCGTCATGCCGGTCAGCGGGATGAGGCCCATGACGCCGCCCGCCACGACGAAGACCTGGAGCGCGAACGCGGCCGACAGCCCGCCGGCGAGCAGCTTGCCGAACGGGTCGCGGGTGGCGAGCGCGGTCCGCATGCCGCGCTCGACGATCAGCGCGTAGAGCAGCAGCAGCGCCACCACGCCGGCCAGGCCCAGTTCCTCGCCCACGGTGGCCAGGATGAAGTCGGAGTTCGCGGCGAAGCCGATCAGGTCGGAGTTGCCCTGCCCCAGGCCGGTGCCGATCAGGCCGCCGGAGCCGAACGCCCACAGCGCCTGCATGGACTGCTCGGAGTGGCCGGCCAGGCCCTGCCGGCTCTTCAGGTACTCGCCCATGGGGTGCAGCCACGCCTGCACCCGCTGCTGGACGTGCGGCTCGAAGGAGTCGACGCCCACCGCGCCGCCCGCCGCCATCAGCAGGCCGAAGACGATCCAGCTGGTGCGCTCGGTGGCGATGTAGAGCATCACCACGAACATGCCGAAGAACAGCAGCGAGGTGCCCAGGTCCGTCTCGAAGACCAGGATCAGGATCGACACCGCCCACACCGCGAGGATCGGCCCCAGGTCCCGGCCGCGCGGCAGCGCAAGTCCGGCGAAGCGGCGGCCCGCCAGCGCCAGCGCGTCCCGTTTCAGCACCAGGTAGCCGGCGAAGAAGACCGCGATCACGATCTTCGCGAACTCCGCGGGCTGGAAGCTGAACCCGGCCACCGCGACCCAGATCCGCGCCCCGTACACGTCGACCCCGAGCCCGGGCACCAGCGGCAGGAGCAGCAGCGCCAGCGCGCCGGCCATCGAGATGTACGTGTACCGCTGGAGCTTGCGGTGGTCTCTCAGGACCACCAGCACCGTGCCGAACAGCGCCAGCCCCATCGCGGAGTAGAGCAGTTGACGGGGCGTGTCCGCCACGAAACCGGGGTCGGCCCGCAGCCGCTTCGACTGGTCGAGACGCCAGATGATCACCAGGCCGAGGCCGTTGAGCAGCGTCGCGATCGGCAGCAGCAACGGGTCCGCGTACCGGGCGAACCTGCGCACCACCAGATGCCCGAGGCCCGCCAGCAGTCCGAGGCCGAGACCGTAGCTCAGCAGCCCGGAGGGCACCTCGCCGTGCAGGGCCAGTCCGGTGTCGACGTAGGCGAAGACCGGGATCGCGACGGCGAGGAGCAGCAGCGCCAGCTCGGTGTTGCGGCGATCGGGCACGCCCGAGGCGTAGTTCGTCACCATGTGTCCCCCGCGGTCTTCCGTCCCCCGGGCGCCGCCCGCGCGCGACCCGCGCCCGGCGTCCCGCCGCCCCTCCATGATCACGGACTCCGCGGGGCCGCACGCAGTTCCCCGGGTACGTCCCCGGGCCGTCAGCCGGGGTCGGCCTCCACGAGTGCGGCGAGGTTCGCCAGCGCCATCCGCGTGCCGGTCTCGTTGTCGGCGGCGGGCACACCGTCGGGGATGCCCTCGTGCACGACCAGCACCTCGGTGCCGCCACGCCCGTCGGTGCCCGCACCCGCGTCGGTCAGCGTGGTCGTCATCCTCATCACGCCGTGGAAGCGGGCCTCGCCCGTCTCGAACTCGAACTCCTCCACCACTTCCTCGCCGGGCACGAGCCGCACGAACCGGCCGTGGTACGTGTCCGTGCGCGCCTCGGACTTGCCGCTCGCGGCGGGCGCGTCATAGGTGAGCGAGATCCGGAACGCGCCCCCCTCGCGGGCGTCGAACGCGTGCACCTCGCTGCGCATGCCGTCCGGCACCCGCCACTTCGCCAGCGCCTCCGCGTCGACCAGCGCCGCGTAGACGTCCGCGCGCGGCGCGTTCACATGACCGGCCACCCGAGTGGTGTACATGCCCGCACTCTACGGCCGCGCGCGCTGCGGACGGCAGTACGCGCCCCGCGTGCCGCGCCGCCGCCGCGTGCCTCGCCGCGGACCGGACGGCGGCGCGGCCACCGGCGGGATCACGGCGGGGGACCACGGCGGGATCACGACACGACCGGCGCCCCGGCTCCTCAGCGCAACTCCTCAGCGCAGCTTGAGCTTCTTCATGAACCCGGCGTCCACCGCGCCGGCATGGCGGCGGAACGCCGGCAACGGGACATCCCGCAGCTCGCCGGTCTCCAAGTAGCTCTGCCGGCCCGCCGCGTCGTCCACCGTGCCCGCGGGCAGCGCCAGCACGCCGGGGAGTTCGCCGTGCCGCTTCGTGGTGATCTTGGCGACCCGCGCGGAGGTCCCCCGCACGGTCAGCACCAGGCAGGGCCGGTCCTTGGACCCGGGCCCGTCCTCGAAGGGCACCTCCGCCCACCACACCTCGCCCCTGCGCGGCACCCGGTCGGCGCCCCGACTCCCTTGCCCGGAACGCGACTTGGGGCCCGTACCGGCGCGCGGCTGCGGGCCCCGCGGCGGGCGCCGCCGGGTGCGCCGCGGCGGACGCCGCGACCTCGCCCGGCCGTCGATCAGCGCGGCGACCAGCGCCAGCGCCGCCACCGCGGCCACAGCCGCCCACATCCCGCCGCTCATCCCTCGCCCGCCTTCTGTTCACCCGGTTCTCTGCGCCCGGTTCTCCGCACCCGACCCCGCCGACGAGTCTGCCCCACGCCCGCCGCACGCCCCGAACCCGCACCCGGGAGCCCTCCGCGCGCCCCCTCCGTCGCGGCCGTTTCGCGGACACGGCGGCCCCCACGATGCCACGATCGCCCGTATGCGGCTCTCTTCGGCGAACGACTCGCACGGTCCGGAGCGCTACGGTCCGGAGCGCTCGGAGCACCAGGACGGCGCCTGGCAGGCCCTGCTCCGGGAAGGAACCGGCCCCGTGCAGGAGAGCTTCCTCGACCTGGTCAGGAACACCCGGGACTACGTCGGGTACTCCCCCGACGTCGTCTGGGGGAACCTCCAGACGCCCGCCTACGCCACCGCGATGCTCCGGTTGGTCGTCGACTTCCACGAGATCCCCGACGACATCGAGGCCGGGGTCGCCGCACGGACCGCCCGCGCGGCGTACATCGGACGCGACGGCCGCACCTTCCATGTCCTGCTCGGCGAGCAGGCGCTGCTGACGAACATCGGCGGAGCCGGCGTGATGCGCGAGCAGTTGGAACACCTCGCCGGGGCCACCGTGCTTCCCGGGCTCACGCTCGGGGTCATCCCGGCCCGCGCCCGCCGCCACGTCCACCCCGGTGACGGCTTCGCCCTCTTCGACGACCGCCGCGCGGAGGTGGAGGGTTTCCGGGGCGCCGAGACGATCACCGATCCGGCCCGGCTCGCGGTGTTCCGCAAGGCGTTCGGCCTGCTGCGGCGGTCGGCGGTCTACGGGGCGGAGGCACGCGACCTGATCGCGCAGGCGGCGGAGGCGTTCGACCGCGACGGGTACGGCCCGCCCGACAGCTGACCGTTCCTCCGGCGGCGGCCCACCCCGACCAGGCAGGGCCCACCACGCAAGGCAGGGCCCACCCGGCCAGGCAGAACCCACCCGCCCAGGCAGGGCCCACCCCGGCAAGGCTCAGGCCGACAGCGCCGACCGGGCCGCTGTCAGGGCCTGTTCGCCGTAGCCGCGGCCGAAGAGCACCGTGTGGACCAGGAGCGGGAAGAGCTGGTGGAGGGGGACCCGGGAGCGCCAGCCGGCGGACAGCGGCGCGGCCTCGTCGTAGGCGGCCAGCACGCGTTCCAGGTGCGGGCAGCCGAAGAGCCGCAGCATCGCCAGGTCCGTCTCGCGGTGGCCGCCGTGCGCGGCGGGATCGATCAGCCAGGTGTCGCCGTCGGCGCCCCACAGGACGTTGCCGCTCCACAGGTCGCCGTGCAGCCGGGCGGGCGGCTCGGCGGGTCCCGCGAGGTCGGGCAGCCGGTCGCAGACGCGTTCCACGACGGCCGCTTCGGCGGCCCCCAGCGTGCCGAGGTCGACGGCGATCCGCAGGTAGGGCAGCACGCGGTGCTCGGCGTACCAGCGCGGCCAGTCGGGGCCGGTCGCGTCGCGCATCGGTGCGGTGCCGATGTACGCGTCCTCGGGGCCGCCGGGCGGCGGGGCGCCGAACGCGGGGGCGCCGGCGGCGTGCAGGGCCGCGAGGTCGCGGCCGAACCGGTCCGCGGCCCCGGCACCGGGCGGGCCGGTCGGGACCAGGTCGATGACCAGCCACGCGTCGTCGGCGCCCCGGACGGCCGGCACGCGCACCGTGCCCGCGTCGGCGAGCCAGCGCAGCCCGGCCGCTTCCGCGCGAGCCGCCCCGGGGCCGGCACCGCGTTTGGCCAGCACCACGGTGCCGTCGCCGAGCAGCAGTTCGGTGAGCGCGCCGGAACCGCCGCGCCCGCCGGTCACCGGCTGCCCGGTCAGCCGTGCCGCCGCGGCCCGGGCGGACTCGGGGTCGTCCCGGCTCACGCGCCGCGCCTCACGCCGGCCCTCGCTTTTTGCGCCTCACGCGCCGGCCCTCACGCGTCGAGGCGCTCGCGCACCCACGCGAGCAGGCCGGGGGTCGACGCCTCGATCATGTCCAGCACCTCTTCGAAGCCGTCGGGGCCGCCGTAGTACGGGTCCGGCACGTCCAGCCCGTCCGGGCCACCGGTCGCCGCCGGGTCGAACGACCGCAGCATCCGCACCCGCGACGGGTCGTCGACCAGCTTGCGCAGCGCCCTCTCGTGGCCGCGGTCCATCGCCAGGAACAGGTCCGCGTCCAGGTGTTCCGCGCCCACCTGCGCGGCGACGTGGTCCACGGGGTAGCCGTGCCGCTCCAGCACCTCCCCGGCGCGCGGGTCGATCGGGTCGCCGGCGTGCCAGGGCCCGATGCCCGCGCTCGTGACCCGGACCCGGTCCTCCAGGCCCTCCCGGCGCAGGTGTTCGGCGACCACCAGCGCGGCGGACGGCGACCGGCAGATGTTCCCGCTGCAGACGAAGCACAGATGCACGGCACCAGCGTACGGCCCCGCCCTCCCTCGTCCGGGCCCGGAACCGGCTCCGGAACCGACTCCGGAACCCTGGAAACCGCCTCCGGGAACCGGCTGCGGAACTGGCCGGATCTGGACGGTTGTTTCATATGGCGGTCACAGGACGGCTTTCTAGCCTCGCGCAATGACCAAACGAAGCCACGACGAACCCGACAACGCCGTCGTCTCCCAGGCACTGACCCGCCGCCGTGCGCTCGCTCTCGGTGGCGCGGGTGCCGTCGCGCTCACCGGCCTCGGTGCCACCGCGTACGCCGCCGACCGGTCCGCGTCCGGCGGTTCGGCGGCCGTGGCGGCCGCGAAGGCGGAGGCGCTGGCCACCACCGCGTGCATGCAGTTGACCAGCGAGCAGATCGAGGGGCCCTACTACCTCGACTACGAACTCTTCCGGAAGAACGTCGTCGAGGACCGCACCGGCATCCCCCTGCTGCTGGTCCTGCGCGCGGTGGACGCGTCGACCTGCGAGCCGCTGCGCGACTCGGCCGTGGAGATCTGGCACTGCGACGCCTCCGGGGTCTACTCCGGCTACACCCAGACCGGCAACGGCGGGGGTGGCGGCGGGGGCACGCCTCCGACCGACCCGCCGCCCACCGGCACCCCGCCCACCGGCACGCCTCCGCCCGGCGGTGGTGGTGGCGGTGGGCACGCCACCCCGACGGACGACCTCACCTGGCTGCGCGGCATCCAGATGACCGACCACCAGGGCTTCGTCACCTTCCGGACGGTCTTCCCGGGCTGGTACTCCGGTCGTGCCGTCCACGTCCACACCAAGGTGCACACCGGCGGCACCCGCACGTCCACCGCGTACACCGGTGGCCGCACCTGCCACACCGGGCAGTTCTACTTCGCCGAGAGCGCGGTCACCGCGACCACGGGTGTGACCCCCTACTCGGCGAACACCGTCACGCGGGTCACTCTCGACCAGGACAGCATCTACCCGGGCACCGGCACCGAGGGCGGACTGCTCAAGCTCGTCTACGACCCCCGGCACATCCAGCGCGGCGTCGTCGGCTACCTCACCATGGCCGTGGACCCCGGCGCCACCAACGACGGCGAGGGCGCTCCCGGCGGCGGCCCCACCCCCACCGCCTCCCCGACCGACAGCGCCTGACAGCGCCTGACAGCGCCCGACCGTCCCGCGCCCGGGACCGCGGTTCCCCGCATGGCGTGGCGGACCGCCCCCGGTGCGTCGGGACCGATGTCGAGAACGGGGGATCAGTACCGTCCCTGGTACGAGCGCGGCGAGTGGCGCCGCGTCTGACCGGAAGGACGCCGTGATGGATCAGCACACCATCGACACCGAACTGACCGACGCGGCGGAACTGCTCGACGCGGCCTCCTCGGGCCACCTCGCCTACACCGCGAAGGACGGCACGCCCCGGGTGGTCCTGGTCGGCATCTACTGGACCGGCGAGCAGTTCGTGATCTCCACGGCCGCCACGGCGCCCAAGGTCGCGGCGCTGCAAGCCCATCCGACCGTCGCCCTGGCCGTCGACGCCGGCGGCACCCCGGACCAGGCCCGGGCCCTGTCGGTACGCGGACGGGTGGACGTCCGCATCGTCGACGGCGTGGTCGACGAGTACCTCGCCGCGGCCCGCAAGAGCATGGACGCCGAGGCCGCCGCGCAGTTCGAGCAGAACTGCCGTGACCTGTACGACCGGATGGCGCGCATCGCGATCACCCCGACCTGGGCCCGCTACTACGACTTCGGCGCCGGCCGGGTGCCGAAGTTCCTCCAGGACCTCGCCGAGCGCGGCGGTCAGTAGGCGCGCGGTGCGGCGTGGGTCGGGAGGGCACGCCCGGTCCTCAGCGTGGTCACCGCCGACCGCACCACCGTGGTCCCGCTCCCTGATCGACGCGATCGTGCGCCTGGTGATTCACCCCGCAATTGACTAGGTTGCCCTCACCTCGTCGGATTCTCCCAGGGGAGCGGCAGCCGTGCGGCAGCAGCACAAGACCTTCCAGGCGATAGCGGTCGGCGACGGCGGCGACGGGCGGTGGGCCGCCCACGCCCGGGCCCTGTGGCGGGAGATGGCGGGCCTGCTGACCGCGGAGGGCCGGACTCCGCAGGGCGCGGACCGCGTTGGGACGCTCTTCCGTGCGCACATGCCGGAACTGGTCCCGGTGCTGGACCGCCTGGCCGGCCAACTCGACCGGCCCGACGCGGAAGCCTTCCTCACCCACGCGGCACTGCGGCCGTTCACCCAGTCCTGCACCCAGATCGGCCGGAACGGCACTCTGCTGCGCAACTACGACCTGCCGCCCGACCAGTGCGAGGGGACCATCGTCTCCTCCTGCTTCCTGCGCCCCGTGATCGGGATGCAGGACGTGCTGTGGGGCTTGCTGGACGGGATGAACGACGCCGGTCTCGCGGTCTCGCTCACCTGGGGCGGACGTTCCGTCTACGGACGCGGCTTCGCCGTTCTCATCGTGGTGCGCTACCTGCTGGAGACGTGCGACACCGTCGATGAGGCGGTCGACAGGCTGCGGTCCTTGCCGATCGCCGTCCCGCAGAACCTCACCCTCCTCGATCCCGTGAAGGCGGTGACGGTGTTCGTGGGGCCGGACATGTCACCGATGGTGGCGCCCGACGCCTGCGCCGCCAATCACCAGCACCTGCCGGTGACCGACGAACAGGAGCGGGCCTTGCGGACGCAGGAGCGGCTGCGCGCCATTCGCGCCGCGGGTGCGGACGTGGCCGCGATGCTGAAGCCGCCGCTGTACCGATCCGTCGACGACCAAGGGTCCAGAACGCTCTACACCGCCCGCTACCGGCCCGCCGAAGGCCGCGTGACGTACCACTGGCCCGGTGAGTCCTGGCAGCAGTCCTTCGGCGACTTCACACCCGGGTCCCGCACCGTGACCCTGGGCCGGTCCGGCTGAGAGGTTTTCCGGCCCCCGCTCACCCCGGCACGGACAAGGTCAACTCCGGGTGGGGACGGGGCATCCCCGCTGTCTCGGGCCGGGCCGATGCCGGCGCGCGGGCGGGGGTGAGCGGACGGGGGGTGAGGGATACCGGGCCGCGATCCCGACTCGCTGCCCTTGAGGACCGAAACTGACCTGGTTCGCCCCTACGGTCGCTGTCGGCAGCAACCATCAGCGAGAGGACAGCGATGCCCGAGCAGACCAGCAACGCCCCGGAGGGCTACACCACCGTCGCGCCTTGGGTCGTCACCGACGACACGGGGGCCTTCCTCGACTTCGTGACCCGGGCGTTCGGAGGCGAGGAGCTGGGGCGGGTGTCGACCGAGGACGGATTGATCGGTCACGCCGAGATCCGGGTCGGCGACACCGTCGTGCTGGCCTTCGACCGGCACGCGGACTGGCCCGCCATGCCGAGCCTGTTGCGCGTGTTCGTCGCCGACGCGGACCAGGCGTTCTCAGGAGCCCTCGCGGCCGGCGGCCAGGTCGTCACTTCCCTGGCCGACGACGCCTTCGGCCAGCGCGGCGGGCGGATCAAGGACCCGTTCGGCAACATCTGGTGGGTGGTCGGCCTCGTCGAGGACGTCGCGGAAAGCGAGATGTGGGAGCGCCTGGCGGACCCTGTGTACGCCGAGGTGATGCGCGTGGCTCAGGAGACGCTCGACGCGGAGCTCGGTGGCCGGCGCCAGGGAAGCAGCAGCGCGCCCGTCAGGACGACCGACTGACCGTTGCGACCGGCTCGTTCAGCGGGCGAACCCGTAGCCGAAGGTGTTCGACTGGCTCGCCGGTCGGCCGATGTCGTCCGCGGTGATCGTTTGCGGGTGGGCGGTCCGCACGCCGCGTGCGCTGCCGCGCAGCACCCTCACCACCTGCTCGACGACGGTGGAGGCGGGTTGGCCGATGACGAGGTCGCCGTGGCCGTCGTGGTCCAGGTCGATGATGCGGAGGGCGGTGGCGTGACCGGGGATGGTCTGGGCGTGGCTGACGGTGAGGCCGTTCGGGCCGCCGTAGAGCACGACGACGGCCGGTTGCGCCTGACCGGACCCGCCGGACTGACCGGACTCGCCGGAACCGCCTGGAGTGGTGGTGAAGGCGAGGTCGGCGTACCGGTCGGCGTTGATGTCGCCGACGGCCGCCGCGCGGCCCAGCTCGGCGTCCGGGCCGGTGCCGGCCTCGGGCAGACCGCGGGTGCTGACGTCGAACGCCTGCGGTGCCCGCGCGGGGATGCCGTGGGGGCCGCCGTAGTTGACGGTGACACGGGAGCGGGGCGGCACTCCGCCGGTGTCCCCCTGGGTTTCGGGGAGCACGCAGTCGACGACGTCGGCGTGGCCGTCGCCGTTGAGGTCGGCGGTGTAGGTGGTGAGCGAGCCGTAGGTGCTGTGCACGTCCTTGCCGTCGGGCCCGGTCAGACGCGGGCCGCGGACGAGGCCGGACGCGGAGCCGTAGTAGATCACGGTGGCCTTCGGGGGGACGTCGTCGCCGTCGTCCTCCAACCACTGGGTGACGACGTCGTCGCGGCCGTCGCCGTTGAAGTCGCCGACCGCCAGCGGGATGCCGAGGTTGGGGTAGCTGGGCGGGCGCTTCGGTAGCTGGGGGGTGAAGGACACCGCCGCGGTACGGGCGGGCTTGCCGGTGCGGGAGAACGGGCCGTAGTCGATGGTGCCCCCGGCCGGGCCGTCGTCGGCCAGGAGCAGGTCGGGGTGGCCGTCGCCGTCGAAGTCCCCGGTGAGGGGTGCGCGGCCCTGCAACCGGGCGGCCGGCGCGGAGGCGGTGGCGCCGCCCCAGACGACGAAGACGGTGGAGCGGCCGGCCTGGGCGATGAGGTCGGCGCGACCGTCGCCGTCGAGGTCGGCCGAGACGGTCACCGCGCCGAATTCGCCGCCCGTCCCGGCGGGCCCCTGACCGATGCCGTTCTGCGTGAACACGGTGGCGTGGGCGGGGTCGGCGCCGGTGGCGGAGCCGGGGACGACGGCGAGGTATCCGGCGGAGGCGACACCGTCGATGGTGGCGTTGGCGGCGGCCACGACCAGGTCGGGACGTCCGTCGCCGGTGAAGTCCTCCGGCACGCCCGGGCCCTTGGCCGGGGGCTTGGCCGGTGACGTGGCCGGTGTCTTGGCGGTGGTCGCGGTCGGGGACGCCGCCGAGTGGGGCCGGCCCGTGCAGCCGAGCAGGCTCAGCAGGGCGGCTGCGGTGCCCGCGACCGCCACGGTGAACGCTGCTCTGCTTCTTCCCATGCCCCTCAGACCTCCGGCACGGCGGGAAGGTTGCCCCCGGTGTGCGGGCGCACCGCAGGCGACGCCCGCCCGCGTTCCGGGCGACCTCCGTCCCGGCCCGTCCGATCTCTCCCGCGAGAGCGGCCACATGCGTGGATACGGCCCGGATACGGCCCGGATGCCTCCCACCCGTCAACACCCGGGATCGGGCGGCTCCTTCTGCCGCCCAGGGTCCGAACTCACCTGCTGGCGGCCGACATAGTGCGACTTGCTCGGAGGCCGCCTACGAACCTCCAGCCGGTTGTCGCCAACCCTCTTGACCCCTCAGAGGCGTCCCACTAGCGTCCTCCGCGAGCCGATACATCCGATGTATCAGCCGGGTTGCCGCGAGGCCGCTCCCACGCGATCACCGTATCGACCGAGACACCGGCCGACCTCTCCGGCCCACCGCACGCGCCTCTATCCAAGGAGCCGCACATGTTGCCTCGCACGTTACGCACCCATGCCCGGAGCAGCCGGATCGCGGGGGTCCTGGGCCTGGCCGCAGCCCTCCTGCTCGGCGGCGGACTGGTCCCGGCCGCGGTGGCGGCGTCGCCGACGAAGTCCCTCACGCTGTACGCCGCACCGTCGGGGTCGGGGCAGAAGCCGGGGTCGGGGCAGAAGCCGGGATCGGGGTCGGGGCCGGGTACGACATGCGAGAAGGCGTCCGCGCCCTGCTCGCTGACCGCGGCGAAAGCGGCCGTCCGCAAGGAAGTCGCCAAGCCGCACCCGGCGGACATCACCGTCGTCCTGGCCGACGGCACCTACCGCCTGGCGCACGGCCTCGACTTCGGCCCGGCCGATTCGGGCAAGCCCGGCCACCCGGTCACCTGGCGGGCGGCCCCCGGGGCGCACCCGGTGATCTCCGGCGGCACCCGGGTCACGCGGTGGACGCACGCCAAGGGTTCCGACGTATGGTCCGCCCCAGTGCCGGCCGGGACCCGTACGCGGCAGCTGTACGTCGACGGGGTGGAGGCGCCGGTCGCCCAGAAGACCCCGGCGCAGCTCGGCCTGAGCCTGACCTCGTGGGACAGGACGGCGTTCACCACGACCGGTTCCACCGCCACCTGGTTCTCGGATCTGGCCGCGCGGCTCAACGCGACACAGCTGCACGAGATGCAGTTCGTCTACACGCCCGCACCGCCGATGGACTGGGCGACCGTGGAGTGCCCGGTGGCGTCGGTCGGCGCGGGCGCGAAGCCCGGCACCACCACGGTCGGCATGGCTCAGCCGTGCTGGAACAACGTCACGAACAAGCAGACCACCGTGTGGGGCGGCAACTCCTCGAACATCACCCCGGACAGCCTCGCCGCCGGGACTCCGCCCACGATGATCGAGAACGCCTACGCGCTGCTGAGCCCCGGGCAGTGGTACCTGGACGACTCCGCGGACCGGTTGTACTTCGAGCCCGCGTCCGGGCAGCGCGTGTCCGCCCTCGACGTGGAGATCCCGCGGCTCGAATCGCTCGTGAACGTCGCCGGGACGCTGGCCCGCCCCGTGCACGACCTCACGTTCCGCGGCATCACGTTCAGCACGGCGACCTGGAACCAGCCCTCGACCCCGACCGGGTTCGCCCAGGTGCAGGACAACCTCATGGTCACCCAGCCGATCGCCAGGGACGCCGACGGCGACGTGCTGCCGGCGAGCCAGGGCGAATGCCACTTCGGCGCACCGGCGGAGGGCAGTTGCCCGTGGGCCGCGTTCGATCAGCCGCTCGCGAACGTGCAGTTGACGGCGGCCCGGCACGTGACCTTCGACGGCGACCGGTTCAGCGACCTCGGGGGCATCGGGCTGGGAGTGAGGTACGGCAGCGACGACAACCTCGTGCGCGGCAGCGAGTTCCGCCAGATCGCGTCGAGCGCGATCTGGCTCGGCTGCTCCGGCGACCCGACCCCCGGCTCGGCCGACGATCCGGCCGCCACGGTGATCGCGGACTGCTCCGACAACCCGAGCGCGTCGGCCCACGACGACATCGGCGCCCACGGCGAGGGCGAGATCATGACCGGGAACGTGGTCGACGACAACGTCATCCACGACGCGGGCCTGGACTACATCGGGGCCGCGGGCGTGACGATGCTGTTCACCCGGCACACCACCATCTCCCACAACGACATCTTCGACATGCCCTACGACGGCATCACCTCCGGCGCGTGGCAGGGCCACCCGGACGCGGAGTCCCTGCCGGGCGCCAACCCGCCCGAGACCCTCGACCAGTACTGGAACCACACCACCAACATCAACGCCCACAACGCGATCACCGCCAACTGGTTCCACCGGAACATGCAGATGTTCGGCGACGGCGGCGACGTCTACACCGAAGGCCAGCAGGGCCCGACCGTCTACCGCGCGGACGGCTCGATCGACCAGCAGGCGTCGTACGCGCAGGGCCTGACGATCAGCGGCAACGTCGGTGACACCGACACCGGCCACAGTTCGTACTTCGTCGCGCCCGACGTCGGCTCGCAGTGGATCACGGTCACCGGCAACGTCGAGTGGAACTCGCACTACTCCATGTCGAGTCACTGGCCCACGAACAGCGCGTGCCGCAACGCGACCGTGGGCAACTGGCAGGCGGACCCGGACGACAGCCCCGACGCGGTGTGCATCGGCGCGAACACGGCGTTCCCCAGCCGGCCCGGCCCCGCCGACCTGGCGAGCACCATCAGCGGTCGGAGCGCCCGGGCCGTGCTCGGCGCGGCCGGGCCGCAGGGCGCCTACCAGGCCGTGGACGCCGCGCTGCCGGCCCGCATCACCTACTCCGGCACCTCCCCCGCGACGGCCGGCACCCCCGAGCAGGTGCTCGTCGCCGGCTCCGGGTTCTCGCCGTCCAAGGCGGTCTACGTCGGCGGGGTCCGGGTCTCGGGGACCGATCTGACCGTGCTCTCCAGCGGTTTCCTGATCGCGAACGTGCCCGCCGGCGCGGACCCGACGGACCTCTCGATCGGCCGCCCGCCGGCACCGGTCATCACCGACCCGGCACCGTTCGCCGCCCTGCCGAACTCGCCGACCCGCATCGCCGGTACGGGGCTGGCCGGAGCCACCGTCACGGTGACCGATCCGGACGCGGCACGCCAGGTGTGCACCGCCACCGTGGCGCCGAACGGCACGTGGGCGTGCGCTCCGGCGACCGCGTTCGGCAACGGCCTGCGGACCATCTCGGCGGTCCAGGCCGACCGGACCGGTACCTCGGCGCCGAGGACCGTCTCGGTGGTCATCGGGCCGCGCACGCTGAGCCTGACCGCCGAGGTCGGCTTCGGCGGCTCGTTCACGGACCACGCCTACGCTCCCGGCGCCGGCGAGGTCGCCCTCGGCACCATCGACCGCCGGGCCGGCACGGAGACGGTCCAGCCCGGTCAGGGCGTCGTGCTCAAGGGCGGCGACAATGCCGTGGGCTTCGCACCGGCCACCTCCTGGGGCGACGCCCGACTGACGCAGAACTTCGTCGCCGACGTGAGGTTCACCCCGGCCGCCGGGACCGAACAGCCCTCGCTGGCCACGCTGTTCGCCGTGGGCGGCAACCTGTGGGTCCGCTACGGCGGCGGCCGGCTGACCTACGGCTTCGCTCCCGCCGGCGAGAGCAACCACACCGCGAGCGCTCCGCTGCCGGCGACCGGGCAGCAGCACGACCTCCGGATCGGCTGGGACGGCTTCGGCACCGTAGCGACCCTGCACGTCTTTCTCGACGGCGTCGAACTGCCCGCGGTCACCGGAGACGCCCCGCCCTCGACCCAGGTCCTCGACGACACGGTGGGCATCGGCAACGACGTCCACCCGGCGGCGCAGAGCCGCGGATTCGTCGGAACGATCGCCGGCTTCCGTATCGGAACCTACGACGGCCCGTTCGACCCGACCCTCCTCACCGAACTGGGAGGATAGCCAACACCGGCAGCGAATGATCGGGCCGCCGAGGCGTGCGCGGGCGGGAGGCTGCCCTCGGTCGGGGCTTCGGCGGGTGTCCGTTTCCCGCCTCCCCGGGCGTATCGCGGCGGCACCGGCCCTGTCGGGGGACCTCCGCGTGGGGGCACAGTAGGACGATGGAATTTCGCGGTGACATCCAACTGGCCCTGCGGCTGCGGGAGAAGCGCTACCGCCAGATCGAGAGCGCGTTCGACGCCGGCCGGCTCTCGGTCTACATGCTCGCCGAACCGGTGCCCGCACCAGCCCTCCTCGCGGAGTTCCACCTGATCGCGGAGGCGTACTACTCCGTCGAGATCCGCTACAGCCCGTCGGCGCCCGGCGAGAACCCGTTACGAGTGATCACCTGGTACGACATCCCGGGGCAGCAGGAGATCACCCCGGAGAACGCCTTCGGGTTCCGGGCCGCGGAAGTCACCGCAGCGGATGCCGAGGTGGACGGCCGGAGCGTCACCGGCACCCTGGGCACCGCCGGTGAGTCCTGGGTCTGGTCGGCCACCGTGCGGGAGTCCCACCTCCTCGTCACCGGCCGCGGCGAGATGGGGCACCTCTCCCTCACCTCGACGGGCGACTTCGCCGCAGCCGTCGCCGGCGGAAAAGCCTTCACCGAACGGAATTTCCGGTGACCCGGTGCCCACCGAGCGCGAACACGGCGCTGATCGCATGACCGCGCCCCGGCCGGCCGGGGCCGGACACGGGGCGCGGGTCGGTCCGTCAGGTCGGTCCGTCAGGTCGGTCCGTCGGTTCAGGTCCAGATGTCCCAGCCCTGGAAACCGTTGTCCTGAGAGGTGCCGTTGCAGGTGTAACCCCGCAGGAGGTCACCGTTGTTGGGTCCCGCGTTGGAGTCGTCCAGGCAGCGGCCGGTGGCGGCGTTCTGGAGCACCTGCTCGTAGTAGCCCTTCGCGGTCGTGCGGTTGACGATCCGCCAGCCCTGCCAACCAGCGGTGAAGCTTGGCGTGAGGCAGGGGAACCCGCGCAGGTAGTCCTTGCCGTCCGAGTGGGAGGAGTCGTCCAGGCACAGTCCGGTGGCGCCGTTCTGGAGCTGGGCGTAGCCGTTGGCCAGGGCGATCACCTTCCATTTCTGCCAGCCCCCGTCGTAGTTGCCCTGACCGCAGGGGAACCCGCGCAGCAGGTTGCCGTCCGCGACGCTGGCGTCGGACGAGTCGTCCACGCAGCGGCCGGTGTTGTCGTTGCCGCCGAGCTGGTAGCCCGGGTGGTTGAGGTCCCACCGGTCGATGTCCCCGTACGCCTGCGCGGTGCCGCCGGTGACGGCGATCCCCCCGAGGACGATCGTCGCGGCGAGAACGCCTTGCACGGTGCGTTTGGTGATGGTCCGCATGCCGGTTGAGCCCCCCGTGTGCGTGCGGAGGGCAGCTCTGTTGCTTCCCCCCGTCCACGGCGAGCCTACGGTCGTCCGCCGGCGGGCCGCAGAGACGAAATCCAGCCAACATGTCGCCTTTGCGAGGATTTCAAGGATCGGCCGCGCCGCGGGGCGGCCGCGCGACCGCATCGTCGCACCGCCACGACCTCCCCCGGCGCGGCCCGCGACAGCGAGGACGGCGGCCGGCCGCCGTCCTCACCGCCGGGACATAGGAAGGTCAGCGGGGAGTCGCCTGGGGGGAGTTGCTACGCACCAGACGGCAGTCGTTCGGGTGAAGGACGCTCACGGCATAGACCTGCCTCTTGCCGAGCCGGATGCGCAGCACCTGGACCGTGTCGCCGCGGTGCAGATACTGCTTGGCGGACACACCGGCCACGGCTCCGTCCACCACGGCGCCGGCCTTGGACTTCTGCACGTCCGGGGCCGCCGCGAACGGCACGAACGAAGCGCAGCCCACGCGACCGGCCTTGCCCTGCGGCTGGTAGATCTTGATCCCCGCCGCGCGAAGCTCGGACGTCAGCTTCGCAAGCTCCTCGGTGGTGTTCATGGGCTTGGCCTTGGCGTCGTAACTGATCTCCACCACGCCGTTCTTCTGCACATCGACCGCGTACGCGGGTGCCGCGCCGCCGCCGCCGGGCAGCACGACCAGGGCGACGCCCGCGATCGCGGCGGCCGCCAGGCCGAACCCGGCGCGACGCGCGGTCACGGCGCGGCGCGCCGGGCGGACACGGAGGCGGTCGGCGGGCAACTCGTCCGTGGGGCGGCCCGCTTCGCGGACGAGGGCGTCCCACAGCCGGTCCTCAAAACTGGTCGAGTCGTTCATGCTCTGCTCCTGGAGAGGTCGATCGAGGCGGCCGAGGCGTCGAGTACGGCGGCCGTGCTACGGGTGAGCGGGGCGGCGGACGAGCTCTCGTCCGACGGGGTCCCGGCGGCTTTGCGCAGTCGCGCGCGGGCGCGGTGCAGGGTGACGCGCGCGCTGACCGAGCTGATGCCGAGCGCGCGGGCGGCCTCGGCCACGGTGAGCTGGTCGACGGCGACGAGCTCCAGCACGGCCCGTTGCTGCTCCGGCAGCCCTTCCATGGCCTCGACCATCGCGCGCCCCTCGTTCTCGGCGACGATCCGGTCCTCGACCCGCGCGATGTCGTCCGCGCCCAGCAACCGCCGCCCGGCGACACGGGAGTTGAGCACGTCCACCCGGTTCTTGCGGCGGTACTCCGCGGAGACGACGTGCCGCGCGACCCCGTACAGCCACGCTCGCTCATTGCGTGCGGCCGACCGGTAGGCGTTGCCGGAGTCGACGACGGCGAGGAAGATGTCGGCGACGACATCGGCGACAGTGTGCGGGTCGTCGAACCGCCGGCCCACGAACCGCGTCACGTCATCGACATGCCTGCGGTAGAAGCCCTCCAGGTCCTCCAGATCCCGTACACGCCCGCGTGCGGAGCTGCCCGCCGGATCACCCCGGCGGCGTGCGGATATGTCCACTGAATCGCTTCCCCCTCTCGACGGCAGCCCGTCCGGCTCCCTCACCCCCTACGTGCGCATCGGGCCCGGAAGCGTTACAGCACGGCACACCACCACCGCCGTCACCGCCACCCACGAGGCACGCGTCGCCGAATGAGCCGACCCCAAGGTCATGGTCCACGACGGCAAGGTCGCCTCCAGTTCCTGAGGCCCCGGTATCCCCCTGGGCCTCGGCCGGGACAGCACGCACCGGGACGGCCGTGGGTCCGACGTCTGCACAGCGTCGGGGGCCGCCGCTGTCCCGAACCGCCTCGCCCGCCGTCGCAACGCCGCGTACGTTGAGGTGGTCGCGGATCTCGAAGTGGGCCAGGAAGGCGTCCCACTCGTCGCTGTTGGGGGTGCGGCATTCCTCGCTCGGTCGCAGGGCTCGACGGCGTGCGATGAACGCCCGGTGCGCTTCGATCGCCTCCACCGGATCGACGGCCACTGGTAACTCCGGCTAAGAACTCCTAACGAAATGAGTGGCGGGGGTCGGTAGGCTCGGTGGCCATGAGTCAGAGCGGTCCGCAAGCGGCAGCGTTCTTCCGCGATGTTTGCCGGAACCGAGTGGTCTGGCTTGTCCGGAATGACGAGGGAAGTCCGACTCACCTCTCCGAGCACGGCGGGCGAAGTCTCCCCTTCTGGTCGACGCAGCACCGCGCCCAGAGGGCGGCAGACATCTGGGGGCATGGGCTATGCGTTGAATCCATGCCCTTGGACACCTGGTGCGGGCATGTGCTGCCCGACGCCGCACGGGATGGACTCGTGATCGGTATCAACTGGAGCGGACCGCGCCTGGTCGGCTGGAGCCTTACCACCAAGGAGGTTCTCAACCGACTGGCGGCGGCTGACCAACCCACAGCATCGCTCGTCAGTGTGCAGTCGCCGCCGGCAGATGAGTGTGCATCCGAGGATGAGGAAGGCTTCGTGGAGGTCGTCGCGGATCTCCCAGCGGACCGGCATCACCCTGGCGCGCGTCCGCGAGATAGCCGAGGCCGTATTGCACCCCACCAACGGTGAATCCGGATGACGTGCGATCTGACGCTGGTCTAGCGTTCCACCCATGGCCTCCCCGGACAGCGACACCGACGACAAGCCCGGCGTCACCTTCCACTGCCAGGACAACCCGGCCGTCGGCGTGAAGTTCTGCGATCGGTTCAGCTTCGACGAAGACTCCGTGCACTATGCCGTCGAACTGTGGGCCCCTGGTCGTGCCGCTCGTGTCAACGAGGTCGCGGCCTGGAATCGGGACAGCGATCTCGTCCCGTTCCTGGAGGAACTGGCCAGAGACCACCGAGGCTGGAACGGCGAGCGGGCCTGGCCGAAGGCCACCGGCGGCTGGACCGCCTCGGGGACCACGTGGTTCGCGCTCAGTTCGAGTCCGAGCCGACCGCCTACCGATGGGTCTTCCACCGCGAGGGCGATGACGTTTGATCCGGGTGCTGGAGCTACCTGACGGGAGCCACCACGACAACGGAGGGACCGAGGTCTGGTCTGGCCGGACTGACGTCGACCGGCTCGCCCGAGCCGTGATCCGCTGTTTCGACGAGGTGGCACGGACCTACGGTGAGAGTGGCTACCGCGGGAAGTGGGGGGAGCACTTCCCCAGAGCCGAGCTCGAAGCCCTCAGGCGGCTCTGGCACTCTCGTGAACGGCCCGAAGACGCATGAGCTGGACATTTCACTTGACCTGTCGCAGCGAAGATAGTCGGGCCGGATTGTGTTGACCTGCGGGGACTGGATTGGGTGAGACGGCTGCGGGTCGGCCCGGCGGCCGGCAGGCTGGCGGGTCGCAGTGAACACGGTGTTGGCTTCATGCCCAGGCAGAATTGATCGTGTGATTATCTTTCACTGCGTGAACTGTCAGCAGCCTCTGACTGGCGAGCTGGAGCCTGGGGAGCCGCTGAGGGGCCCCGAGCGGCCACCTGGCCACGAGATTGCTTCACCGCGGATGGCTCAGGGAACCTTCAAGGTCAACTTCGACGGTTCCCTTCTGATCCTTCACTCCGATGACGTTCCGGGGATGGCACGCCATTCCGATGCTCGTCGCCTCATCGGTTGCTGCGGCCTCGCAGGCCAGGACGGTCCCAACCTTGTCTGTTCCGGCTGCGGTCTCGAAGTCGCGACGGAAGAAAGCGATTGCTGGACCGACAATCTGGTGGCCTTGGACGCGGCCGTGGTGAGTGAAGACCCCCAGCCGAAGTAGGCCATCGTGCTGCTCCCGCCGCCGACCGCCGGGCTCGTCAGCTGCCAGGGGCTGGCTCTGCTGCGTCGAGCTGAAACCAGTCCTGGGTGACCATCCAGGACTGGTAGTCCAGGAAGATCCTTGCGAGGCCGTCCGACCGCTCTCGGACCGTGAAGTAGTCGCGGAGGAGCCGGTGGAGCGTGATCACCGCTGCGGCGTCGGCCTGCTTGGTGAGCGGGTGAGTCCAGCCCCCTGGAGTGAGGTGGCGGACGAGGAGGGGCCAGGCCAGGTCGTGGCCTCGGCCGAGGCGGACCACGAGCCACTCCTGGAACCCTGTGAGCATGCTCCACGAGCTTCCGGCGTGCGTCAGGTCCGTGGCCAACGAGGTCGTGACCGGTGCGTACTCGGGCACCCTGCCCGAGATGGAATTGCTGGCGGGCAGGCTGCGGGCGTCTGGGATCGATGCCGTAGCTGTTCAGCCATAGGAGCCCCGGCCTGGCAATTCAGCTGATCCTCCGGGGTTCGGTCCCGGTCTTGTGATGAGCGGGCCGTTGATAGGCCTCACCGGTGGCAAGGACGCGGCCGATGTCGTGGCGGGTGGCGGCGCGGCGATTCTTCGAGCCGGGCGGTCGGCCGGGGCCGGGGCGGGCGGGTTCGGGTGCACCGGCCGGGGAGCCGGTTGTTGCGCAGAGGTTCCGGAACCCGCGCCGGACGCGGGCCGCGGAGGTTCCGGAACCCGCGCCGGACGCGGGCCGGAGTGAGTTTGTGCGGTGGCGCCGGCTTCTCCAGGGGCGCCGCAGGTCGGTGGCGAGTGGTCGGGCGAGGCGGACCTGGGCGGTGGTAGTTGCGGCCAGGTCGGCGCCGGGGGTGAGCCGGACCGCGTCCGCGCGGGCGGACAGGCAGCCGTAGAAGTCGGTCCGGAACCGGGACAACACGGTCAGGGACTCGACGCGGACAGACTCACCCTCGCGGCCTTGGCATGATCAACAGCGTCTCGACAACGCACATGATCACACCAAGGCCGCACCGCTGTCGCATCGCCCGCCGGCGACCACCGGGCAGCCAACTGGCCTTTCAGGGAAGGACGTTGAACAACGAGCCTACAGGCCGCCGCGCTTGCTGGGGAACGTCTTCAGGACCGCCTCGACGTTGTCCGGGTGCTCGGGGTCGACCAGGTCGACGGGCTTGTCCAAGCGGTACAAATCCCCCCTGGCCGGGTACTGGGTGAGGGCCGCGGTGAGGACCATCGGCTCCTTGGTCACCAGGACGAGAGGCTCGCCGCCGTCCTTGGGCTCGAACACCGCCGAGAAGGAGAGCTCGTCGCGCTCCACGTACCTCGGGGGGAACTGCTGCGTGAGGGTGAGGGTGCTCCTCACGTCGACGTCGACGTCGTTCTGCTCGAACACGACGTAGTTGTACTTCCCGCTGTCGATCTCCGCGCTGACCTTGAAGCCGACCGTGCGCAGCCGGACGCTGTAGAGGGGGTCGTTCGGGTTGACGTCGACGCGCTGTTTGATACCCCCGCGGAAGTCCACGTGGTAGGTCGCGCCCTTGACCTCGAGTTCGCTGTTGATCGCGAGCATGGAGGAGGGGATCTCCGCGCCGATGGGCGGCAGCAATCCGCCGGCGCGGGCGGAGGCGCCGTCGGCCGGAGCGGTGGCGGGGGCCGCCGTGGCGGAGGCGCCGGCCAGCATCGGGCAGGCGGCGAGGGCGAGCACGGCCGCGACAGTGGCGAGGGCCGGGCGTTGACGTGAGGACATGAGGTGCGCTCCAAGATCCACTTGATGGGTCGCGAGTAGTGGACCCCAAGTGGCACGTCCAGCACGGGGATTCGTCCGCCGGTGGGCGAGTCCGGCGCCGCGACCGCGGCCAGAGCCGCGCCCCGAACCGCCTCGCCCGCCGCGTCGCCCGCCGTCACCACGCCGCGTGGGTTCACGTCACCGCCGAGAAGTACCGGTGCGCGCAGGGGCTCAGGCGCGGGGGAAGGCTGAAGTGTCGGACTGGGCGCGGTTGGCGCGGATCTCGTCGTGGTGGTCGGCGACCCAGCCGATCAGCCGCATGACGATCTCGTGCAGGCCGCGGCCGAGCGGGGCGAGGGCGTACTCCACCCGCGGCGGCACCTCCGCGTAGGCGGTGCGCGTGATCAGGCCGTCGTCCCGGAGTTGGCGCAGCGTGTGGGTGAGCATGCGCTGGGAGATGCCGGGGATCTGGCGCTGGAGGTCGGTGTAGCGCAGCGGGCCGTCCTCCAGGGCCGCGGTGATCAGCATGCTCCACTTGTCGCCGACCCGGTCGAGGACCTGCCGGATGAACGGCATGTGGTCGGCGGGGATGCTCGCGCACGGCCCGATCGCCGCCGCCATCTCCCCATCAGTGCTGTCCTGCATGGCGCCCATCCCTCTCCGTCGCGCACACCGGTGTGCCTTTTGTACCGGCTTCCATACTGGCGCATCATGGCGCTACGAACAAATGAGAGGAATTGGCTCGGGCGGTGAAGGCAGCGATCGAGGCAGAGGTCTGGGCCGAGATCACCTGCCCCCGGTACAGGCCGAAATCACCTGTCCCCGGTACGGGCCGAAATCACCTGCCCCCGGTACGGGCCGGGCGGCCACCGTGCCCCCCGGCCCGCCCCCCACCGCCCTCCGATCCGGACATCCCGCTGAAAGGCGCCCACGCCATGTCGTACCTGCTGCACATCGACTCCTCCTCGCTCGGCGAGGCTTCCGTCTCCCGCCAGGTCGCCCGGTCCTTCCGCGACCAGTGGCAGGGCCCGGTCGTCCACCGCGACCTCGCCGCCTCGCCGGTACCGCACCTGACCGCCGCGGGAATCACCGCCGGCACCACCGACCCGGCCCGGCGCACTCCCGAGCAGGCCGCGGCCGCCGCGCTCCAGGACGAGCTGATCGAGGAGTTCCTCGGCGCCGGCGCGTACCTGTTCACCGTGCCGATGTACAACCTCTCGATGCCGTCGGTGTTCAAGGCGTGGCTGGACCAGGTCATCGTCCTGGACCGCACGATGAGCCACACCGGCACATCCCCGGCGGCGGGCCGTCCCGCCGTGCTGATCTCCGCCCGCGGCGGCGGCTACGGCCCCGGCTCCCCCAAGGAGGGTCTCGACTACGTGGTGCCCACGCTGGAGGCCGTTCTGGGGCACGACGACCTCCTCGGCCTGGACGTCACCACGGTGATACCCGAGCTGACCATGGCCCCGGTGGCGCCGGCCCTCGCCCCGCTGCTTCCGCTGCACGAGGCGTCCATGGCCGCCGCCCACGACCAGGCCCGCCGCCTCGCCACGACCATCGGCACGACCATCGGCACGGCGCGTGCCGCATGACGTAACCGGCCCGCCTCAACCCGACGGTGACCAGAACCCCCTGGCGTGGAACTCCCCGGGTTGACCCGCCCCCTCTCCCCCGTCCCTCACCCTCATTCACCGCCGCTGCCGCAGTAGTTGGAGGAACACCCCCATGTCCAAAGTGATCGCGATCTTCGGCGCCGGCCCCGGTCTCGGCGCCTCCCTCGCCCGACGCTTCTCCGCCGAGGGCTTCCGCGTCGCCCTGGTGGCGCGTCGCAAGGACCGCCTCGACGCCCTCGTCGACCAGCTCAGCGCCGAGGGCGTCGACGCGACCGGCTTCACCGCCGACCTCTCCGAGCCCCAGGAGATCCCCGCCCTGATCGAGGCAATCCGCGAGCGGTTCGGCCGGATCGACGTGGTCGAGTACGGCCCGATCCCCAGCGTCCACTTCACCCCCGCCGCCGAACTCGACCCGGACACCCTCGTCCAGGGCATCCCACTGCTCCTGCTCACACCGCTGACCGTCGTCCAGACCGTGCTGCCGGAGTGGAAGGAACGCGGCGACGGCGCGTTCCTGATGACCACCGGCGCCACCGCGGTCCACCCCATGCCGAACGCGAGCGGGGTCGGCCCGCTGATGGCCGCCGCCCGCAACTGGCTCTACTCCCTCCACGGGGAACTCACCGAGGCGGGCATCTACGCGGGCACCCTCTCGGTCGCCGCGTTCATCGGAGGCAGCGAGGCGGCAGAGGCCGCCGGCGCGTCGGAGTTGGCGGCCTCGTTCCCTGTCGTCGACCCGGCCGAACTCGCCGCGCTCTACTGGGACATGTACACCGAGCGCGACCGCGTCGAGGAAGTCCACCCCGCGTTCAAGGCCGACGGCTGACGGGCCGCGTGACCGGCCGGTCTTCTCGGCGGTGCGGACTACGTGTACGGCCCGCACCGCCGCTCCACCGGATACGCCGGAGGCCCCGCCGGGCAGACGAGGGGGAACTCGCCGGCCTTCACACCCGCCACGAAGCAGGCGAACGCATCAGCCGGAAAGGCCAGCACCAGGCCACCCGGGTCCTTGGAATCACGGACAGGGACGATGCCGCGCGAGGCGGCAAGGTTGGCGGCCACCTCAATGCACTCACCGCCGTTGCCGCTGTACGAAGACGTGAACCAACGGGGGGATTCGGTCATCACGGGGTGCCCCTTTCGTAGCTGGTCGATCACGACCACATCCGCACCACATCCGCCACCTACAACAGCGTCTCCGCCTGTCGACGAATGGCGAGC
The DNA here is from genome assembly GCF_044744625.1 of Streptomyces sp. NPDC087270. NCBI lineage: Bacteria > Bacillati > Actinomycetota > Actinomycetes > Kitasatosporales > Streptomycetaceae > Streptomyces > Streptomyces sp. NPDC087270. Next base: position 249,811 of record NZ_JBIUYR010000005.1, read on the forward strand.
GTCGCGGGAGTGGGTTCAGACGAGGGGGAACTCGCCGGCCTTCACACCCGCCACGAAGGAGGCGAACGCATCAGCCGGGAAGGCCAACACCGGGCCACCCGGGTCCTTGGAATCACGGACAGGGACGATGCCACGGGAGGCGGCAAGGTTGGCGGCGACCTCGACGCACTGGCCGCCGTTGGCGCTGTACGAGGACGTGAACCAACGGGGGGATTCGGTCGTCACGGGGTGCCCCTTTCGTAGCTGGTCGATCACGACCACATCCGCACCACATCCGCCACCTACAACAGCGTCTCCGCCTGTCGACGAATGGCGAGCGTCGCAGGAGTGGGTTCAGACGAGGGGGAACTCGCCGGCCTTCACACCCGCCACGAAGGAGGCGAACGCATCGGCCGGGAAGGCCAAGACCGGGCCACCCGGGTCCTTGGAATCACGGACGGGGACGATGCCACGGGAGGCGGCAAGGTTGGCGGCGACCTCGATGCAGTTGCCGCCGTTGCCACTGTACGAAGACGTGAACCAAAGCGGAGTCTCAGTCATCACGCAGCCGATGGTAGGCCCTTAACATCGGCTCAACAGAGACGATTTCACGCTGGATTCGCCCCCGTTCCCACCGCTCGGCGTACGTGGCCCCAGCGCGTACGGCCCTGCTGCCCGCGAGGGGTAGCAGGGCCGTTGGTACGTGGTGCGGGAACGGGTCAGACGAGGGGGAACTCGCCAGCTTTCACACCCGCCACGAAGGAAGCGAACGCAGCAGCCGGGAAGGCCAGCACCGGACCGCCCGGGTCCTTGGAATCACGAACGGGGACGATGCCACGGGAGGCGGCAAGGTTGGCGGCCACCTCTACGCACTGGCCGCCGTTGGCGCTGTACGAGGACGTGAACCAACGGGGGGATTCGGTCGTCACGGGGTGCCCCTTTCGTAGCTGGTCGATCACGACCACCGGCACCGCGTGCCACAGCGGTTCGGCGAGCCGTCGATTGGTGCGGGAGCGGAATCGGGAGCGGGTCAGGCGAGGGGGAACTCGCCGGCCTTCATACCCGCAACGAACGAAGCAAACGCCTCGGCCGAGAAGGCCAGCACCGGGCCACCCGGGTCCTTGGAATCACGGACAGGAACCACACCACGCGAAGCGGCAAAATTGGCGGCCACCTCGACGCAGGCGCCGCCGTTGCCGCTGTACGAGGACGTGAACCAAAGCGGAGTCTCAGTCATCACGGGGTGCCCTTTCGTAGCTGGTCGATCACGACCACAGACGCCGCCTACAACAGCGTCTCCGCCTGTCGACGAATGGCGAGCGTCGCGAGAGTGGGTCAGGCGAGGGGGAACTCGCCGGCCTTCACACCCGCCACGAACGAAGCAAACGCATCAGCCGGGAAGGCCAGCACCAGGCCACCCGGGTCCTTGGAATCACGGACAGGGACGATGCCACGGGAGGCGGCAAGGTTGGCGGCGACCTCGACGCACTGGCCGCCGTTCTCACTGTAGGAAGACGTGAACCAACGCGGGGTCTCGGTCATCACGGGGTGCCCTTCCTCGACTCGCTGATCATGGCCGCCGGCACCGCCTTGCCACGGCGGTTCGGCGAACAATCGATGGGTACGGGGTTGCGGGAGCGGGTCACACGAGGGGGAACTCGCCAGCCTTCACACCCGCCACGAACAAAGCAAACGCATCAGCCGAGAAGGCCAACGCCGGGCCACCCGGGTCCTTGGAATCACGGACAGGGACGATGCCACGGGAGGCGGCAAGATTGGCAGCAACCTCGACGCACGCGCCGCCGTTCTCACTGTAGGAAGACGTGAACCAAAGCGGAGTCTCGGTCATCACGGGGTGCCCTTCCTCAACTCGCCGATCATGGCCACCGGCACCGCCTGCCACAGCGGTTCGGCGAACAGTCGATGGGAACGGGGTACAGGAACAGGTCACACGACGGGGAACTCGCCAGCCTTCACACCCGCCACGAACAAAGCAAACGCATCAGCCGGGAAAGCCAACACCGGGCCACCCGGGTCCTTGGAATCACGGACCGGAACCACGCCACGGGAGGCGGCGAGGTTGGCGGCCACCTCTACGCACTGGCCGCCGTTGGCGCTGTACGAGGACGTGAACCAACAGGGGAATGCGGTCGTCACGGGGGCACCCTTTCGTAGCTGCTTGATCACGGCCACCGGCACCGCCTGCCACAGCGGTTCGGCGAACAGTCGATGGGAACGGGGTACAGGAGCAGGTCACACGACGGGGAACTCGCCAGCCTTCACACCCGCCACGAACAAAGCAAACGCATCAGCCGGGAAAGCCAACACTGGGCCACCCGGGTCCTTGGAATCACGGACCGGAACCACGCCACGGGAGGCGGCGAGGTTGGCGGCCACCTCGACGCACTGGCCGCCGTTGTCGCTGTACGAGGACTTGAACCAACGGGGGAATGCGGTCGTCACGGGGGCACCCTTTCGTAGCTGCTTGATCACGGCCACCGGCACCGCCTGCCACAGCGGTTCGGCGAACAGTCGATGGGAACGGGGTACAGGAACAGGTCACACGACGGGGAACTCGCCAGCCTTCACACCCGCCACGAACAAAGCAAACGCATCAGCCGGGAAAGCCAACACTGGGCCACCCGGGTCCTTGGAATCACGGACAGGGACGATGCCACACGAGGCGGCGAGGTTGGCAGCCACCTCCATGCACTCACCGCCGTTGCTGCTGTACGAAGACGTGAACCAACGCGGGGTCTCGGTCATCACGCAGCCGATGGTAGGCCCCCAACATCGGCTCAACAGAGACGATTTCACGCTGGATTCGCCCCCGTTCCCACCGCTCGGCGTACGTGGCCCCAGCGCGTACGGCCCTGCTACCCGCGAGGGGTAGCAGGGCCGTTGGTGCGTGGTGCGGGAACGGGTCAGACGAGGGGGAACTCGCCGGCCTTCACACCCGCCACGAAGGAGGCGAACGCGTCGGCGGAGAAGGCCAACGCCGGGCCGCTCGGGTCCTTGGAGTCACGGACGGGGACCACGCCACGCGAGGCGGCGAGGTTGGCGGCGACCTCGATGCACTGGCCGCCGTTGGCGCTGTAGGAAGACGTGAACCAGCGGGGGGTTTCGGTCGTCATGGGGTGCCCTTTCGCAACTGGTTAATCATGGCCACCGACGCCGCCTGCGACAGCGCTTCGGCCTGGAGTTGATGGTAGGCCGTCAACATGGGGAGCACGAACGTACTTTCTCGATCAAGGTGCCCCTGTACCTGTGACTCGGCGTACGCAAGAACGGAGCGGTCGGCAAGCGTCAGCAGCGTAACCGGCCGGTTGAACGAGCGGCCTGCGCCTACGGAGAAGGGCGAGACGTGGATGATCCAGTTGGGGAGGGCAGCAACCTCGACTAGCCGTTGGAGCTGGGCTCGCATGTTCTCCGCGCCGCCAACAGCGTGGTGGAGGCAGCTCTCATCCATCACGACGATCACCAGGGGCGGGCGGGTCCTCACCAGCGCGGCCTGCCGGTCCATGAGGACGGAGACTCGCTCGGCGGCCTGACCTGTCGTGATGGAGCCGCGCTGAACCTCACCCTCCGCCAATGCCTTGGCGTATTCAGGCGTCTGCAACAGGCCCGGGATGATGCCGATTTCGAACAGCCGAAGCTCCACGGCCCGGCTCTCATAGCCGACGAACTCCGGGAAGCCCTCCAGCAGCGAGCCGTGCCGCATCTCGTGCCACTGGCGTTCGAACGAATCCGGTGATTCGGCGGTTCCCAAGGCAACGTCAGCCTTGCATGAGAAGGAGAGGGTTGGCGGCTTGCGACCAGTTTCAACCGCAGAAATATGCTGGCTGGAATATGCCAACGCTTCCGCCAGGTCTTCCTGCTTCCAGCCGCGGGCTTCCCGCACCCTGCGCAATCGGGCGCCGTAGGCCGCTCTTGGACTGCTCTCGGGGTTCAGCTCTTTGCGGTTGACCATGGGGCGCCCCAACCCTTCCTTCACATCCGATTACTTGAAGGTCTTCTGACTGTACGTCACTCTGGCCGAGTCCGGTAGTGGACCCACTACGGAGAGGAACGGGCCATGGGTATGACCATCGCCGTGTATCGGGTCAATCCGATGTCCGGAGAGCGCACCACCGTCCGGGACCGTTACGACGTGCAGCCGGCAACCCTGCCGACACCGTTGAGCAGCGCCCTGCCGCCGTGCGGCTGCAAGCGCTGCCGGCGGAGCGGGCACACCGAGCCGGCCACCCCACCCGACCACCGTTGAAGCACCTCCCCTTGTAGCTCAGTCAGGAAGAGCCCGGGCCCCCGCACTACCTCCGTTCATGCGTGCGGGTCGGCCCGATGACTCCGGTTCGAGTCCGGACAAGGGGACTTGGCGAGCACGAACGACACCGTAGAGAGGACATCCGTATGGCCAGCACCAGCGGCGAGAAGGGCACCACCAGGATGCTCATCGACTGGGAGTGGTTGTCGGCACGGGAGTTGTACGCCAGTGAACTGGCCTATCGGCGCCAGCAGGCGGGGCTGACGCTGATGGAACTCGCGGGGCTGTGCATGTACGAGCAGTCGTATCTGCACCGGCTGGAGCGGGGGCAGCGACTCGGGACCCTGGAGGCGGCCACCGCGCTGGACAAGGTGTACGGCACCGGGACCCTCCTGGTGAAGCTGTGGCACCTGGCCAAACGCGAGGCGAAGGACAAGCCGTTCCTGGGACTTGCCCCCTTGGAGGCGGACGCGGTGAGCGTGCAGGAGTACGCGGTCAGCGCGGTGCCGTACCTCCTCCAGACCCGCGCCTACGCCGAAGAACAGCTCCGCACCGCCCGCCCGCACAGCATCAAGCAGTTGAGCGCGCAGGTCACCGAGCGGCTCAAGCGGCAGGACCGTCTCACCGGACCCAACCCGGTTCACTACCGCGCGCTGATCGACGAGGCCGTACTACGGCGCGGGGCGCGCGACCCCCAGACGTGGACCGGCCAGTTGGAGCACCTCATCGACGTTGCCCAGCAGCCCGATGTGTCGCTGCACGTAGTGCCGTTCGGGACCGGGCCGCACCACATCCGCAGCTGCCTGGAGCTGATCTTCTTCCAGGACGGCCACGTCGTGGCGTACACGCAGAGCAGTTGGAGCGGCCACCTCGTCGAGGAACCCGAAGACGTCGAACCGCTGCGCCTGGCCTACGACTTGCTCCGCGACACCGCTCTCACGCCGACGGACTCGCTGGCTTTCCTGCGTACCGTACTGGCCGAACACACCGCGCACACCCGGTCGTAGCGGCAACCCGAGTCCGTATGGTGGACGGGTTGACCAATATACGGACGCCGCCGCCGTCGCGAACTCCCTGCGGGCACTATGCCTGCCATGACGACCACCGAGATCCGCACCGCGTACCTGCTGGCCGCCGAGCGGGCCACGCGCCTCCTGGCGGAAGGGGAGGTGGCGCTCCGCTGGCAGCAGGAGTCCGTGCTGCCGGGGATGTCCGTGGGCGGACTGGCCGGCCACCTTGCCCGCAGCGTCCTCCAGGTCGAGTGGTTCCTCGACGGTCCGGTGTTCGGCGCGGAACCGGTGACGCCTGTGCACTACTACGCCAGGCTGGAGGGCACCTCGACTCCCGGCTCCGCGCTCAACGTCGGCGTGCGTGCGCGGAGCGAGGAGACCGCCGCGGCCGGTCCCGCCGCCGTGGCCGAGCAGGCGCGGGCCGCGTGGCAGCGGCTGGCCGAGCGGCTGCCAGGGGAGCCGGCCGACCGGCGGGTGTCCGTCCTCCACCGGCCCGGGGAGGAAATGCTCCTCGACGGGTACCTCCAGACCCGATGCGTCGAACTGACCGTCCATCTTGAGGACTTGGCGCTGAGCGTGGGCGCCTCCAACCCCGCTCCCGAGGCCGCGCTCGCCCTCGCGATCGACGTACTCACCGCCGCGGCCCGCGAACGCCACGGCGACCAGGCCGTGTTGCACGCCCTGACCCGACGCGAACGCGACACCCACGACGCCTTGCGCGTGCTGTAGTCGGTCCTCGTCCGGCCGGGCACGGGCTGGGGCGTGGGGACTCAGCGGGCTCAACGGGCTCAACGGCTCAACGGCTCAACGGCTCAACGGGCGGGAGCCGGTTCGGACGACGGCCGCCACTCCCGCCTGATCAGCCCGTAGACCCACGAGTCGGAGACCTCGCCGTTGACGACGCAGTCCTCCCGCAACGTCCCTTCACGCACGAACCCGAGCTTCTCCAGCACGCGGGCACAGGCCACGTTGCGCGTGTCGGCCTCGGCTTGCACGCGATTGAGGTCCAGGGTGTCGAAGGCCCACCGCAGCAGAGCGCGCGCGGCCTCGGTCGCGTAGCCGTGGCCCCACGCCGTATCGACGAAGCAGTAGCCCAGCGACGCGCTGCGGTAGTCCGGATTCCACCTGGTCAGGCCGCACCATCCGATGAACGCCCCGTCGGAGACCCGATCGACGGCCAGTCTCGCCCCGGTGCCCTCCCGAGCCATCTGCCCGCAAGCCGCGATGAACCGCTCGGCGCGGGCGCGTTCGGTCCACGGTGGCGAGTCCCAGTAGCGCAGCACGTAGGCGCTGCTGTGCAGGGCAAAAAGGTCGTTCGCGTCCGCGTCCTCGAAGGCACGCAGGCGGAGGCGAGCGGTGGGCAAGGAGGGGGCCGGCAGCGACGTGCTCATGTTCCATCCCGTGGTCGGCGGCCGATCAATCAGACCTCCGCTGCCGGGCACCCGCAAGGGGTTTTCCCGGCGGGCCCCCACAACGACGTGAGTTGGCCCCTCGCCCGGGCGGGATGCCGCGGCCTGGTCTGCTGCGAGTTTACCGAGGCGGATGCGGGTGATCCGGGAGAGCCGTCGTGCCGTCAGCGCCACCGGGGCACGGGGAGCAGGTCGTGGTGAGGGGCCGAGTCCCCGTCACGCGAGTTCCACCGGGGACGGCCGAGGCCGCCACGGACGATGTCACGATGGGCCGAGCGACATCGGCAGCCGCGTACTCGATGGAGCCGCGGCCGGACGGCGGGCGGGACACATGGTGAACCAGGCAGGCGAGAAACGGGAACCCGACGCTGTCGACACGACGACGCCGGACGTCAGCCGCGTCTACGGCTACTTCCTCGGCGAGAAGGAGAACCATCCCGCGGACCGCGCCGCCGCCGACCAGCTCTCCCGGGTCTGGTCGGACGTCGGGATGTCCTGCCGGGCCAGCCGCGCCTTCGTGCTGCGCGCCACCGAGTACGCGACGAGCAAGGGCGTCCGCCAGATCATCGACATGGGCTGCGGCATCCCGACGAGACTCTCCGACAACGTGCACGAGGTCGCCCAACGCGTCCTCCCTGCCGCCCGGGTGGTGTACGCGGACAAGAACCCGCTCGTCCGCCGCCACTGCGCCCGCGATCTCGCCGGCGTCGACGGCTGCACCTACGTTCACCACGACTTCCTCGACGGCGCGGCGCTGTACGAACAGCCGCGGGTCCGCGATCACCTCGACCTCGCGGAGCCCGTGACCCTCCTGCTGGGGAACCTGCTGCACTTCGTGCCCGGTGAGATCGCCTACACGGTGGTGGCCGACCTGGTCCGGCCCCTGGCGCCGGGGAGCCGCCTGGTGATCGCCAGTATCGCCTCCGACCTTCGGCCGGCCCTGATGGAAGAGGCCATGGCTCACTACAGCGGGCGCGTGACCACGAGCTTCGCGCGAAGCCGCACCGAGATCGAGCGGTTCTTCGACGGGCTGACGTTGGAGGAGCCGGGCGTCGTGACGCCACCGCAGTGGCACAGCGGCCCGGGCGACGTCATTCCCCCGCCGCAACAGGTGTGCACGTGGGCGGCCGTCGGCGTGGTGGGCTAGCGCCCCCGACGAACCCGCGACCCCGCGAACACACGTCGGCGGGGCCGGTGAGGCGAGCACGTCCTCCCCTGTGCGCAGCCGCACCCCGGCGCGCTGCGGCACCGCGAACCCGCGGGCAAATCCAGGTGTCCCTTTCCAGGCCGCACCGGTAGCGTGCGCCGGCATGGCATCGGAACTGAAACGCCCCCCACTCCAAGCGGACGAACGCACCGCGCTCATCGGCTGGCTGGACCTGCAACGGCAGATCCTGCGCTGGAAGTGTGAGGGGCTGAGCGACGAGGACGCGCACCGCTCGGTCGTCCCGACCTCGCCGGCCATGACCATGGCCGGCCTCCTCTCCCATATGCGCTGGACCGAGCACATGTGGCTGGAGGTGGTGTTCCTCGGCGGCGACAAGCAGCAGAACCCGGCGTTCGACGAGTCGAGCGAGGACGCCGACTGGCACACCGGCGGCCGCCCCCTCACCGAACTCCTCGCGGAATACGAGGCGCAGTGCGCCCGCGGCAACGAGATCGTCGCCGCGGCCTCCCTGGACGACGTCGGCCGCCACCCCGACTTCCGCGACGCCGGCGCCAACCTCCGCTGGATGCTGATCCACCTCGTCGAGGAGACGGGACGGCACGCGGGCCACGCGGACATCGTCCGAGAGCTGCTCGACGGCACGAAGGGTTACTACTAGGTCGCGTATCGGGTTGTCATCAGCGGAGCCGTGACGAACCGCTACGACGCAACGGTGGCTCGCGGCCGGGCACGGCCAAGAAGCGATGTTGCCCCCGCCTGTGATGGTCACTAAGGTCCATCGCGTGACTGCCGGGTCGGCCATGGGCCACGCACGAGTGAGGTTCCCGGCCTCGGCGTGAGCCCGAGGCGGGCAAGAGGCCCGCCCACTTCTCCGCGTCTTGGCTCCCGGCGCCCGCATACGGCGCCGCATTCCAGCGGAAGATCCCAAAGCGGAGACACACCACTGATGTCCTATGACCAGCATGACCCGCATGAATCCGCGCCGCCGACGGCCGGCGTCCAGCTGAACCACACTGCCATCTACGCAAGCGACCGGCACCTGTCTGCCGAGTTCCTCGCCGCGGTCCTGGGCCTCAAGGTCGGCGCCCCGTTTGGACCGTTCCTCCCCGTCGACCTCGGCAACGGCGTGACGCTCGACTACTACGAGAAGAGGGACGAGCCGATCCAGTCGCAGCACTACGCCTTCCTTGTCCCTGACGAGCAGTTCGACGCCGTGATCACCCGTCTGACGGCGGTCGGGGTCACCTACTACGCCGACCCCAGCCACACCGAACCCGGCCAGATCAACCGTCTATTCGGTGGTCGCGGCGCCTACTTCGACGACCCGGACGGTCACAACATGGAGGTCATGACTCGGCCTTACATCCGCCCTTAGAGCGCGACAGGGCCGCCTTGATGCGGCGTTTGCGCAGGTAGGCTCGGTTGCCGCGGGACGAGTAGACCTTGTCCCCCGGCGACCGCGTCCGGCCGGGTGCGGGGGCGGCGAACGGTCCGGCGCGGGGGGCCGGTGGGGCGCCGACGGGGCGCGGGTGGGGCGGGTCAGCGGAGGGTGACCTCCAGGGTGGCGCCGTAGGTGTGGCGGGTGGTGGCCTCGACGCGGGTGGCGCCGCGGGAGCGGGTGACGCGGATGCCGTCGGCGGCGGAGAGCGCCCGCAGCCGGCGCCCGCGCAGCAGCACCGTGACGGTGTCGCGGGTGGTCGTGGGGTCGGCGACGGAGACCGTGGTGGTGCCGTCGTGCCGCTCGCGGACGAGTACGGAGGCGGGGCCGTCGACCTCCAACTCCCCCGCGCGGTGCGGCCCGGCGGCGAAGGCGTTGGCGGCGGTGATGCCCAGGCCCGCGTGGCGTACGGCCTGGAAGGCGGTGGAGTTGGCGAGCACCGACAGCGGACCGGGCCGCCCATCCGCATCGTGCGCACCGTGCGCACCGCCAGATCCGTACGCCCGCAGCGCGCTCTCCGTCGCGCCCGGCACCAGCGCGTACGCGAACGAGGTCGGCGCCGCGCCGGCCGGCTGGTCGCGGCCGACCGAGAAGACCTGCTTGGTGACGGCGGTGTCGGGATTGGACGTGCGGATCGCGCGCCGGCTGCGGGTCACGGTCTCCAGGCCCACCCGCACCCGCGCGTGCGGGTCCTGGCCGGGGCCGTCGAGCAGGACGTAGCCGATCGCGGTGCCCTGCCCGCCGTCGGCGTAACGCAGCCACGCCAGCGGGGCCGTGCCGGGGCCGGTGAACGGCGTGCCGTCGCGCAGTCGGCCGGTGACGCTCACCGGGTCCGCGGGTGCGGCGATGCGGGTGTCGAAGGTCGTCGTCACCGCGCGGCCCGCGCCGGCGCCCGTACCGTCGCCGACCCCCGCCGCGAGCACCACCACCTCGTCGTCGAAGAGGTACCAGGACTTGGTGGCCCGCGCGTCGCGGTAGGCGACGAAGTCGGCGGGGAGCAGGCCGGCTCGGGCGGCGGCGTACGCCGCGTCATCGGACAGCACCAGGCCGCAGGTGCCGTACGTACCCGAACGCGCGCCCCCGGAATGGGAGTTGGTGGACAGCGGGAAGTAGACGTAGGTGTTCTGCGACTCCGACGAGGAGGTGAACCCGGCCGCCGGGTTGTCGTACCACGCGGTGCCGTACAACTCCGGTACGGTCTCGCGGGTTTCGACGGGCGCGGTCACCCCGCCCAGCGCGTAGGGCGAGACGGCGGTGAAGTAGTCGACGCCGAACGCCTGCGTCTGGTCCTGGCCGGACAGGTAGAGGTAGTGCGCGCCCGCGCCCTGGAACCAGGGCATCAGGTTCTCGCCGCTCATGTACTCGTAGCCGCTGATCCGGGTGGAGCTGCGGGCGAGGGTGAACGCCCAGCCGGGGCGGCGGTGCACGACGCGGTCCATCGCGTTGAACGCCGAGTGCTGCGCGGGTGCGTTGAGGTCGGCGGCGGGTACGGAGGTGTCGGCGAGGATGTCGGCGTAGCGGGCCACGCTGACCGGGGAGACGAACGACGCCGGGTTCACCGGTGTGCGCGACTCCTGCCGGACGAACTTGGCGTACCCGGCGAGCGCGGTCGCGTCCGCGCCGGTGGTGTACGCCGACAGGTCCACCACGGACTCCACGACGGTGCCGACGTCGGCGTAACCGGTGCCGGTGCGCGAGACCGCGCGGCCCTTGACCGCCTCCATCATCCAGCCCTCGAAGATCAGCGGCGCGAAGCTGTTCGCGACCCAGCCGCGCGCCGCCCCGACCAGGTCGGCGCCCGCCAGGTAGTCGGTGCCGTCGAGGAGTTTGACGGTCTGCACGATCCGGGTGAGCAGCCCGGTGCCGTACGAGCCGGTGTAGGCGACGGACGCGTGCTGGAGGTAGGACCCGTCGGCGTAGAACCCGTCGGTGACGCCGTGCTGGAGGGCGTACGGGTCGATCGTGGCGAGCACCGTCTCCTGGTCCGCGACGGCCTTGGTGACCCGGGCGTCGTCGTCGAGCAGCGCGCCCTGCATGATCCGGTCGGTGGTGATGTCGGCGAGGTTGGCGCCGGTGTGGAAGCGGGAGTCGAGGTCGACGTCGCCGTCCTTGCCGTTGCGCAGGTAGGCGTCCATCGCGGCGACGTAGGTCGCGGGGAGGTCCGGCCGGGAGGCGGCGACGGTGTCCTTGAGCAGGATCAGGGTCTTGGTGGCGTACTGCGAGATGCCGATCTCCCAGTTGAACCAGTTGCCGTAGTAACCGGTCGCCTGGTCGCCGTAGTAGTGGTCGTAGAGCCACTGCAACCCGTCGACCACGCGCTGCTGTACGGCCGCGTCGCCCGCGAGGTCGGCGGCGCCGCCCGGCACGCGGGTGGCCAGCGCGATCTCGTACAGGTACTGGAAGGAGGAGGTGAGGTTGGTGTCGCTGGTGCCGAGGGCGAGCCCGCCGAACAGCTGGTCGCCGCCCGCCGCCGCGTCCATCGCGGTCAGCCGGGTGCGGGCGGTCGCCGCGATCGCGGCGAGCTTGGCGGCGACGTCCGGCCGGGCGTTGGACTGGGCGGTGCCCGCGAACACGTCCACGGTGTTGGCCAGGATCTGCGCGCGGTCGGCGGGGGTGCCGGCGGCGGCCTTGGCGGCGGTGGCGGTGCGGGCACCGGTGCGGGGGGCGGCGCCGGTGCCGGTGGCGTCGGCCCACGCGCGGGACGGCTGCGCCGCGGCCAGCAGGGCGGTCGCGGGCACCGCGGCGATCAGGGCACGGCGGGAGATCTGCACGGCGGGACCCTCCAAGGGCGGACGACAGAAAGCGCTTGCCGCATTCAAGCAACACCCTTTCCGCGTGTCACTAGGTTTCACACGATCACGGGAGCGCGGCATCTTCCGCCAGGCGGGGGCCGCGAGCGACGGGGCCACGCGGGCTACGTGGACCACGGGGGTTACGGGGGTTACGGGGACTACGGTGGGGCCACGTCCACCGGGCGGGTGCGGGGGCGCGCGTCCACCCGGGTGGGCGCGGGGCGGGTCCGGAACCGGCGATCGCGGCCCAACGTGCCCTGCGCACCGGCGCCGTGAGAGAGGGGCAGCAATGGATCGAGGTACCCGCGGCGAACTCATGGGCCAACTGGCCGGGGCGATCGGGGCCGTCACGACCGCGCACCCGGTGCGGGTCGCCGTCGACGGGCCGCCCGCCGCCGGCAAGACCACGCTGGCCGACGAACTCGCCGTCGTCCTGCGGGCGCAGGGCCGCGAGGTCATCCGCGCGACCGTCGACGACTTCCTCTTCCCCCGCGCACAGCGCTACCGACGCGGCCGGTACTCGGCCGAAGCCTGCTACTTCGACGCCCACGACCACGTAGCGCTGCGCCGGGTCCTGCTCGACCCGCTGGGCCCGGGCGGGCACCGGAGGTTCCAGCACTCCGTCTACGACAAGGACACCGACCGCGCGCTGTCGCTGCCGCCCACGACCGCCCCCGCGAACGCCGTACTCCTCTTCGACGGCGTCTTCCTCCTGCGCCCGGAACTCGTCGACCGATGGGAGCTGCGCATCCTCGTATCCGTCCCCTTCGAGCAGACGGTGGGCCGCGCCCGGGACCGGGACACGGCCCAGGCCGGGCCCTCCGCCGATGCCGCCGACGTCGAACGGTCCTGGCGCGAGCGCTACATCCCCGCCCAGCGGCTCTACGCCGCCACGGCCCACCCGGCCGACCACGCCGACTTCATCGTGGACAACGCCCAACTCCGGCGCCCGGCCTGGGAAGCCCGACCACGCTGACCGGCACGGCAGGAGACACGGCAGGAGACGACGACGGCTCGCCGGCGATTCAGCGTCGCGCGGAGTCGAGAGGGGAGGACTCTCCGAGAGGGCGGGTCTCGCCGAGAGGGCGGGACTCGTCGAGATGGCGGGTCTCGCCGAGGCTGACGACCTGGCGGTTGTGGTAGAAGTCGTCCTCGCGCAGCGTGGTGATGCTGCCGGAGGGGGCCCGGAAGCCGACGTAACCGGCCGACTCGATCGGCATCCTGATCCAGGACGCCACGACGAAGGTCAGTGAGCCGCCGTGCGTCACGACGATCTGGTGTGCGCACGGACGTCGCAGGATGTCGTCCATGGCCGCGTAGACGCGCCGCGCCAACTCCGCCCTCGTCTCGGCGCCTTCCACGCCCTCGTCGTGGTCCATCCGTTCCCCGACCGCCGGCGGCGGGACGAAGCGCCGGTCCAGCCACTCCTGCGGCCTTCCCCCCGCCTGACCGTAGGACTTCTCCCGCAGCCTGCGGTCGAGGACCGGCCGCACGCCGAACACGTCGGCCACTTCCTCGGCGGTCCGCCGGGTGCGCCGCAGATCCGAGGAGAACAGCTCCACCTCGGCGCCGTCCGGCACCCGGGCCCGGAGCGTTCGGGCGATGGAGACCGCCGCGCGGACTCCGGCGGGCGTCAGGCGCGAGTCGTGCCACCCGCCGACGACCCCCTCGACGTGGTGCGTCGCCTCGGGATGCGTGACGACGTGGACTGTGCGCACGAGAGTCCGCCCTTCGGGTCGATGACGTCCTGCCGACCGGCACCCAGCCTGGCACGCGCGACCGGCCCTTCTCAGGGTGTCAGTAGGCGCGGCGATACTGCGGCGGGATGCGTACCTCGGCTCCCAGTGCCTTGGCGGCGTCGAGGGGCCAGGTCGGGTGGCGCAGGAGTTCGCGGCCGATCAGGATCGCGTCGGCCTCGGAGTTGGCGAGGATCTTGGCGGCCTGGTCGGGCTCGGTGATCATGCCGACGGCGGCGACCGGCACTCCGGTCTCCGCCTTCACCCGCGCGGCAAAGGGCACCTGGTAGCCCGGCCCGACCGTGATCTTCGCGTCGGGGACGATGCCGCCGCTCGACACGTTCAGCAGGTCAACGCCGTGGTCGGCCAGCAGTGTCGCGAGGCGGACGGTGTCGTCCACGGTCCAGCCCTCGCGGTGGTCCGAAGGGTTCTCGGTGAGCCAGTCCGTCGCGGAGACGCGGGCGAAGAGCGGCAGGTCGTCGGGCCAGACGGCACGCACGGCGTCCACGACACGGAGGGCGAACCGGGTCCGGCTCTCGAAGGAGCCGCCGTAGGCATCCGTGCGGTGGTTGGTGACCGGCGACAGGAACTGGTGGATCAGATACCCGTGTCCGGCGAGCAGTTCGACCACCTGGTACCCGGCCGCGGCCGCCCGACGCGCCGCCGCCGCGAACTCCTCGACGATCCGGTCGATGTCGGCGAGGGTCAGTTCGCCGGGGCCGGCCGGCCGCCAGCCGCCCTGCTCCGGACCGAGCCGCTTGCCGCCCAGCCACTGACGGTCGGTCGACCCCTTGCTGCCGGAGTGCGACAGCTGGATGCCGGGCACGGCGCCCAGCGAGGTGACCAGAGCGGTGATCCGCTGGAACCCGGGAAGCTGCGCGTCGGTCCAGATGCCCAGGTCGTAGGGGGTGGTCCGGCCGGTGGGGCTCACCCCCGTGCCCTCGGTCAGGATCAGGCCGGCGCCACCGGCCGCGCGGGCGCCCTGGTGCGCGAGGTGCCAGTCGGTGGGAACGCCGACGGCCGGCCCCTCCGACCCCGCGCTGTACTGGCCCATCGGCGGCATCCACACGCGGTTGGGGATGGTCAACGCTCGCAAGCGGAAGGGCTCGAACAACTGGCTCATGGAGATGTCTCCTCAGGGCACGGCCGGGGCGGCCCGCCTTAGTTCGACGATTAACGTATTACGAGATTCATCGAACATCAAGGTTCGAGATTTGTCGAACTACGAGATCCGTCGCAGTAGACTCGCCGTATGCCTCCTCACAGCGCCGGCGCGGCAACTCCGAGCCGGCAACTGGACCATCCCGAGCCCGCCGACATCCGGCTGGAGGCGGTGCTGCACGCCTGCGCCGACCCGATGCGGCTCCGCATCATCCAGGCGCTGGCCGCCGACGCCGCGTCGGCTTGCGGGGAGATCGGGCTCGTGTGCAGCAAGTCCACCGCCACCTACCACTTCCGCGTGCTACGCGAAGCGGGCGTGATCACCCAGCGCTATCAGGGCACCGCGAAGATCAACGAACTGCGCCGCGCCGATCTGGACGCGGTCTTCCCCGGGCTGCTGGACACGCTGCTCGCGTCGGCGGCCGCGCAGTCCGGCAGGTCCAGCGAGTCCTGAGGGGCGGAGCGCGCTCCACCGGGTCTGCCACCGGGTGAGCCGGTGGGTGCGGCGGGAGGAGAGCACGGGCACGGGCATCGCGTCCGTGGACCGCGGGCGCGGGGTCAGGTCAGGATGATCGGGTTGGTGAGTGCGGCGGCGGCTCCGTCGGGGTGGCGGACCTCGACGCGGACGAACGCCGAGTCCTCCGCCGTCGTCTCCCACCGCACCACGCCTGGCCCGTCACCGGGGAGCGACGCGCGGTGCGCCTTTCCCCGGTCGGTGTGGAAGCTGACGGTCGCCGTCGGCACACCGCGTACGGCTGCCCGCACTTCGACCGGCCGGCCCCGGGTGGCGAGCCGTTCTCCCACCCCGGCGACGCGACCATCGGCGCCGGCGGTGAAGGACACGTCCACGTCCGCCGACCCGGCGATCCAGCTGCGGCCCGCGCGGATCGCGGCCAGGACCGCCTGCGTACTCAGCTCCTCGGCGAAGACCACGGTGTGGGGGATGCCGATCTGCCCCTCCAGGTGCGTGTCGCTGTTGCCCATCGCCGGCCGCCACGCGCCCGTCCGGAGGTCCGCCGCCAGGCCGCGTCCCCACTCCGCCAGGGCGGCCTCGTTGTCGGCGTTCCAGGGCTGGTCCGACGTCCAGAGCCCGTTCCACACCTCCACGACGTCGAAGCCCCGGAAGGGGAACGTGAAGTCGCCCGACGGATAGGGCGCGTGCGGGTGCGCGGCCACGCACAGGCCCCCGACGCGATGGACCTGGCCCAGGCACCGGTCGACCAGTCCGTCCCTGACCTGGTGGTTCCAGTCGACGACCTGGCCGGGGTCGATGCCGAGCGCGAGCCAGTGCCCGGTCTTCGTGACCACCTCCTCACCGAGGACGATCAGGAAGTCGTCGGCGGCCAGATGTCCCCACGCCCCGGGCGCGGCAGCCGAGTTGTGCTCCGTCGTCGCGATGAAGTCGAGCCCGGCGGCGCGTGCCCGGACGGCCAGTTGCTCGGGCGTGAGTTCCCCGCCGCCCGACCGGACGGAGTGGACATGGCAGTCCCCGCGGTACCAGGCCGCCCCGCGTCCGACCGCCCGCACCGGCGGGAAACCCGCACTGGACAAGTGTTCTCCCTCCGAGGTCCTGCCGAGCCAACGCGCGGGCCGAGCAGCCGGTTCCGGCCACCGCGGCGCCACCGCCACCCCAAGGCACGGCACGCCACGCCACGGCCCCCCGGGCGTACACCCAGGGGGCCGACGGTGCCGGGCGGCGCTCAGTAAGCGACGTCCCCCACGCTGGCGCGGTCGAAGTGCAGGTAGAACTTCGTACCGTCAAGGACTCCGGTGGCGGCCGTGCCCCAGGTCACGGCACTGATCCAGGTGGCCTTGTTGCAGGAGTTCGTCGCCTGGAAGCATGTCTGGACCCACAGGCTGTTGTTGGGCCTGACATTGATGTCCGCGCAGACCGACGACGTGGTGACCCAGCCGCTCGACGGCCACCTGTTGTTGCCGCTGGTGGAGTAGATGTTCGAGCTTCCGTAGCAGTCCAAGGGCGCCGCCGCGCTGGCCGACGAGCCGGCCGCGACCGTCAGCCCGCTCGCCGCGAGCGCGACGGCCGCCAGCGCGGTGATGCCTCGTGAACGGATACGCATGTTCCCTCCCGTCTGTGGAGCGGCAGGCCAGGACACCGGGCGGTGCCGAGCCGGCCGATCCCTCGTGTGGTTGCCTGCGGGGTGCCGCCGGGTCGTCAGTCCGTGGTGGGTACGTAGAGGTAGCAGCCGGCACCGACGTAGCCGAGCATCTGGTCCCCGGTCGCCGGTCCGACGACGCCGTCCACGCTCAGGTGCGGGTTCATGCCCGTCTGGTTCCACCACTGCTGGAAGGACTTGACGCCCGAGTAGGTCCGGGGACCGAACACGCCGTCGACGGTGACGTGGGCGGGGGCCGGCGAGTTGTCGATGGCCTCCTGGACGCACTCCACCCCGTTGTGCGTGTTCGCGTAGCCGTATCCGATCCAGCCGGCACCGGTCGTCGCGCCGGCGGTGCCGACGAACCCGCCCACGGCGCACACCAGGGCGGTGGCCGTGATCGCCGCTCCGCGGGCACCCGCTCTCATCCGCTTCATTCCCCGTCCTCCCCGTCCTCCGCAGCGCGCGGCCACACCGTGGGACCGCGCACCCCGTGATCCGATGTTCGGGTCCCACGGTGCGGCAGAAGCCCCGCCGGGTCATTGACGGTGCGCGCACCGCACTTGGCACTCCGCGCAGGAACGACGACCAGGACCCGGACACGTTCATCCCCCGGACCGGCGGCGCTCCGTGCCTCCGCACCCCCGCTCGGGCCGGCCGACACGCGGGAGCGCGAGGTCAGACGTGCGGGGTCCGGGCGACGGCGTGCGCGGCCGTCCACCGGTCGACGCGTTCCCACTGGGTGAGCAGCCAGTCGCTGCGGGCCTCCTCGCCCGGCGGAATCGCGGCGGCCGGTATCCGCCACCAGTGGGCCCGCACCCCGCGCGTGAACGGAAGGACGGACCAGGCGGTCCGGACCGAGTCGATGACGTCGAGCCCGGCATGGGTGACGAAGACGACGTCCGCAGTGGGCGCGGCGGCCAGCGCGGCCAACGCCCCGCCGTCGCGCGGCGGCAGCACGTAATGCAGCCGGGACGCGCGGGCGGCGCGGCGGTAGAGGCCGCGGCGGCGCAGCATGGCGATCACGCGGCGGTGGCGGCGCGGGGTGAAGTTGCCGCCCTCGGGGAAGAGCACGAGCGCGTCGCCGGGGCGCAGTCCTGCCGCGAGATCGGCGATGCCGTCGACGGCGGTGCCCGAGGCGGGCGGCACGAAGCAGTGCGGCACCCGGCCGAGGAGCACGTCCAGGCAGGGGTCGGCGCGCAGCGCGCCCTTGAGCACGGTGTGCGGGCGCAACCCGGCCTCGGTGAGCAGGATCTGGAGCAGCAGGAAGGAGTCGCCGAGACCGGCGTGCCGGACGAGTACGAGCAGGGGCGCGCGACGCGGGTCGCTCCCGGGCGCGACGCGTTCGTACGGTCGGCCACCCATCGGGGCGCTTGCCCGCGGGGCGCTTCCACCGGAGCCGTCGCCATGCGAGGCGTCACCGTGCGAGACGTCGCCACCCGGGCCGTCGCCACCCGAGCCGCTTCCGCGCGGGACGGCCGGAGTGACCTCGACCCTGAGCCGGAAGACGTGTTCCGCGGCCCGGCGCAGGACAGCCAGCAGCCGGGCGAGCGTACGGAACGCGGTGTCCTCCCGCCGGCGTCGGGCGGCCGGGCGCGGGGACGGGTCGCGCAGGAACACCACGGTCGCCGTCACCAGCCCGGCCAGGTCCGCCAGCAGGTAGAGCAGCGCGAACCCGGCCACCCGGGTCTGCCGCCACGGCCCCCGGGTGGCGAGGGAGACCGGCGCGCCGAGCACGGTCACGGCCACCAACAGGGCCGCCGTCAACGGGATCAGGGCCAGGAGCAGCGCGGTGGTGGCCGCCCGCCGCCCGAGGGTCACCGCGAGGGACACGGCCGAGGCTGCGGAAGCGGAGACGGAGGCGGACACGGAGGCGGGTGCGTCCGACGGCACGGACGCGGCCGCGGACGCGGACGGGTGGGGCGGGGGTGTCGTCATGCGGGGGCGCCGCCTTTCGGGGCGAGGGCCGTGTCGAGGTAGCGCGAGGACGCCGCGTAGGCGCGCTCGATGCGTTCCGCGGTCGCCCCGAACGCGGCGCGCCTGCGGAGTTGGCGCAGCGTCCCGCCGGTCTCGTCACGGGTGGAGGCGCTGGGCAGCACGTGCACGGTGACGTCCGGCGGCAGGTCGGCCATGTCCCGGGCGAAACGGTGCCTGCGGGCGATCTCGAAGGCGACGGTGGCGACTTCCCACGGCAGCCGGGGCGGAGTGAGCGCGTGCTCGACCCGGCCGACCTGGAGCACGTAGATCTCGCGGGCGCCGAGCGCCACCGCCCGGCCGACCGGGATGCTGTTGACCAGCCCGCCGTCCACGAAGTGCGCGTCGCCCAGCCGGACCGGCGGCAGCAGCCCCGGCACCGAGCAGGACGCGAGCACCGCGTCGGCCAGCGGTCCGCCGTCGAACCAGTGCTCGGCCGCGTCCTCGATCCGCGCCGCGACGCACTGGAACGGTACGGCCAGGTCCTCGATCCGGGTGACCGGCAGATGGGTGCGCAGCAACGTACGCAGGGGCGCCGCCGCGTAGAGGTGGGTGCCGCTGCGCAGCGCCGTGGACAACCGCGCCGCCAGCGAGCCGGTGAAGACCCCGGCCCGGCCCAGCCCCGTCCACAGCTCCTCCAGTCGGGCCACCGCGGACTGCGACGGGTCCGCCGCGACCGCCGCGCCGTTGATCGCCCCCACCGACGTGCCCAGCACCAGGCCGGGCCGCACCCCCGCGGCGAACAGCGCCTTCAGCATCCCCACTTCGTGCGCCCCCAGCGCCCCGCCGCCGCCGAGTACGAACGCCCGCCCGCCCTCGTCTCCCGCGCCGCTGTCCATGCCACCCCGCGTGCCCCGCCCCACCGGCCGCAATCCCGCCGGGCACCCGGCCCTACCGGCACCCGGCACCGAGCCACCCGCGCACCCGGGCTCCCCCGGCCACCCGGCCACCGGGTCCGCCCCCTTGACGCGGTGTCAGCCCCGGCCGCCGCGCACCCGCCCGTGCAGGTGCATGTCGTGCCAGCCGTCCGCGTGCCGCGCCGCCCCGCGGCGTACGCCCTCCTGCGCGAAGCCGGTCGCGACCGCCACCCGGCAGGACGCCGGATTGGCGGCGGAGTGCGCCAGTTCCAGCCGGTGGAAGCCGCCGTCGCCCAGCGCCCAGGCCGCGAGCGCGCGGACCGCGCCGGAGCAGACGCCGGTGCCGCGCGCCGCCGGGACCGTCCAGTAGGCCATCTCCGCCTGCCCGTCGGCGAGGTCGAACGCCTTCAGCGCCACGCGGCCCAGCAGCGCGTCGGTCGCCGCGTCCGCCACCGCCCAGTGCCCGCCGGTCTCGGCGGGCCAGGCGTCGCGCCACTGCTCGATCCACTCCCCCGCCTCGGCGACGGAGTCGGCGCGGCGCACGTGCCAGCGCTGGATCTGCGGGTCCTGGTAGGCGGCGTGGACGGCGCCGGCGTCGTCCGGCCGCCAGGGCCGCAACTGCCGCCCGCCCTCGACCGGGAGGACCGGCTGCCCGGTCGAACGAAGTGCGCCGGCGGGTATCGCGGGGGTGGCCAGAGAGGGCATGCTCGTATTGTCTCCACCCGGCCGGGCCGCCGCGGGCCCTCCCGGACGGGCTCCCCGTGCTCCTCCCGGGCGAGCCGCGGGCCGGACCGCTCCCCCGGGCCACCCGGGCGCCGCGCACCGGCAACTCCGGTTCCCCAGATCCCCCTTGAGGACCTGAGACGTTTCAAAAGTGCATAGAATAACCGCGCCGAGCAGGCTCCGCAATGGGGCGTACCGGCACGATTCGGAGACGATGCCCACCGCCCGGCTCCGCCCGCCACCGAACCCCCGCGGACCATGATCGTATCCGCGACCGTACACAAGGCCCGGGTCCCGCCTCCGACGCCCGCCGCGACCAGGGCGGTTGGCCGTCCGGAGGGAACCCGTCAGGTCCGGGCGCACGCGCGGGCACCCCCGCCGGGCACCCCCGCCGCGCCCGCCGGCGAGCGCCCCGGGAGCCCGCGCCGCCGGCCCGTACGGCGGCCCCCGCGGGCCGACGCGCCCACCAGCGCTCTTCCCCGCCAACGGATATTACGTGCGGGACCCTAGACGTCACGTGACGCAGGACATAGTCTCGCGTCCGTCAACTTTTGTGAAACGTTCCAATTTACCGGTGGCCCGACGTTCGGACGGAGGGCACGACGAGTCCCGGACGACGTTCCGGGGAGGGGGTGGGCACACATGTGGCGAGCCCGCCGCGCAAGCGCACCACACCAAGACGAGGACCTGGCACGATGAAAGATCCCGTAGGCAAGGACCCGCTCCTCGTCCTGGAGCAGGCGGCAAAGCGCTTCGGCGCGGTGCGCGCGCTCGAGGACGGGTCGGTCACCCTGTACCCAGGCGAGGCACACGCCCTGTTGGGCGAGAACGGCGCGGGCAAGTCCACGCTGGTGAAGATCCTCGCCGGCGTGCACCAGCCCGACAGCGGCCGGCTGCTGATCGGCGGCACCCCGGTCGTCCTGTCCGGGCCCGCGGCCTCCCGCGCCGCCGGGGTGTCGATCATCTACCAGGAGCCCACCCTCTTCCCCGACCTCACCGTCGCGGAGAACATCTTCATGGGCCGCCAGCCGCGCCGCGCCGGCCGCCGGATCGACCGGACCGCGATGAACAAGGCGGCCGTCGCGGTCTTCGAGCGGCTGGGCGTCCAGTTGGACCCGCAGCGCCAGGCCCGCGGCCTGTCCGTCGCCGACCAGCAGATCGTCGAGATCGCCAAGGCGCTGTCCCTGGACGCCAAGGTGCTGGTGATGGACGAGCCGACCGCCGCGCTGACCTCGGTGGAGGTGGAACGCCTCTTCGACGTGATGCGCACGCTGCGCGAGCAGGGCGCGGCGGTGCTGTTCATCTCGCACCGGATCGAGGAGGTGCTGGCGAGCTGCCAGCGCGTCACCATCATGCGCGACGGGCGCTTCGTGAGCACCGCGCCGATCGAGGACGTGACCGCCGACTCGATCATCCGCTCGATGGTCGGCCGCGAGCTGGGCACGCTCTTCCCGAAGACGCAGACCGACCCGGGCGCGACCGTGCTGGAGGTCGAACGCCTCACCCGGGAGGGCGTCTTCCACGACATCAGCTTCACCGTGCGCAGGGGCGAGATCGTCGGCCTGGCCGGGCTGGTCGGGGCCGGCCGCAGCGAGGTCGCCCGCGCCGTCTTCGGCATCGACCGGTGGACGTCGGGCACGGTCAAGGTGGGCGGCAGGAAGCTGCGCAACGGCAACCCGGCCGACGCGATGGCCGCCGGCGTGGCGCTGGTCCCCGAGGACCGCCGCCAGCAGGGCCTGGTGATGGACATGGGCATCGACCGCAACGTCGCGCTCGCCTCGCTGGAGCGGCTGGGCCGGTTCGGGCTGATCCAGCGCGGCTCGGAGCGCGAGCTGGCACTGACCTGGGCGGAGCGCCTGCAGTTGAAGTTCGGCCGGATGAGGAACCCGGTCGCCACCCTGTCGGGCGGCAACCAGCAGAAGGTCGTGCTCGGCAAGTGGCTGGCCCGCGGCCCCTCCCTGCTGATCATCGACGAACCGACCCGAGGTATCGACGTCGGGACCAAGGCCGAGGTGCACCGCATCCTCGACGGACTGGTGGCCGACGGGATGGCGGTGCTGATGATCTCCTCCGAACTGCCCGAAGTGCTGGGCATGGCCGACCGGGTGCTGGTCCTGCACGAGGGCCGGATCACCGCCGAACTCAGCCGCGCCGAGGCCGACGAGGACTCGATCATGCGCGCCGCCACCGGATACGCGGCGGTGGCGTCATGACCGCACAGCTCACCGCGCCGGCCCCGGCGCCCGACACCCAGCGCTTCGCCCGCGGCGCCGCCCTGCTGCGGGCCCGGGAACTGGGCATCGGCGTCGTCATCGTGCTGGTCTTCGTCGCCACCACGATCAGCAACCACGCCTTCGCCAACCCGCACAGCATCCAGCAACTGCTCACCGGCGCCTCGCTGATCGCGCTGCTCGGCGTCGGCGAGACGATGGTCATCGTCACCCGCAACGTGGACCTGTCGGTCGGCTCGGTGGTCGGCCTGTCCGCGTACGTCGTCGGCGACGTCTTCAAGCACCACTCCGGCTTCCCGGTGCTGCTGGGCTACGTGCTCGGCATCCTGGTCGGCGCCCTGGTCGGCTCGATCAACGGCCTGATCACGGTCGTGACCCGGGTGCCGAGCCTGGTGGTGACGCTCGCCATGCTCTACATCGTCCGCGGGGTGGACGGGGTGATCGTCGACGGCAAGACCATCGACCCGGGGGCGATCCCCAAGTCCTTCACCGAGGTGGGGTACCGGACCTTCCTCGGTGTGCCGTGGCTGGCCATCATCGTGGCGGTCGTGGTCGCGGTCGTGGGGTACGCGATGCGCTCCTTCCGGGCCAGCCGCGACCTGTACGCGATCGGCTCCAACCCGGAGGCCGCCGCACTGGCCGGCATCCCCGCCGGGCGACGGGTGTTCACCGCCTTCCTGATCAGCGGCGCGCTCGCCGGCCTGGCCGGGTCGCTGTTCCTCGCGCTGCACGCCCAGATCGACGTCACCGGCGGCAACGGCTACGAGCTGACGGTCGTCGCCGCGGTGGTCGTAGGCGGGGTGGCCATCTTCGGCGGCAGCGGCACCGTGCTGGGCGCCGCCCTCGGCGCTCTGCTGCTCAACACGATCAACCAGGCGCTGGTCGCCGCGAAGATCTCGTCCTTCTGGAACGAGGCGATCGCCGGCGGGCTGCTGCTGGCGGCCATCGCCTTCGACCGCTGGCTGGGCCTGCGGGTGGCCCGCAGCCTCCAGTCCGCACAGGGAGCCCACCGTGACGCCTGACATCACCACCACGAAACCGGCCACCCCCTCCTACCAGGGTGCCGACGACGCCGGGCAGCCGTTCTGGCGCGGGCTGGTGCGCTGGGAGACCGCGCTGGTGTTCGTCCTGATCGCGGTGCTGATCTTCGGGTCGGCGCAGTCGTCGGACTTCCTGGACGGCACCAACTTCTTCTACATCAGCCTGAACATGGGCGAGATCGCCATCATGGCGCTGCCGTTGACGCTGATCGTGATGACCGGCGAGATGGACCTGTCGGTGGCCTCGATGCTGGGGCTGTCCGGCACCGTGATGGGCTCGCTCTTCCACGACGGCTGGTCGGTGTGGGCCGCGATGGCGGCGGCGCTGGCGGTCGGCGCGGCCGGCGGCGCGCTCAACGGCCTGCTGGTGTCGAAGATGGGGCTGCCGTCGATCGCGGTGACGATCGGCACGCTGACCCTCTTCCGCGGCCTCTCCGAGATCGTGCTGGCGCCGCGCACCATCACCGGGTTCCCGATGTCGCTCACCAAGATCGGCGTGATGCCGGTGCAGGGCACGAAGATCGCCTGGTCCGCGCTGATCTTCCTGGTGCTGGCGGTGATCTTCGGGGTGATCCTGCACGCGACCTCGCTGGGCCGCTCCATCGTGGCGATCGGCCTGCAACCGGAGGCCGCCCGCTTCTCCGGGGTGCGGGTCGACCGGGTCAAGTTCGGGCTCTACGTGGCCTCCGGCCTCTTCTGCGCGCTCGCCGGCATCCTGTTCACCCTGAAGAACTCCTCGGTCAGCTACGACGCCGGCACCGGGCTCGAACTCAACGTGGTGGCGATCGTGCTGCTCGGCGGAGTGTCGATCTTCGGCGGCCGGGGCACCGTGATCGGCGTGGTGCTCGCGGTGGTCATCGTCGGCTGCCTCCAGCAGGCGCTGACCCAGATGGGCGTCCAGCCGGAGGTGCAGAACATCGTCACCGGCGCGCTGCTGCTGGTGAGCGTCGTCGTGCCCAACGGCGGCGAGCTGGTGCGCCGGATCAGAGCCCGCGCCAAGCGGGGCCCGCTGCCCGCCGCCTGACCCGCCGCCACCCGGAGCCCGCGGCTCCACCCGGCCACCCCGTCCGGAGCCGCGGCTCCACCCCCGCCACCTCGTCCGGAGCCGCGGCTCCACCCCCGCCACCTCGTCCGGAGCCGCGGCTCCCCGCCGCTTCCTCACCGGCCGGCACCCGGCGGCGCCGGCCGTTCCGTCCGACCCTCTGAAGAAAGACAGTCACGTGACCATCAGCAGAACCGTGCGCCGCAGGGCGACCGCACTCCTCTCCCTTTCCGTTGCCGGCCTCATGCTCGCGGCCTGCGGCTCCTCCTCCAACGCCGGCGCCGACCCGACCGGCAAGCCGACCGCGACCGGCGTCAAGAAGGGCCTGACGGTCTACTTCATCCCCAAGGACACCCAGAACCCGTACGAGGTGCTGGCCGACGCCGGCGGCAAGAAGGCGCTGGAGGAGCTCGGCGGCAAGGTCGTGGTCTCCAGCGGCACCGCCGACACCGCGGCCGCGCAGATCCCGTCGATCCAGACCGCGATCCAGAAGCACGCCGACGCCATAGTGATCGCCGGCAACGACCCGTCGGCGCTGTGCCCGTCGCTCAACCAGGCCGCTGCCGCCGGGATCAAGATCGTCTCGTTCGACTCGGACATCTCCTGCGGCACCACCCCGAACCACCTGTTCATCAACCAGGCGGACACCGAGACCATCGGCACCTCCGAGGTCGACCTGCTCGCCAAGCAGATCGGCAGCAGCGGCCAGGTCGCGATCCTGTCCGCGGCGGCCAGCGCGACCAACCAGAACGCCTGGATCAAGTACATGAAGCAGCAGCTGACCAAGTACCCGAACATGAAGCTGGTCAGCACGGTGTACGGCAACGACGACCCGGCCACGTCGCTGACCGTGCTGCAGGGCCTGCTGTCGGCGTACCCGAACCTCAAGGGCATCATCTCGCCGACCACCGTGGGCATCTCGACCGCGGCGCAGTACCTGTCCAACCACAAGGACGTGGCGAAGAAGGTCACGCTCACCGGACTCGGGCTGCCCTCGCAGATGAAGTCCTACGTCAAGGACGGCACCGTGAAGTCCTTCGAGCTGTGGGACCCCAACCAGCTGGGCTACCTGGCCGGTTACGCGGCCGCGTCGCTCGCGTCCGGCAGCGCCAGCCTGCAGACCGGGTCCAGCTTCAAGGCGGGCACGCTCGGCACGTACAAGGTGCTCGCCCCGACGAGCGGGGTCGGCCCGTCGGTGGTGCTCGGCCCGCCGACCGTCTTCGACGCCTCCAACGTCGACAAGTTCGACTTCTGATGCCGCGGGGCGCCCGGCCGGTCCTGTCCTGGGGCCGGCCGGCGCCGGCGGCAACCGGGGCGCCCCGGCGCCGCGGAGAGCACAAGGGAACGACGATCGGATGAACCGCTACTGCTTCCTGCTACGGGTCAGGCCCGACCGGCTCGACGAGTACCGCGAGCGGCACGCGCAGGTCTGGCCGGACATGCTGCGCGCGCTCGACGCGGCCGGCTGGCGCAACTACTCGATCTTCGCCGCCGACGACGGGCTGATCGTCGGATACGTCGAGGCCGACGACCTCGCCGCCGCGCAGGCCGCGATGGCCCGCACCGACGTCAACGCCCGCTGGCAGGCCGAGATGGCCCCCTACTTCACCGGCCTGGACGGGCAGCCGCCGGACGAGGGGTTCGTGCTGCTGCGGCAGATCTTCAACCTCGACGACCAACTGCACGCCAGTGGAGAAGGACCCGGCCGATGACCACGACTTTCGACTCCCCCCAGCCCGACGGCCCCGCGCGGCAGCCGGGTTCCGCGCCGCCCTCCGCCGCGCCGCCCTCCCCGGCGCCGCCCTCCGCCGCGCCGCCTTCCGCCCTGCCGGCCGGGCTGCGGCGCATCACCGCCCGGCGCACCAAGGTCGGCCTGGTGGCCGGCGGACTCGGCGCCTACTGGCCGCAGTTCCCCGACCTGCTGCCCCAACTCCAGCGCTCCGCGGACCGGGTGGCGGAGCGGATGCGGGCGCTGGACTGCGACGTGGTGGACGCCGGGTTCGTCTCCGACGCCTCCGACGCCGCGCGCGCCGCCGAGACGCTGCGGGTGGCCGGCTGCGACATCATCGTCGGCTTCCTCACCACCTACATGACCGCGTCGATGCTGGTGCCGATCGCGCAGCGCAGCGGCGCTCCGGTGCTGCTGATCAACCTCCAGCCCACCGAGGCGATGGGCCACGCGACCTTCGACACCGGTCAGTGGCTGGCGTACTGCGGCGCCTGCCCGCTGCCGGAGATGGCCAACGCCTTCCTGCGCTGCGGCATCGACTTCCGCTCGGTGTCGGGGTACCTGGAGGACGAGCGGGCCTGGGCCCGGATCGGCCGCTGGATCAAGGCGGCCGGGGTGCGCGGCGCGCTGCGGCACGGCCGGCACGGCCTGATGGGGCACCTCTACCCGGGCATGCTCGACGTGTCGACCGACCTCACGCTGGTCCCGGCGAACTTCGGCGGCCACATGGAGGTGCTGGAGTTCGACGACCTGCGGGTGCGGGTCGCCGCGGTCAGCGACGCGCAGGTCGAGGAGCGGATCGCGCTGGCCCGGGAGGTGTTCGACCTGGACCCGACGGTCCAGGAGGAGGACTTCCGCTGGGCGGCGAAGGTGTCGGTGGGGCTGGACCGGCTGGCGGACGACTTCGCGCTGGACAGCCTCGCCTACTACCACCGCGGCCTGGAGGGCGAGCAGCACGAACGGCTCGGCGCCGGCATGATCCTCGGCGCGTCCCTGCTCACCGCGCGCGGCGTGCCCACCACCGGCGAGTACGAACTGCGCACCTCGCTGGCCATGCTCATCGTGGACCGGCTCGGCGGCGGCGGCTCGTTCACCGAGCTCCAGGCGCTGAACTTCCGCGACAACGTGGTGGAGATGGGCCACGACGGCCCGGCCCACCTGGCGATCAGCCAACGGCGGCCGCTGCTGCGCGGCCTGGGCGTCTACCACGGCAAGCGCGGCTGGGGCGTGTCCGTGGAGTTCGACGTGGCGCACGGCCCGGTCACCACCTTCGGGATCGCCCAGCAGCGCGACGGCGCCTTCAGGTTCGTCGCCTCCACCGGCGAGGTGGTCCCCGGGCCGCTGCTGGAGATCGGCAACACCACCTCGCGGGTCGACTTCGGCTGCGACCCGGGCGAGTGGACCGACGCGTGGAGTGCCACCGGCATCTCGCACCACTGGGCGCTGGGTGTCGGCGACCTGCTGCCCCAACTGCGGGCGACCGCCGACCTGCTGGGCGTGGACCTGGTGGAGGTCGCCTTGTGAGCACCGATCCGAACTGTCAGCAAGAACCGTCCGCACTGGAAAGCAGGTCCGCCCATGGCCGGTCGTGAGGCAGCCAAGAACGTACTGCGCGCGCAGCGCATCGAGTTGCCGTCGTGGGCGTTCGGCAACTCCGGCACCAGATTCAAGGTCTTCGCCCAACAGGGCGTGCCCCGGGACCCGTTCGAGAAGATCGCCGACGCGGCCCAGGTGCACGCCTTCACCGGGGTCGCGCCGACCGTCGCCCTGCACATCCCCTGGGACGAGGTCGCGGACTACGCGGAGCTCGGCCGCGCCGCGGCGGACGCCGGCATCACGCTGGGCACCGTCAACGCCAACGTCTTCCAGGACGACGACTACCGGCTCGGCAGCGTCACCAACCCCGACCCGGCTGTCCGGCGCAAGGCGCTCGACCACCTCTTCGCGTGCGTGGACGTGATGGACCGGACCGGCTCGCGGGATCTGAAGCTGTGGTTCTCCGACGGCACCAACTACCCCGGCCAGGACGACATCAGGGCCCGGCAGGACCGGCTGGCCGAGGCGCTCGACGCGGTGTACGCGCGGCTGTCGGCCGACCAGCGGCTGATCCTGGAGTACAAGCTCTTCGAGCCGGCCTTCTACACCACCGACGTGCCGGACTGGGGCACCGCCTACGCGCACTGCCTGCGGCTGGGCGAGCGGGCGCAGGTGTGCGTCGACACCGGGCACCACGCGCCGGGCACCAACATCGAGTTCATCGTGGCGTTCCTGCTGCGCGAGGGGAAGCTCGGCGCGTTCGACTTCAACTCCCGCTTCTACGCCGACGACGACCTCATGGTCGGTGCCGCCGACCCCTTCCAGCTCTTCCGCATCCTCTTCGAGGTCAAGCAGGCGGGCGGGCTGGCGGAGGACTCCGGGATCGCGTTCATGCTCGACCAGTGCCACAACATCGAGCCCAAGATCCCCGGCCAGATCCGTTCGGTGATGAACGTGCAGGAGGCCACCGCGAAGGCGCTGCTGGTCGACACCGAGGCACTCGCCGCGGCGCAGGCGGCCGGTGACGTGCTGGGCGCCAACGGCGTCCTGATGGACGCCTTCAACACCGATGTGCGCCCGCTGCTGGCCGAGTTGCGCGCGGAGTCGGGGATCGACCCGGACCCGATGGCGGCGTACGCGCGGTCCGGCTACGCCGAGCGGATCGTCGCCGACCGGGTCGGCGGCACCCAGGCCGGCTGGGGCGCCTGAGCGCGCGTCCGTCCCCGCGTCGGCGGTACGGCCCGGGGCGGGTCCGGCGGTTCGCCGGTCCCGCCCCGGGCCGTTGACCGTCACCTGTCCCGGGATCTCAGCGGACGGTGACGGTGGTGGCGCTGTGCACGCTGCGGGCCGGGAGGGTGACGGTCAGGGTGTGGTCCGCCGCGCTGTAGTGCCAGGCCGTCCTGGGCAGCCGGACGCCGGTGGCGGCCACCGCGCCGGGCGCGGAGATCCCGCGGAAGGTCACCGTCCACTGCCGGCTGGTGACCTGGCCGGGGAAGGAACCGTCGGCCGCGCCGATCCGCAGGGTGTGCACTCCCTTGCGCTCGCTGTAGTGGACGGCCGTGGTCGCGGAGCGGGCCGGCACCGCGGAGGTGCCGTCGTCCTCGTAGAGCTGGAACGAGCCCGACGCGCCGCCGGTGACGGTGAGCGTGACCTTCTTCAGCGGGCTCTTCGCGTCGCTGCTGACGTGGTCGGTCCTGGTCGGCACGACCGCGCCGGCCCGGACGAACACCGGCATCGTGTCGAGCCCGGTGGTGATGGTCTGCGTGGTGCCGCCGGGGTAGGTCTGCCCGGTGAAGTAGTCGGTCCAGGTGGTGCCCGGCGGCAGCCACACCGAGGTGGTGGCGGTGGTGCCGGGCGTGGTGACCGGCGCGACCAGCACGTCGGGCCCGTACATGTACTCGCTGCCCGCCGTGGTGTAGGCGCTGTCCTCCTCCGGGTACTGGAGGTACATCGGCCGGACCACCGGGACGCCGGTGGCGTTGGCCTGCTGGGCGAGGGTGTAGGTGTACGGCAGCAGGTCCTCGCGCAGGTTGAGGAACTTGTCCGCGGAAGCGCGCGCGTCCGTGCCGTACTGCCAGGGCAGCCGGTCGCTGTGGTTGCCGTGCAGCCGGTCCACCGGCTGGAAGGTGCCGAGTTGGACCCAGCGGGCGTACAGGTCGTCGGGGAGCTTGGTGGTGGACTTCTGCTGCCCGCCGTCGGAGTACGTCTCGGAGCCGGTCAGCCCGGTCGCGTCGTTGAAGCCGCCGATGTCGTGGCTGACCGCGGACAGGCCGGTGGAGGCGGACTCGCCCGGGGTGTAGCCGACCTCGAACTTCAGGGTGCCCCAGGTGGAGGAGGTGTCCCCGGTGAAGTGGACGGTGGTGCGCTTGTCCGCCCACGGTCCGGTCGGCAGGCCGGTCGGGCTGCTGTAGCCGCCGGACTGGAGTGACCCGAAGGCCCGGGAGAGCACGAACCCGCGCCCGACGGTCTTGTCCGCGTCGGTGGCGTACTGCTGGTTGATCCAGGCGTCGGGGGTGACACCGGCCAGCGTGGACTGCGAGTTGTCGCAGCACCAGTCCAGCCACCAGAAGTCCGCGCCGGCCTGCTCCATCGTCTGGTGCAGCCCCAGGTACGCCTTGAGCTGGTCCGGGTCGCCGAAGTCGAAGGTGTACGTGCACACGTCGCCGTCGCAGCCGCTCTTGGCGAGCTTGTTCTTCGCGGTGGACTCGGCCTGCGCGAACTGCGGGTCGGTGCTGACGATGCTCGGGTGGATGTTGAGCGTGTTGTGCAGCCCCTGGCCGGCCGCCCAGTCGAAGAACGCCTTCGGGTCGGGGAACTTGGCCGGGTCCATCTCCCAACCGTCCCAGGTCGCCGGTGACTTGAAGTCGGTGTCGGTGACCAGGACGTCCAGCGGGTCGCCCTCGGAACGGAACGCGGGCAGGATGGTGTTCTCGTAGTCGGCCGCGGTGCGGTCCAGGTACTCCGAGTACCAGACCCCGTAGGCCCATTCGGGCAGCAGCTCGGAGGGGCCGGTGAGGGTGGCCAGGTCCGTCAGCGCCTGCTGGTAGTCGTGCCCGTAGCCGAAGAGGTAGCCGTCCTGGTAGGGCGCGCCGCCGTGGCCGGGTCGCGCGGAGGCCGTCCCGGTCGCGGTGGAGTACAGCGCCGAGGAGGTGTCGTCCAGCAGGTACCAGCCGTCCCGGTAGAGCAGGCCGGGCGTGATGGACGGGTCGCCGTTGTCGCCGTTGACCCCGTCCAGGCCGCGGCGGTAGCCGCCCAGGGCGATGTGCGGCGCGGGCGCGGGCGCGCTCTGGTCGCTGACGGACACCGTGTCGGCGTTGACGTGGCAGCTGGTCGCGTCCGGGCAGCCCAGGGTGATGTCGTCGGTGCCCGCGGTCAGGGTGACCGGGACCGACGCGGTGCCCCAGGTGTCCCAGTCGGCGGTGGCCGGCAGGCTGAGCGTCGTGTCGTCGCCGCCGGCCGTGACCGTCATGGTGCGGGTCTGGTGCAGGCCGTCGCCGCCGACGCCGTTGGCGTAGCGCACCCGCAGCAGGTAGGTGCCGTCGGCCGGCACCCCGACGATCCGGTGGGTCAGCCCGGCGCCCTGGTTCAGCTCCGCGACGAAGCCGGCCCCGGAGTAGCCCTGGTGGTTCGTGGCGACCACCGCGGAGCCCGTGGCGCGGCCCGCCTCGGACTCGCAGCTCACCCCGAACCGGCAGTCCGTGATCGCGGTGGCCGACGTCCCCGGGTAGGACGCGCCGGGCGTGACCACCGCGACGCTGTCGAGGTTGACGTTGCCGGAGTCCGCGGCGGCGTGCGCCAGCGTCACCGTGTGGTGGCCCGCGGTCAGGTCGATCGGCACCCGCGCGACGGCCCAGGTGTCCCAGTCCGCGGTCACCGGCAGGCTCACCGTCCGCGCCGTGCCGCCGTCCACCGTCAACGACAGCGTGCGGGTGGTGTTCTTGCCGTCGCCGCCCAGCGCGTTGGCGTACCGGGCGTCGAACTCGTAGGAGCCCGCCGACGTGGCGTCCACGTCGGCGGAGACCGAGTCGCCCTGCGCGGTGAAGCCGGCCAGGAAGCCGGTGCCGGTGGCCCCGGTGTGGTCCGACGCGGTGCTGACGCCCGCGGCCGAGAGGTCCTCCGCCTCGCACAGCGCGCCGACCGTGCAGGTCAGCCCGTTCCACGGGGTGGCGGTGACCGGGGTGGTGCCCGCGTTCTGGTCCACCGTGAGGTTCTGCGCGGTGAAGGCCCCCGAGTCCACCTTGTACCGCAGGGTCACCTTGCTGGTGGTGAGGGTGAGCCAGCCGTCGGAGGTGCTGGAGGTGTACGGCGTGCTGGTGAAGGAGTCCCGGCCGATGGCGTTGAAGGTCGGGCTGTCGGTGAACTGCCCGTCGCCGGCGTACTCGGTACGGATCAGCGTCGGCGACAGCACCTCGAACCGGGCGTCGCCGGACGTCACGGTCGGGATGCGGGGGTGGGCCGTGCCGTGCGCGGACGCCGCCTGTCCGGTGCCGGTGAGCACCGTGGCGGCGGCCGCCGCCGCGGCCACGACCGCGATCCGCCGCCGTACGCCGATCGCCCGGCGGCGCGACCTCGCCGCGCTCATCGGGTCACGCTCAGCAGGGCGAAGACGCCGCCGATCACCGGGCGCGCCTGGAAGCCGCCGGCCGGCCGGTCGTTGACGGTGTCGTACCAGTCGGTGAACGGCACCCGGGACGGCGTGGTGTGCGCGAACGCGTAGTACGAGTCGATGAGGTAGGCGCTCACGGGGTGGTCACGCAGCCAGGCGGCGGTCCACATCTCCCAGTCTCCCTTGGTGTAGGCGTGCCGGACGTCCAGCGGGATGCCGTAGGGGTTGACCTGGGTGAGGTACCACGCCGCCTCCTCGGCGGCGACCGAGGACGGCACCAGGCCGAGGCCGAGCAGCGCGTCCGGGTAGCCGTTGTACTTCAGGCTCCAGGTGCCCGGCTGGTCGTAGGCGAGCTTGAGGTGGTCGGGGGTGGTGTCCTGCGCCTTGCCGGTCCACTGCCCGATGTAGTCCTTGGCGACGCCGAGGTAGCGGGTGCGGTCGGCGGCGTTGCCGGCCGCGGCGGCCACCTGGCTCATCGCGCCCAGGCCGAGGATGCCCTTCAGGGCGAGGTTGGCGCTGTGCCCGATGAAGCCGGTGAAGTCGTCGGTCTGGTTCTGGAAGCCCGGGTCGAGGGCGTTGTCGACCAGGTAGTCCGCCCACTGCTTGAGGATCGGGTAGTGCCCGGTGGCGAAGGCCCGCCCGGCCGAGGCGGACGCCCCCTTCAGGTAGGCCGCCGACATCAGCAGCATGTTCGCGGACTCCTCGACGGGCATGTCCTCCTCGTTGCCGTCGTTGTGGCCGGCGGCGTTCGGGTAGGAGGAGCCCAGGTCGTGCTCGGCGAACTCCTTGGGCCAGCCGCCGTGTTCGGCGTACTCCAGCACCGGCGCCAGCAGCAGCCCGAGGTAGGCCGGGTCCGCCCAGGCGAAGACCGGCATCGCCGGGTAGAGCAGGTCCACGGTGGAGACGTTGCCGGAGGAGGAGATCTCCTTCAGCATCGCCCACGGCTTGCCGTCCTTGCTGACCAGTTCGGTGCCGCCGTACGCCTGCCGCAGCGCCAGCGCGCACAGCGCCGCGTACTTCGGGCCGCCGGCCGCCGTCGCCTCCTGGCGCACCTTGCGGTCGAGCGCGGCCGTACGGGTGGCGGCGGTGGCGAGGTCGCCGTGGAAGAAGGCCGCCATCTGCTGCCAGGTCGGCCAGTACGACTTCCACAGCGGCGGCAGCGGCGTGCCGAGGTAGCTCACCGCGGGCTCGCGCACATGGCCGACGGACAGCACCGCCTGCTGCGCGGTGCGGTGGACGCTGCCGAGGTCGAAGTGGAAGGCGAAGACCGGCCAGGCGTCGTTGATCGCGCGCGGCTGGCGGGTGTCGGCGCTGCCGGCGAGCTTGCCGTCGGTCAGGGCGCCCGGGCGCACCACCGTGTCGGCGCCGATCTGCCAGGTCAGCCCGGGGCGGTTGGTGGCGCTCCACACCACGGTGCCCCAGGTCGCCATGTCCCCGTTCTCCGCGAGGGACTTGGTGCCGTCGGGGGTGAACGACAGCGAGGTGAGCGAGCCGCTGCCGGCGCCGGCCACCTGCTCCCCCGACCAGCCGATCTTCGTGCCGGAGTCGCCGTGCGCCCACTCGCCGGAGATGTCGAGGTACAGCTTCACGTCGTGCGCCGCGCCGTCACCGCTGCGCGCCTCCGCCGTCAGGTACGACAGCGGCACCGACTGCCGGCGCAGGTCGCCCGGCTCCACCGGGGACAGGAAGGTCAGCGTCAACTCCACGCCGGCCGCCTCGTACTGGAACACCGAACGCGTCGCGGTGGTGGTCAGCGAGCGCTGCGCCATGCCGCGCAGCACCTGCCCGTCGATGTTCGGCGCGCCCAGGAACAGGTACGGCACGCCGTCGATCTGCGCGATGCCGGTCATCGCGGTGGTGCGGCCGGTCCAGAACGTCGGCCAGGTGCCGGCGGTGTTGCTCGCCGGCAGCCAGGCGCTCAGATACGGCGAGCGCACCGCCAGCGGCACCGCCGGCGGCCGGATCGGGTCGAAGACGGTGTCCACCGCGGTGGTGCCGCCCGGCTTCCCGGACGCGCCGCTCCGCGCGGCGGCGAAGGAGGCGGTGGAAGCGGAGGAGGAGGGGGCCGCCGTGTCCGCGGCCCGCGCGCTGCCCGCGACACCCGGCAGCAGCCCGGTGCCCGCCGCGCCGAGCCCGACGACGCCGGCCGCTCCCGTCCAGCGGATCAGGCCGCGCCGGCTCATCCCCTGCCCCGGCCCGGCGGCGGCAACGGTGGTGTCGGCGTCTGCGTCGGCGGCGTCGGCGGCTTCCACGGGCGGCGGGCCGTCCGGCGGCCCGGTGACGGGTGGGGCCACGTCGTTGCTTCTGTATGTCATCGGTTTCCTCCAGGAACCGCTCCCGTGCGGAGCGGGATGGCAGGGGCGCGCGCTCCGGCCCGGGTGGGGCAGACCGAAGCCGCGGCTTGGGGCGTGCCCGTCGGAAGAGATTCCTACAACGATGTAAAGCGAGGCGAGATGATGACAGCACAGCCCAGATGTCATGTCCATCCCCTGTACCGGACAGATTTCCGCCGCGTTTCGCGATGTCCGGCCACGGCACACCGCGCCCCGTGAATATCCGAACACCCTTGCCCATCAGCAGGTTTGAAGCCGACTCCAGGAGGAGCGAGCCGGTCGGGGAGAGCGCCGCCGGCGCCTCGCGCAGCCGCGCACGAAGGAGCCCGCACGCCTGGCACGCGCCAGGAGAGCGTCACGGCGACCGCACACGTTCGGCACCGTGGCGACCGGGTTTCTCCATCGTTGTAAAGGCGCCCGCCGGACCCGGCGCACCGGCCGCGACCTGCGGTCGGCGACCGCGAAAGCCGTGCCGCACCCCTTGACCCGCGACAGTACGGCGATGCGAGAATCCGTGAGTTCCTGGTTGGTTCTGTTCAATGCTGGTCAGTTATGACGCCTCTTCGGGGCGCCATCGGTGCACGCGTCGACGAGAAGGGTCCCACCATGCCGGTCGACCGCAGGTCTTTTCTGATCGCAGGAGCGGCCGGAGCCGCGGCCCCCGCGCTGCCCGGGCTCGCCGCGACCGCGAGCGCCCACACCGACCCGGCGCGGCCGGCCGGCTCGCACTCCGCCCTCCCCCGCACCGTCGACCTCGCGGACGGCTGGCGCTTCGCGCTGGTGAACCCGGCCGGCATCACCGACCCCACCGGCTCCTACGCCGACGCCGCCGACCCCGGCTACGACGACTCCCGCTGGCGGGCCGTCCGCGTCCCGCACGACTGGAGCATCGAGCAGACCCCCACCACCGCCGACAACACCTCCGGCGGCACCGGCTTCCTGCCCGGCGGACTCGGCTGGTACCGCAGGTCGTTCACCCTGCCGGCCGCCGTCAAGGGCCGCCGCGTCTCGGTCGAGTTCGACGGCGTCTACATGGACAGCTCCGTCTACTGCAACGGCACCCTGGTCGGCTCCCACCCTTACGGCTACACCGGGTTCGCCTACGACCTCACCGACCTGCTGCACACCGACGGCCGCACGGCCAACGTGATCGCGGTCCAGGTCCGCAACCAACTGCCCAGCAGCCGCTGGTACTCGGGCAGCGGTATCTACCGCAACGCCCGGCTGGTCGTCACCGACCCGGTGCACGTCGCCCGGCACGGCACCTACGTCACCACGCCCGACCTCGCCGACACGCTGAACCCGAGGCAGGGAAGCGGCTACGCCACCGTGCGCGCCCAGGTCGGCGTCGTCAACGAGACCGGCGGCACCGTCGCCGCCACCGTGGTCAACACCGTCCGGGACCGCCAGGGCCGCCAGGTCGCGCGGGCCAGCTCGCCGCTGACGCTCGCGGCGGCCACCGGCGCGCAGGACGTCACCACGGAACTGCGCGTGGAGCGGCCGCAGTTGTGGTCGTACGCCACTCCGGAGAACCGGTACACCCTGGAGACGGACATCCAGGTGCACGGCGAGACCGTGGACACCGTCACCACCACCTTCGGCGTGCGCCACTTCACCCTCGACCCGGACCACGGCCTGTCCGTCAACGGCGAGCCCACCAAGATCCGCGGCGTGGACCTCCACCACGACCAGGGCGCGCTCGGCGCCGCGATCCACTACGACGCGGTGCTGCGCCAGATGACGATCATGAAGTCCATGGGCGTCAACGCCTTCCGCACCTCCCACAACCCGCCGTCGCCGGAGATGATCCGGGTCTGCGAGGAGCTGGGCATCGTGATGATGGTCGAGGCGTTCGACTGCTGGCGCACCGGCAAGAACACCTACGACTACGGCCGGTTCTTCGACGCCAACAGCGCCGCCGACATCGCGGAGATGGTGTCCGCCGCCCGCAACTCGCCCGCGGTCATGATGTGGTCGATCGGCAACGAGATCCCCGACTCCACCTCCACCGCGGGCCTGGCCATGGCCGACGGGCTGATCGCCGCGATCCGCGCGCTCGACACCACCCGCCCGATCGTCATCGGCTCCGACAAGTACCGCGGCCTGCCGGCGGTCGGCTCCCCCGCCGACCTGATGCTCGCCAAGCTCGACGGCCTCGGCCTCAACTACAACACCGCCGCCTCCGTGGACGCGCTGCACGCCCGCTACCCGCACCTGTTCCTCTTCGAGTCCGAGTCGTCCTCGGAGACCTCGACCCGCGGCACCTACCAGGAGCCGCAGCACCTCAACACCGGCGAGAACCACACCCCCGGCCGGCGGGCCACCTCCTCGTTCGACAACAACCTCGCCTCATGGACCATGAGCGGCGAGTACGGCCTGAAGAAGGACCGCGACCGGGCCTTCTTCGCCGGCGAGTTCCTCTGGTCCGGCACCGACTACATCGGCGAGCCGACGCCGTACGGCGTCTTCCCGGTGAAGGCGTCGTTCTTCGGCGCGGTCGACACGGCCGGCTTCCCGAAGGACATGTACCACCTCTTCCGCAGCCAGTGGACGTCCGAGCCGATGGTGCACCTGCTGCCGATGGACTGGACGGACCACCGGCCGGGCGAGACCGTCGAGGTGTGGGCGTACTCCACCGTGGACACCGTCGAGCTCTACCTCAACGGCCGCTCGCTGGGGGTGCGCCGCTTCGACACCAAGAAGACGGTGGACGGGCGTACCTACCTGGAGACCACCGAGCCGACCGGCGACGACAAGACCGTCACCACCGGCGCCTACCCCGGCAGCTACACCAGCCCGAACGGCAGCGCGGGCAAGCTCCACCTGACCTGGCAGGTGCCGTTCGCCGCCGGCGAACTGAAGGCGGTCGCCCGCAGGAACGGCAAGGTGGTGGCCACCGACGTGCTGCGCACCGCCGGCGAGCCGCACGCCGTCCGGCTCACCCCGGACCGCGCCTCCGCGGTGGCCGACGGCGACTCGCTGGTCTACGTCACCGCCGAAGTGATCGACTCCCACGGCGTGGTGGTGCCCGGCGCCGACCACCTGCTCACCTTCACCGTCTCCGGCGGCTCCCTGGCCGGCCTGGACAACGGGCAGCAG
This sequence comes from Streptomyces sp. NPDC087270, assembly GCF_044744625.1. Classification (NCBI taxonomy): domain Bacteria; kingdom Bacillati; phylum Actinomycetota; class Actinomycetes; order Kitasatosporales; family Streptomycetaceae; genus Streptomyces; species Streptomyces sp. NPDC087270. The sequence goes on from NZ_JBIUYR010000005.1 coordinate 288,052, forward strand.
GAGAGCGCCGAGCGCTACCAGGCCACCACCCGCACCGCCTTCCACGGCAAGGCCCTCGCCATCGTGCGCTCCGGCACGAGCGCGGGACACCTCGACGTGACCGCGAGCGCCCCCGGCCTGCACCGCGGCACCACCTCGGTGCGCACCACGCGCGCGCCCGGCGCGGTGGCCGCCACTCCCCCGGTCCGCTTCGTCCCGGACCCCGGCCCCGGCACCCCGTCCTACCCGCTGGCCGACGCGAGCTACTCCGGCTCGCCCTCCTCGCTGCCGGCCGCGATGCTCGACGGCGACCCGGCCACCGGCTGGTCCAACGCCTTCGCCAAGAGCGCCACCGCGCTGCTGCCCGCGTTCAACGGCGCCCGCCCCGCGGACTGGGTCTCGGTCACCTGGGCCACCGCCCGCCGCGTCGACACCGTCTCCGTCTCCTTCACCGTGGACGCGACGCACACGCTGCCGGCCACGGTCACGGTGTCGTACTGGGACGGCGACCGCTGGACCCCGGTGAAGCACCCGGCCGTCTCCTGGGCGAGCGCGAGCGACAGCCCCACGGTCGTCTCCTTCACCGCCGTCCACACCGCGCGGCTGCGGCTGGACCTGACCAGCGCGGCCCCCGGCACGCCCGCCGGCGCGCAGCGCGTCAGCGCGCTGACCGCCACGACGGCCGGGTGAGCGGATGAGCGGATGACCCGGTGGAGCGGCGCTGCTCGGAGTACCCCACGTCATAGTGGAGAGCGCGCCGCTCCACGTACGATCACGCAATGGCTGACATGACCGACACCACGCCCGGCTGGCTGGCTCCCGAGGAACTGGAGCTGGCCCGCGCTCGTATGCCGATCCTCTACGTCGACGCCGTGCCGGTGCGGGTCGACGACAACGGAGAAGTCACCCACATCGGGCTGCTGCTGCGCATCGGACCGGACGGGACGGTCAGCCGCAGCCTCGTCTCCGGGCGGGTGCTGCACCACGAACGGGTGCGGGACGCGCTCGTCCGGCACCTGGAGAAGGACCTCGGGCCGGTCGCGCTGCCGCGGGTGCCCGCCTCGCTCCAGCCGTTCACCGTCGCGGAGTTCTTCCCGACCGAGGGCGTCACGGCCTACCACGACCCGCGGCAGCACGCGGTCTCGCTCGCGTACGTCGTACCGGTGGCGGGTGACTGCCGACCGCGGCAGGACGCGCTGGACCTGGTCTGGTTCACCCCGGAGGAGGCGTCCTCGGCGCAGCTCCAGGAGGAGATGCCAGGCGGCCGCGGCATCCTGCTCAAGCAGGCACTGGCGCACGTCGGCCGCCTGGACTGACCCTGTCCGGCCGCCTGGGCCGGACGGCGCGGTCACCGGGTGGAGAAGGTCACCCGGTGAACCCGGTCACGCGGTCACCCGGTGAAGGTGTCCCCGGTCACGGTGACCTGGCGGCCCTGGGGCGTGCTGGTGGACGTGGTGCTGAGGCAACTGCCCGAGCTCGGGTCGGTGACGGCCGGGAGGCCGCCGGTGTAGTCGGTGCCGCCCTCCGAGCCGACCGGGGCGCCGTAGGTCACGGTGACCTGCTGGCCGCACCCGGCGGTCAGGTAGGGCTCGATGAAGCCGGAGTCGGCGGGCTTGAAGCGGCCCGAGTCGGACGGCAGGCTGAAGCTGCCGATGTGGGTCACGGTCGCGCCGGTCGCCTCGTCCACCACGTCCCCGGTCATGAGCTGGGTGTCCCCGGTGACGCTCGCCCGCTGCAGCACCAGCGCGTACATCGTGCCCTTGGTGTAGGCGAAGCGTGCCGCGCAGCTCACACCGGCCCCGCCGTCCGCGCCGTAGGAGCAGTTGGCGTCGGTCGTGGTGGCCGCGGCGTTGAAGGAGCTGAACACCGCCTGGAGGGTGGGGCGGCCGTCGGCGTCCACCTCCTTCGGCTGGAAGCCGGCGTACGGGCGGGTGCCGCTCTCCAGCGTCGTGTAGTAGGCGAAGTAGATGCCGCCGGCGTCGGGCGCGGACTCGAAGGACATCGGGAGCGTGAGCCGGCTGACCGGGGTCGGTGCGCCCGTGCTCCAGGAAGAGGTGGGCGTCGAGGCCCACGACTGCCCGGTCATGGCGACGCCGAGCAGCGCGGCCGCCCCGGCGACGGTCGCCGAGCGCAGCAGCGTACGGCGCCGGGAGCGGATACGGGTGCGGATACGGGTGGGGGTGGAGGTGCGGGACGCGGCGGGAGCGGGGCGGGAGGAGCCGGGGGAACGCAGGTCGGGTCGCATGTCATCTCCGGTGTGGGGCGGGCCAATGGATGCGGAACGGTGGTTCGGGGTGGGTCGGTTGGGGGCCGGGTCGGTGGCCGAGGGCTCACGTCGGCTGCGGGCGGGGCCGGTCGGGGTGCGCGGGGCCGGGCTGGGTACCCGGGGTGGGGCGAGGGTGCGGCCGGGCCGGTTCGGAGCCGCCGGCCGGGTCGCGGCAGCGGGTGTTCCCGAACCGGCCGCGGCCGTCGGCGAGTCAGGCGGTCAGGCGGTCAGGCGGTCAGGCGGTCAGGCGGTCAGGCGGTCAGGAGTGGACGCGCACCTCGGCCAGGCCGATCCGGGCCGGGCCGGTGCCGGTCGCGGTGATCCGCACGTAGCGGCCCCGGGCGTGCAGGTGGTCCAGGATGCTGGGCCGCAGCGCCTTGCCGCCGAGGTGCACCGTGGTGGCCCGGGCGAAGTCGGGCGTGGCGCTGATCGACACGTCGACGTCGGCGGTGGCCATGGTGGCGTCGTTCCAGATCTCGATCCGGTCGATCGGGCGGACCGCGCCGAGGTCGGTCTGCCACCAGGAGCCGGCGCCGGAGAGCGTGAGCGCGTCGGTGGTGGTGTCGCCGTCGATCGCGTTCGCGGCCGTGGCCGTGCCGTCGGTGGCGGACTGGGTGGCCGTGCCGGCCCGGGCCAGGTCGGCGGGCAGCGGTTCGACGTGCGGGCCGTCGGCGCCCGCCCGGGCGGCGATCGCGGTGGCCTGGGCCGGCAGCGTGTCGAGCCGGGTGTGGTTGCCGGTCGCGACCGAGCCGGTGCCGGCCAGGGCGGGGGCGTCGGTGTCCGTCCAGTTGCCGGTGGCGGTGTTCTGGATGCCGTAGTCCGCCCAGTTGGAGATCCACTTGTAGCCGAGGCGGGTCAGGACGTTGTCCGCCACGGTGATGTGGGAGGACTGCTCGTCCAGGTAGATGCCGTTGCCGTCCCGCTCGGTGTTGCCGTACGCGGAGCGGTTGATGTAGTTGCCGGAGATCACCGTGCCCGGCTGGTCGCCTTGGGTGTAGATCGCGCCGCCGTCGTGCTGGCCGTCCTTGACCGTCATGACGTCGGTGATCCGGTTGTCCGTGATGTGGTTGTCGCGCAGCACCGACTGCTGCGCGCCGGGCTGGTTCCAGCCCCATCCGACGGAGACACCGGAGTACGGCAGGTGCTCCAGCGTGTTGTGGTCGACGGTCAGGCCGGCCTCGTAACCGGCCCAGATCCCGGCGGCGTCGGTGTACTCGACTCCCGCGTGGTCGATGGTGTCGTACGCCACCGTGTTGTCGGTGCCGGCGAGTTGAGGCGCCGGGTTCGGGTCGGTGTCGCCGATGTAGAGGGCGCCGGAGGACAGGTCGGTGAAGCGGGAGCGGGTGACCGAGGAGTGCTGGGTGCCGTCCTGGAGCACCGCCCCCGCGCCGCCGAGGTGGGTGAAGTCGGCGCTCTGGACGTGTACGTCGCGGCCGCCGTCGACGGTGAGCGCGGCCGACGGCTTGGTGTAGTAGCGGCCGGACTGGTCGGCGGGGCCGCTCGCTCCGGTGAGGGTGAGGCCGGCCTGGGTGCCCGCGTACCCGTCCGCGGTGTCCGGCTGGTGGTAGGCGGCGTAGGCGAAGCCGATGCCGGTCAGGTCCAGGTCGTGCGCGTGGTCGAGGACCGCGAGCTGCTCGGTGGCGGGGGTGACGGCCTGGTCGCGGCGCATGTCCTGCCCGGGCAGCGGCAGGTAGGTGACCGTGCGGGCCGCCGAGTTCCAGACGAACTCGCCCGGCGTGTCGAGGAGTTCGGGTGCGTTCTGGAACCAGGCGACGCCCGTGTAGCGGGTGGAGTCCACCGTGGTGGTGTCCCAGGAGGGGCCGGTGCGGCCGGTGCCGCTGGAGGAGTCGGCCCAGCACGGCTGCGCGAAGGTCAGCACGTCGCCGCTGACGCCGGTGACCCGGCACTGGTAGTTGCGCCAGCGGACCTTGATGACGGCGGTCACGTCGGTCGGACGGGCCCACCGCGCGATGCCGGTCGCGACGGCTCCGGTCAGGCCGTCCTTCGTCGCGTGGCAGACGCTCGCGGCGCAGGCGGCGCCCCGGGCCGGTGTGGCGCGCCGGCCACCGACGAAGAGCTGGCGGGCCGTCACTCCGGCGGGCACGGCGGCGGTCCAGGTGCCGTCGTGGTTCCTCGTCCAGCCGGTCAGGGTGCGGCCGCCGGACAGCACGGGGTGCGCACCGGGTGCGGCGGCCCAGGTGACGGTGTGCCCGTCGCGGCCGGAGTCGTCCGGGCCGAGCGTCAGGGGCGCGGTCAACGGGTAGGTGCCGCCGCGCAGTTCGACCCGCACGTCCCGGTCCATGCCGCCGGCGATGTCGGCGCGGACCTTGGCCCGCGCGCCGTCCAGGGAGCAGGGGCGCGCACGGTCGCAGACGTCGCCGCTGCCGGTGGGCGCGGCCTGGTAGACGGTCGGGCCGGGCCGCGCGGCCGACGCGGACGAGGTGGCGGACGCGGCGCCGGCGGGCAGCACGGTGGCGGCCAGCGCGGCGGCGGCGAGTACGGCGGTGCGGATGGTCGGCTTCACGCGCTCACGCTCCAGTCGGGGTGGCCCGGCATCGGGGGGTTGACGGCGCCGAAGAGCCAGTCACGCAGGAAGGGGTCGAGGGAGGAGTCCCCGGTGACCTGCACGGCGTGCCGGATGAAGTCCTCGCTCGACGCGTTGGAGTTCCTGAAGCGCTCCGGCCACAGCCGCATGATCCGGTCGAACCGCGCCTGGCCGGCCCGCATCCGCAGGGCGTAGAGCACGAGCGCGCCGCCGTCGTAGATGTTGGTGCCGCCGAGCGCGTTCGGCAGCCCGGGCGGGCCGTCGGCGGCACGGACGGCGTTCAGCGACCCGTAGGTCTTCCGCATCGCGTCCGCCAGCACCGACCAGCCGCGCTCCTCGCTGTAGAGGGCCGCGTAGTACGTCGCCGGGCCCTCGTTGAGCCATGCCTGCTGCCAGTCGCGCGGCGTGACCGAGTCGCCCCACCACTGGTGGGTCAGCTCGTGCACCATCGTGTTCTCCCACGTCGGGTTGCCGTCCGCGTTGGGCTTGAACCAGTTGGTGCCAAACAGGCTCAGCGTCTGGTTCTCCAGGGCGTCGGTGTAGCCGCCGTAGATGTGCAGGCCGTACAGCGAGAACGGGAAGCGCCCGAACTTCGCCTCCAGCCAGGCGAGATGGTCCGCCGTCCGCGCCACCACCGGGGCGTAGGTGTCCTCCTCGCCCTGCGGGACGACGTGGCGCAGCGGCAGCCCGGTGTGGCTCGCGCCGTACAGGTAGGTGCCCTTGACGACGGCGATCCCGCACAGTTCGGTGGGCATCGGCTCGCGCAGCGCGAAGTGCCAGACCGCCGAGCCGTCCGAGCGTGGCGTCCTGCGCAGCAACTCGCCGTTGGCGGTGGCGACATAGCCCTCGGGGGCGCTGAGGTGGAAGGTCCACGCGGCCTTGTCGGAGGGGGTGTCGTTGCAGGGGAAGAAGGTGTCGGCGCGTGACGCCTGGGCGGCGCAGGCGAAGCCGCCGTCGGCGCCGAACACCCAGCCGCTGAGGCCGGACCGGTGGTCCTTGCCGTTGCCGTGGTAGCGGACCTCGACGGTGAACGGGGCCCCGTCGTGCAGCGGCCGGGCGGGGGTGACGGTCAGCTCCTGGCCGCTCTGCCCGAGCGAGAGCGCCCATGCCGCGTCCCGCCCGTCCACGGTCACCCGGTCGATGGTGTGCCCGTCGGTGTCGAGGTTGAACGCCGACAGGTCCTGGGTGGCCAGCGCGCGCATCGCCACGACGCCGGTGAAGTCGTAGCTGACCGGGGTGAAGTCGAAGGTCAGGTCGTAGTGCGTGACCCGGTAGCCGCCGTTGCCGAGGGTCGGGAAGAGCGGGTCGCCGACACCGGGCGCGCCCGGCTCGGGATCGAAGCGGTGGGTGGCGGACGCGGCCGACGCGGGGGCGGCGCCGGCCACGGCGACCGTCCCGGCGGCGACGGCGCCGACCGCGCCGGCCCGCAGGACGGTCCGGCGGCCGGGGGCGGTCGGGGCGGTCGCGGCGGCGGGGTCGGTTCGGGTACCGCGGGGGGCGGGCTCGTCGCTGGGCAGTCTCACTTCTTCGCCCCCGTCTGCGCGGCCTCCTGGAACTCGGTCCTGGCCTTCTCGCCGCCCGCGGCGAGGTAGTTCTTCGTCAGCGTTCCGTACCAGGACATCGGCTTGCGGCCGGTGATCAGGTCCGCGACACCGTCGCCGAGCAGCGTGAGCAGGCTGCCGTAGCCCTTGGAGTCCCAGGTCGGCGAGGAGTAGCCGAGGGTGGGGTCGGGCGCCATCATCGGGATGAGGGTCGCGTACGCGTCGTGGCTGTAGCGCACGCCCTGCTCGGAGGTCGCGCTGAAGACCGCGGGCACCGCCGAGCCGAAGAACTTCCAGGGCACCGCGACGTCGGAGGTGCCCTTCGTGGTGAGCACGGGGTTGCCGCGGGCGTCCCTGGTGAAGTCGGTGCCCTCGACGCCGTAGTTGATGAGCGTGTACTCCACGCTGCCGAACGGCGAGGCGGCGAAGTCGGCGAAGGCCAGCAGCTGCCGCACCCGGTCACCGGACGCCTTCTTCAGGTGCACGTTCTGCAGCGAGACGTTGTCCATCCAGGAGACCGCGGTCTTGCCGAACGGCACCATCGGCCGCGGGTCGAAGCTCTTGTCGACGGCCTTCATGGCGTCGACGTAGCCGGTGCTGGGGGTGAGGTAGGAGGGCATGCCGTCGTAGACGTAGGCGGCCTTGCCGTTCATGAACATGTCGGTGTACTTGGCCTTCTGGGAGCCCGACATGCCGATCGAGCCCGGGTAGAAGCAGCCCGCCTTGTACAGCGTGCGCAGCGTCTCGACCGCCGTACGGAACTCGTCGGTCTCCAGCTGGTGGGTGAACTTCCCCGTCCCGGCGTCCATCCGCCAGTCCTTCGGCGAACCGGTGCTCATCGCCACCAGGTTGGTGGCGCCGGCCATGATGGCGTACTGGTCCTTCGAGGGGCGGGTCAGCTCCTTGCACACCTTCACGAACGCGTCCGGGTCGGCGATCTCGCGCGGGTCGGTGACGCCGACCTCGGCGAACAGGTCGTGCCGGTAGAAGCCGGCGCCGCCGGTGCCCATCCGGGAGATCGGCACGCCGTACAGCCGGCCGCCGAAGATGGCGCCCTGCCACGCGGCCTTGGGGATCGCCGCGAGGTTCGGGTAGGCGCTGACCTTGTCGCCGGCCAGGTACGGGGTGAGGTCCGCGCAGGTGGCGGCGAGGAAGGCGGCCTTGTCGTCCACCCCGCCGGTCTCCGGGTACTCGAAGATGTCCGGCAGGCTGCCGCCGGCCACCATGGTCGAGAACTTCGTCGGGTAGTCGTCGGTGGGCACCGCGGTGACGTCGACCTCGGCGCCGAGCAGCTTCTCGATCTGCTGCCAGGCCGCGTTCTTCCCCCGGCCGGGCGGCGGCGGCATGAACGTCTCCGAGGTGGCCCGCACCGACTTGGCGCCCGCCAGCGGGGCGCCCTTGGTGGCGCGCAGCGGGGTGGCCGGATAGCGGTAGAAGCCCTGCGGGACGCCGGCCGCGGTGCCCGGCAGGTCGGGCTTGAGGCCGATGTCGCGGACGGTGGTGGCGGGCAGCAGGTCGGCGGCCTTCGCCGACGCCTTCGCGGTGCTCCCGCCGTCACCGCACGCGCTGAGCACGGGGGACGCGGCGAGGCCCAGGCCGACGCCGATGGCGGAGCGCAGCAGCGCTCTGCGGCCGAGGGAGGGGATGGCGGAACGGGACATGGCTCTCCTTGCCAGGAGTGGGGCAGGGTGCTGCAGGACGAGGCGGGCGGGGCTCAGCCCTTGACGGCGCCGGTGAGCACGCCCTTGGTGAAGTAGCGCTGGAGGAAGGGGTAGACGAGCAGGATCGGCACCACCGCGATGACGAGCACCGCCATCTGCACGGCCTCCTGCGGTGCCACGGTCTCGCCGGCCGCGGCGCCGCTCAGGCTCTGGCCCTGGAGCACATAGCTGCGCAGCACCATCGGCAGCGGCCACTTCGTGGAGTCGTCGAGGTAGAGCAGGGCGTTGAAGAACGCGTTCCAGTACGTCACCGCGTAGAAGAGGCTGACCACCGCGATGACGGCCTTGGACAGCGGGAGCACGATGCTGACCAGGATGCGCAGGTCGCCGGCGCCGTCGATGCGGGCCGCGTCGAGCAGTTCGGCCGGCAGGTTCATGAAGAAGGCCCGCAGCACCACCAGGTTGAAGGCGCTCATCAGCGTCGGCATCACCAGCGAGGCGTAGGTGTTGTACAGCCCGAGGTTCTTCACCAGCAGGAAGTTCGGGATGATGCCGGCGTTGAACAACATCGTGACCAGCGCCGTCATCAGGATGAGCCGGGAGCCGGTCACCTCGCGCCGGGACAGGCCGTACGCCATGCCGATGGTGAAGAGCAGGCTGACGAAGGTGCCGACGACGGTGACGCCGATGCTGACGAACAGGGCGCGCAGCACCACGCCGCCGGTGAAGACGGTGCGGTAGGCGGCCAGCGTCGGGTGGGCCGGCCACAGCACCAGTCCGGAGCTCTTGATGATGTCGGACTGGGAGGCGAAGCTGGTCGCGATGATGCCGATCATCGGATAGGCGACGGCGGCCACCACCAGGACCAGGATCAGCGCCTTGCCCCAGCGCCCGATCAGGCTCGGCCGTTCCATCCACGGCGGCCGCCCCTCGGGCGCGGCGGCCCGGCGGCGGGCGTCGCGGCGGGCCTTGCGCAGCGCCTTCGCCCTGCTCCCGGCCGTGCCGGACTCCTCCCGGCCGGGGAGGGATCGCGTGACGTCGGTGGAATCAGCGGTCAGCACCGCGGTACACCCCCTCATGGCCCAGCCGGTGGGCGAACTTGTTGGCGCCGACCACCAGAACGGTGCCGACGACGGCCTTGACCAGGCCGACCGCGGCCGCGACGCCCCAGTCGTTGTCCTGGATGCCGTGGTAGTAGACGTAGGTGTCGAGCACCTCGCCCGCGTCCGGTCCCACCGCGTCGCGCTGGAGCAGGATCTGCTCGAACCCGACGGACAGCAGGTTGCCGAGGTTGAGGATCAGCAGCAGCACGATCACCGACGAGATGCCCGGCAGCGTGACGTGCCACAGCCGCCGCCAGGGCCCGGCGCCGTCGATGGCCGCCGACTCGTACAGCCCGCGGTCGATGCTGAGCAGCGCGGCGAGGATGATGATCGTGCCCCAGCCGGCGTCCTTCCAGATCGACTCCAAGGTGAGCAGCCACGGGAAGGCGTGCGGGTCGGACATCATGTCGTAGCGCGGCAGGCCCACCTTGCCGAGCAGGTGCGGCAGCAACCCCGCGCCGCCGAGCACCTGTTGGAAGATCGAGACGATGATGATCCAGCCGATGAAGTGCGGCAGGTAGACCACGCTCTGCACGAACCGGCGCACCTTGCTGCTCATCACGCTGTTGAGCAGCAGCGCGAGCGCGATCGGCACCGGGAAGAAGAACACCAGCTGGATGACCGCGATCTCCACGGTGTTGCGGGTCGCGGACCAGAACGCCGGCTGGGAGAAGGCCGTCGAGAAGTTGGCCAGTCCCGTCCAGGTGCTGTGCATGTAGCCCAGGTAGGGCTCGTAGTGCTGGAACGCCACGACGTAGCCGAGCAGCGGCACGTAGTGGAAGACCACGAAGTACAGCAGGCCCGGCAGGGTCAGCAGCAGCATCACCTTGTCCCGCTTGAGCCGTTGCCACAGGGACGGCCGGTACACCGGCGGGCCGGCGGACGCGGCGCGCTCGCGCCGTCCGCTGCGCGGTGGACCTGTTGCGGTGTCAGCCATACGACGGGGTTCCTCTTCGACGGGGTGGCGCAGGGGTCGCCTCGGGCGGCGCCGGGGGTGTGATCGGATGTCTTCTGCTGCGAGAAAGTAGTAAGCGATTACGTCCAGCGTCAATAGTCTTCGTGAAAAGTCTGTGTTTCACGGCCGTGCGGCAGCCGGTTTCGCGAGCCACGAAACCCGTGGTCAGGCCGTATGTGCGGGCGTGACCAGCGGTGTTGGGCACCAGGAGGTTTCTTGACGGCCGCCCGGCCGAGTGCCTAGCGTGCTCTCGTCCGTAGTACACGTTTACTGTCCGGAGGCAGGGTGCGTAGCATCGATGAAGCGTCGGCTGGTCCCGCAGCGGAGGCCGGCGATCCACCGAGGCGGCCGCGCGCGCTGTTGACGATGAGCCCCGGCGCGGTCGACAACGTCTTCCCGCCGGCCGTGCGGCGCCGCCTGGCGGAAGTCGCCGACCTGCGCCGCCCGCACCCGGTGGACGACTTCTCCTCCGCCGCCGTGGCGGCCGAACTGGCCGACGTCGAGGTGCTGGTGACCGGCTGGGGCTGCCCCCCGGTGGACGCGGCGGTGCTGCGGCGGGCGCCCCGGCTGCGCGCGGTCATCCACGCCGCCGGCACGGTGCGCACCTTCCTGTCACCCGAGGTCTTCGACCGCGACATCGTCGTCTCCTCGGCCGCGGCCGCCAACGCCGTACCGGTCGCCGAGTTCACGCTGGCGGCGATCATCCTGGGCGCCAAGCGGGTCATGCCGCTCGCCCGGCTCTTCCAGCACCGCCGCACCCACCGCACCGCGGCCGACCTCGACGGCCAGCACTGGCTCGGCACCCACGGCCTGACCATCGGGGTGATCGGCGCCTCGCGCACCGGCCGCCGGGTGATCGAACTGCTGCTGCGCACCCTGGACGCCCAGGTGCTGCTCTACGACCCGTACCTGCGCGACGGCGAGGCCGAACTGCTGGGCGCGCGGCGGACCGACCTGGACACCCTGGTGGCCGACAGCGACGTGGTGACCGTGCACGCGCCCCAGACGCCGGCCACCCGCCACCTGCTCGACGCCCGGCGGCTGGCCCTGATGCGGCCGGGCGCCCTGCTGGTGAACACCGCGCGCGGCGCGCTGGTCGACATCGACGCGCTCACCGAACACCTGGTCAGCGGCCGGCTGGACGCGGTCCTGGACGTCACCGAGCCCGAACCGCTCCCCCCGCAGCACCCGTTGTGGACCCTGCCGAACGTCTTCCTGACGCCCCATCTGGCCGGCGCCCAGGGCAACGAGGCGGCCCGGCTCGGATCGCTGGCCGTGGACGAACTCGTCCGCTACACACGGCGCGAGCCGCTGCTGCACCAGGTGCGGCAGGCCAGCTGGGAGTATCTGGCATGACGGCGGCCGACCCGGTCGGGGAGAGGTGGCGCGAGGCCGCACCGCCAGACCATAGGCTCAGCGGAACGAGACGGCGGGCAGAGGGCGGCACGATGCGTCGGGCAGGTACGACATCCCAGGACGCGCGACGGCGCGCGACAGTCACCGACGTGGCACGGCACGCAGGTGTCTCCACGGCCACGGTGTCACGGGTCATGAACCGCAACTACCCGGTGGCCGCGGCCACCCGGGAGCGGGTCGAGGCGTCCATGCGCGAACTCGGCTACGTCGTCAACGCGCACGCCCGCGCGCTCGCCGGGGTCTCGGCCCGCACCGTCGGCATCGTGGTCAACGAGGTGATCGACCCGTTCTACGCCTACATCGCGCGCGGCGTGGAGCGGGAGGCGGCCAGTGGCGACCGGCTGTGCCTGGTCTGCTGCACGCAGGGCGACCCGCAGCGCGAGCTGGCCTTCATCGAACTGCTCCACCAGCGCCGCGCGGACGCGGTGATCCTGGTCGGCGGCAGCGTGCAGGACCGCGGCTACGTCGCCGAACTGGAGCGCCGGGCGAGCGCGTTGCACGCCGACGGCAGCAAACTGGTGCTGTGCGGGCGGCCGGGCATCGGCGAGCGGGCCCCGACCGCGCAGGTGGAGTACGACAACGAGGGCGGCGCCTTCGCCATCACCGACCACCTGCTCACCCAGGGCCACCGGCGGATTCTCTACCTCGGCGGCCCACCGCGGCTGTCCACCAGCCGCGACCGGCTGGCCGGCCACCGCCGGGCGCTGAAGGCCCGGGGCGTCGAAGCCGACCCCGAACTGGTCCAGCACGGCCCGTTCAGCCGCTCCTTCGGCCACCACCGGATGGCCGAACTGCTCGACGGGGGGCCGGACTTCACCGCCGTCTTCGCGGCCAACGACATCGTGGCGGCCGGCGCCGCCCAGGCGCTCGAAGAGGCGGGCGTGCGGGTGCCGAAGGACGTCTCGCTGGTCGGCTACGACGACATCCCGGTCGCCCAGGAACTGCGTCCGCGGCTCACCACCGTGCACGTCCCGCTGGAGGAGATGGGCCGCCAGGCGGTCCGGCTCGCCCTCGCCGGCGGCGACGAGGACGACTGGCGCGAGCAGCCGAGCGGCGTCGTGCGGCTCGGCACGCACATCGTGGTCCGTGACTCGGTGGCACCGCCCGGCGGCGGCAGCCGGGCCCACCGGGTGTGAGCGTTTACTAGCCGCCTCAGCCCGCTTGCCATAGTAAAAGACAGTAACTTCCCGGGCGTTCTTGCGCTCACATAGCAATCGCTTACATGCTGTCCGGCATCCGCTGAACGCTTCCACGCCTCATCTCAGCAGAGGAGTTCGCATGCGCTCGGACCTCCCCCCCTCGCGATCGCACGCAAGCCGGCGCACCGTCCTCGCCGGGCTCGCCGGCGCCGGCGCGGCCGCGGTGCTCGGCCCGCTCACCCCCGCACCCGCCGTCGCCGCCGACGACCCCTTCGAGAGCCTGCTCGCCCGTGCCGAGACCCTGATCACCGGCGGGGACATCGACCCGGACGACCCCGACTTCGCCACCGCGCTGCGCACGCTGGACAGTTCGGCCGGCGGACTGTGGAGCACACTCGACCGCTCGGCGGACCGGACCGTGCTGTGGCCGGACTTCGCCCCCGTCACCGACCCCGACATGTTCGCGCAGTGCTACACGGCCCTGCGGACCCTCGCCGTCGCCTGGGCCACCCCGGGCACCTCGCTGACCGGCAGCCAGGACGTCGCGGACACCCTGCTCGCCGCACTGCGGTTCCTGCGCGAGCGGGCGTACGACCCGGCCCGCGCGGAGACCGGCAACTGGTACCAGTGGGAGATCGGCTCGCCGCGCGCGCTGCTCGACACGTGCGTGCTGCTGCGTGCGCGGCTCACCCCGGACGACCTCGCGGCCCATCTGGCGGCCGTCGACCACTTCGTCCCGAACCCCGACCGCCGCACCAACAGCCCCACGCTCTCCGAGACCGGCGCGAACCGGGCGGACAAGTCCGTCATCGTCGCGCTGAGCGGCCTGCTGAGCCGCGACGCGGACCGGCTGGTCCTCGCCCGCGACGGCCTGTCCGACGTCCGGGACGCGGGGAAGGACAGCCTGTTCCAGTACGTGGCCGCGGGCGACGGCTTCTACCAGGACGGGTCGTTCGTCCAGCACGACGTCTTCGCCTACACCGGGTCCTACGGCAGCGTGCTCCTGAACAGCGCGTCCTACCTGCTCGCCCTGCTCGGCGACTCCGACTGGCAGATCACCGACCCGGCCGTCTCGGTGCTCTACGACGCGGTGGAACGGACCTTCGCGCCGTTCGTCCTGGACGGCCTGATGATGGACCCGGTGCGCGGCCGGGCCATCTCCCGTGAGTACTCCCAGGACTTCAACGCCGGCGCCGACGCCGTGTCCGGCATCCTGCTGCTGGCCGAGCGGGCGCCCGCGGACCGCGCCGCGACCTGGCGCGCGCTGGTGAAGGGGTGGATCAGCCGCGGCCAGGACCACCCGTTCCCCCGGTCGGCGACGATCCCGGCGATCGTACGGGCCAAGGCGCTGACCGCCGACCGCGGCCTCGTGCCGACCGGCCCGGCCGCCGCCCACACGGTCATGGCCGACATGGACCGCGTGGTGCACCGCCGCCCGACCTGGTCCTTCGCGCTCGCCCTGTCCTCGCGCCGGATCGCCCGCTACGAGGCGGGCAACGGCGAGAACCTGCACGGCTGGTACACCGGCGACGGCATGGCCTACCTCTACACCGACGGCGACCGCGGCCAGTTCGCGGACGGCTTCTGGCCGACCGTGAACTCCTACCGCCTGCCGGGCACCACGGTGGACACCCGGCCCCGCGCCGACCTGCAAAGCAGCGGCACCTCCGGCGACCTTCCGGCCAACGCGGTCGCGGGCGGCGCCGTCCTCGCCGGCCGCTACGGCGCCGCCGCCATGGAACTGGCCGCCGAGGGCAGCACCCTGCGGGCCAGGAAGGCGTGGTTCTGCCTCGACGACGCGGTCGTCGCGCTGGGCACCGGCATCACCGCGAGCGACGGCCGGAGGATCGAGACCGTGCTGGAGAACCGCCGGCTCCCGTCCGGCGCCTCCCGCCGGCTGCTGGTCGACGGGGTGCCGCAGCCGGAACGGGACGGCTGGCAGCGTGACTTCGACCACGTCCGCTGGGCGCACCTGGAGGGGGTGGGCGGCTACGTCCTGCCCTCGGGGGCGGCCCTGCGCGCGCTGCGCGAGGAACGTACCGGCACCTGGCACGACCTGGACGTCGGCGGCACCACCTACGGAAGCACCACTCCCGTCACCAACCGCTACGCCACCTTGTGGTTCGACCACGGCGTGTCACCCGCGGGCGCGACCTACGCGTACGTGCTGCTGCCGGGGGCCGACGCCGCACGGACGGCCGCCTGGTCACTGGCCCGGCCGGTGCGGGTGCTGTCCAACCTCCCCGCGCTGCAGGCGATCGAGGATCGCACGGCCGGGCTGCTGTCGGCCCACTTCTGGTCGGCCGGCGAGGTCGCCGGGCTGGCCTGCGACGGGCCCGGCAGCGTACTGGTGCGGCGCCGGGGGACGCGGGTGTCCGTGGCGGTGGCGGACAGCGGCCGCTCCGCCGAGTCGCTGACCGTCACGCTGCCGTTCCCGGTCGGCGATGTGCTGCGGGCGGACGACACGGTGACCGTCACCACGGGACGGCGCCCGGTGCTCCACGTGCGGGTGGGAGGGTCACGGGGGCACACCCACAGCGCAGAGCTGACCTGAGCACCACCGCGACGCGCCGCGCCGTGCGCGCCGGACGGCGGACACGGCGCGGCGTACGACAAGACCACCCGGCGCAGCAGACAGAGAAGAAGAGAAGACAGGACCCCCGCATGCCCGCTCCGTTCCTCCCGCTCCCGCCGACCGACCGGGTGCTGTCGCCCCGCACCGGCTGGACCCGCGCCCACTGGGAAGCGGTCGCCGACCATCTGCTGGACTCCGTCGTGCCGTTCGCCACCCCGGACTTCGCGCAGTACCGGCTGCCGGGGCGCAACTCCTGGTCGGGCGTGGTCTGCGACGGCCTCGAAGGGTACGCCCGGACCTTCCTGCTGGCCGCCTTCCGGATCGCCGGGGCGGGCGGCGCGGTGGACGGGCACCTGATCGAGCGGTACGCGCGGGGACTCGCGGCCGGCACGGACCCCTCCTCCGGCGAGGCGTGGCCGGTGCTCACCGACTGCTCGCAGCAGATGGTGGAGGCGGCCTCGATCGCGGTCGGCCTGCACGAGACCCGGCCCTGGATCTGGGACCGGCTGGACACCGCGGTCCAGCAGCGGGTGGTCGACTGGTTCTCCGGGTTCGTCGGCGGCCGCACCTGGGACAACAACTGGCGGCTGTTCCAGGTCGTCTCCGAGCAGTTCCTCGCCTCGGTCGGCGCGCCGTTCAGCCAGAGCGACATCGACGGCGGGCTGGACCGTATCGAGGACTGGTACCTGGGAGACGGCTGGTACACCGACGGCGACGGCCGCAACTTCGACTACTACGGCGGCTGGGCGATGCACCTGTACCCGCTGCTGTGGGCGCGCATCGCCGGCGCGGAGGACGGCGGGCGGGCCCGGGAGTACCGCGAGCGGCTGGGCCGGTTCCTCGCGGACTACCCGCACTTCTTCGGCGGCGACGGCGCCCCGGTCCACCAGGGGCGGTCCCTCGCCTACCGGTTCGCGGCGACCGCGCCGGTGTGGATGGGGGCGCTCGCGGACTGCTCGCCACTGGCCCCCGGGCTTACCCGGCGGCTCGCGTCGGGCGCGGTGCGGCACTTCGTGGAGCGCGGCGCGCCGGACGAGCGCGGCCTGCTCACCCTCGGCTGGCACCGCACGTTCCTGCCCGCCACCCAGCCGTACTCCGGGCCCGCCTCGCCGTACTGGGCGAGCAAGGGCTTCCTCGGGCTGCTGCTGCCCGCCGACCACCCGGTGTGGACCGCGCGCGAGGCTGCGCTGCCGGTCGAGGAGTCCGACCACTGCACGGCGCTGCCGGTCCCCGGCTGGCTGCTGCACGGCACCCGGCACGACGGCATCGTCCGGCTGGTCAACCACGGCAGCGACCACAACCCGCTCACCGGCCCGGCCCAGGACGACCCGCACTACGCCAAGTTCGGCTACTCCACCGCGACCGCGCCCGAGTCGGCGCAGCACGCGTGGGAGCGCGCCGTGGACGGCCACCTGGCCCTCCTCGCGCCCGACGGCACGGCGTCCCGCCGGGTGCGCATCCACCCGCTGCACTGCGACGGGCGGACCGCCGCCTCCCGCCACGACGCCCTGCTCCCCGGCAGCGACGAGGCGGTGCCGATCGAGTCGGCCAGTGTCCTGCACGGCCCGTGGGAGGTCCGCGTGCACCGCGTCGGCGGCGCGCGGCACGCGGCCGTACGGGAAGGCGGCTACGCGGTCGCCGACGCCGAGCCGCCTTACGTCGAGACCGGTCCGGGCTGGGCGCTCGCCCGCACCGCGAACGGCCTCACCAGCGCGGTGATCGCCCTGTACGGCTGGGACGAGCAGGCCGCGGTCGCCCGCGAGGTCGCCGCGAACGCGTTCGGCTCGCACTCGGCGACGCCGTATCTCTCGCGCGCGGCACGCCCTGAGGGCACAGGCGCGGGCGCGGGTGCGGGCGGGAACGGGGACGAGGGCGCGGGTGCGGACGCGGGTGCGCCGGGAGGTCAGGGTGCGGGTGCGGGTGCGGACGCGGGTGCGGGTGCGGGGGTCCACGTCACCCTGGTCGTCCTCTCGCAGGACACCGTCGACCCCGGGGCACTGCGGCAGGCGATCCGCTGCGAGGTGCGGGGGGACCGGGTCCGGCTGAGCTTCCCCGGCGCCGACCCCGTCGAGGTCCCCACGCGGTCGTGACGGTCCCCCGCCGTCACGCAAGACGCGCGGGCCGCACCGGAGTTGGCGGCGGGCCGGGGTCAGGAGACGGCCGGGGTCGGAAGACGGCCGGGGCCAGGTGGCGGCCGGACCCGGTCAGGTGGCGGAGTGCGGTGTCCGGAGGGCCGGGGACGGTCCTGCGGCGGTGTCGCGGTCCGCGACCCACCGCACCAGCCCGGCCGCGTCGATGCCGTAGGGCGCCCGGTCCCCGTACGGGGCGAGCCCCTTCGCGGCGCGCTCCAGGAGGGCTGCGGCGCCACGGCTGTTGCCCCGGGCGGCATGGGTGAGGCCGACCGCCAGTTGGGCCAGGGCCCGCCACAGGGCGCGCTCGTCGGTCGGCGCGGCCTTCCACATGTCCTCCAGCACCTCGTGGGCGTGGAAGGGCATGCCGTCGTCGAGAAGGCGCTGGGCTTCGTCCAGGGTCTGCCGGGGCGTGCGGAGGATTCCCTCCGGCTGGCGCTCCACGCCCTGCGCGCCGTAGGGCAGCGGGCGCCCGAGGCCGTCGCGCGGCCGGCTGTTGCGCGCCCGGCCGTCGACGTCCCGGTCACGCCCGGAACGCCCTTGCGCCGCGCCTGAGTCGGTGGCCTGCTCCCGGCGGTCGGGCCTGCCGTGCGGCGCCTCGTCCACCGGCTCGGGGACCGCGCCGCAGCGCTCGCAAAGCGCGGCGGCCGGCGTGGTGCGGACGGCTCCGCACCGGTCACAGACGCCGTGCGTCCGGTCGGCCGGGGCTCCGTCCTGCGGCGTGTGGTCCATCCGGCAATTGTGCCGCGCGGTGGCGCGCGGGTGGGTCAGCGGCCCGCCGTCCGGAGCGACCGGCTCGGTGGGTGCCGCGGAAGCGGTGCGGGAGGGGCGGTACGGGAAGGGCGGTGCCGGAGGGGGCGCCGGAGAGGCGGTGCCTCGGAGCCGGGGAGATCCGCCGACGCGTACCCGGTCCGCGCTGCTCACCGGCCCCGTCTGTTGAGGGCCTGCACACGGGCGATGAGCCCGGCGAAGGTGAACGGCCCGTCCGCGTGGCCGTCGGTGCCGAGTCCGGTGCCGAAACCCGGGCCGGTGCCGAAGCCGAGGCCCGGGCTGCCGGCGCGCTCGTCGCACGCGACCGTCGCGAGAGGTCTGTGGTCGTGTCTGTGGTCCTCCGCAGTTCTTACGCTCATGGCCACACCCTGACATCCGTCAGGTCACGATGGCATAAAGGTCCGGGCGAAGTGGCCGCTCTCCCCTTATGTGGGGCTCATCCCCGCACCCTGGCGAGGAGTTGGCCGTGCTCGGGGTAGGGGCGCTCCGCCGGCAGCAGGTGCCGGGCGGCTTCCAGTTCCCCGTTCCGCACGTGGGCGTGGACCTCGTGCGCGAGCGCGGTGACATCGGTGACGGCGACCGTCCACTCGTCGGCGTAGCGGCGCGCGGCGTCGCCCGCGAGGCCGAGTTGCAGCGAACGGTGCGGCAACGGCCGCAGGTGCAGGTCGCGTTCGGGGTCCCACTGGACCCGGGCCGGGGCCCGCTTGAGCTCGCGCTTCCAGGCGTCGTGGTCGGGGTGGAGCGCGGGGTCGTAGTGGGCCAGGCAGGCGTGCTCCAGGGCCCATTCGAAGCCGTCGCGGGTGATCTCGACCGCGAGCACGGTCTCCTGGCCCTCCTTGGTGCCCCACCCGCAGCGGTACATCATCCACAGGAAGGACGGCTTGATCCACGTCATACGGTCCCGCTTCCAGGCCGCGGGGAATCGCCCGTGCCGGACGGCCGGTCCGCCGATCTCCGGCGCGTACGCCTGGTAGACGGTCACCGTCGAGGCCGTGTGCACGGCGCGGATCTGCTGTCGGGGTATGTCCACGCTGCCCAGCCTCGGCGTTCGGAATCGCGGGCGCCACCCTTTTACGTACGGGTACGGGTACGGGTACGAGTACGGAGCAACGGACGAGGTCCGGACGAAGCGGTCAACTCCCGCGCGCCCGCAGGCGGCGCAGCATGCGGGGGTCGTCGAAGCCGACCGCGCGGGCGGCGGCCTCGACCGTGGCGCCGTGGCCGATGAGGTGCTCGGCGCGTTCGAGGCGGAGGGCCTGCTGGTAGCGCAGCGGGGTGAGCCCGCCGGTGGCGTGGGTGAACAGTCGGGTGAGGGTGCGCTCGCTCACCCCCACGGCCCCGGCCAGGACCGGCAGCGGCAACGGCTCGGCGAACCTCGCGTCGAGCACGTCCTGGGCGCGGTGCACGGCGTCGTCGAGGTGGGAGCGGTATCTGAACATGGCGCTGGCCTGCGGTTCGTGGCCGTTGCGCCGCGTGTGCAGCACCATGTCCCGCGCCACTTGGGCGGCGACGGCGGGCCCGTGCCGGCCAGCGACCAGGTGCAGGGCCAGGTCGATGCCGCTGGCGATGCCGGCCGAGGTGACCACCCGGTCGTCGGCGGTGTAGAGGACGTCGCGGACCACCACGGCCGCGGGGTGCCGGCGGGCCAGCTCGTCCTGCACCTCGTGGTGGGTGGTGCAGCGGCGCCCGTCGAGCAGCCCGGCCCGGCCGAGCGCCTCCGCGCCCACGCACACGCCGGCCACCGTCCCGCCCCCGGCGTGGTGGTCCCGCAGCGCGCGCAGGGCGGCCGCGCCGATGGCGGGGCCGCCCACCCCGACGCCGGTACGAGGCCCCGCCGCCGGGACGGACACCCGCCAGCCGGGCACCACGATCAGGTCCTCCGGGCCGAGGCGGGGCCACTCGGTGCCGGCCACCACCGGCAGCCCCTGAGCGGTCGGGACCACCGGCCGCTCGGCGACGTAGACGAGCGTGCTGGGATGCCCGAAGTCCGCGGCCGTGGAGAAGACCTGCGCGGGTCCGGCCAGGTCGAGCAGATGGACCCCGGGCACCAGGAAGAAGACGACGCGGCTCACGATCCGGCCATCATGCCGAACGCCCGCCCACCGCCGCACCCGCGGGTGTGCCCGCCGCCGCGCCCGAGGACGGAGCCGCACCCGCGGGTGTGCCCGCCGCCGGGTCCGAGCGCTCGGCCCCCGTGCCCGAGCGTTCGGCCGCTTCCTCCAACTGCTCGACGGTCGCGATGGTGGCGAAGCGTCCGGCGAGCGCGTACTCGGTGCGGCTGATGACCTCCTCGGCGCTCAACGTCCGCGGGTCCGCGAGCAGTTCGGCGACGCTCTGCCCCGCGGGCGCGTCGCGGTGCGGGATGGGGTTGGTGGCGGTGGCGTCGACGACGAAGGTGACCTGGTAGCCGAGGTCGCTCGCGACCCGGGTGGTGGTCTCCACGCACTGCTCGGTGCGGATGCCGCAGACGGTCAGCTCGCGCACGCCGTGCCGGGTGAGGAGCTGTTGCAGGTTGGTGGTGGTGAAGGCGTTGTGCGAGGTCTTGTGGAGCAGCGGTTCGGCGTCCAGGCGCCGCAGCTCCCCCATCAGCCGGACGTGTCCCAGCGCCGGGTCGAACGTGTCGCCGCTGCCAGGCTCGGTGTGCAGCACCCACACCACCAGGTCCCCGGCCCGCCGGGCGAGCCGGACCAGCCGGTCCACCCGCTCGGCGATCCTCGGGTCGGAGATGGACTGCCACAGCGGGCGGGCGCGGAAGGACTCCTGGACGTCGATGACGATCAGTGCTCGGGTCATGCCCCGAGCCTGACGGCCGCGCCGCGGACGGCGACAGGCCCCATCGGGTCCGGATGCGGACGGATCAGGTCACCGGGTCCGGGCGGTCCGGTCCTCGGCGGCTCCCGGTGCAGGGCCACAGGGCGGGCTGCGGCGCGGGGGCGGTGCCGTGCGGGTTGCGGTGCGGTGCGGGTGCGGGTGCGCTACGGTCCGCCGCAGTGCGGTCCGCTTCTCTACGGCCCGCTTCGCTACGGCCCGCTTCGGTGCGCTACGGCCGGAGGAACCCGTCGATCCGCTCGCGCAGCCCGGCCGCGTCCAGCCCGTGCGCGGCGATGTGGTCCCGCGGGGACCCGTAGCGGCGCAACTCCTCGCGCCGCGTGCCCAGCGACAGCACCCGGTGCGGCACGTCCGCCAGCGCCCGGCCGGCGAAGTCCGCCGAGGTGCCCGCGAGGTACGGCTCGACCAGCACCAGGTCGGGCGCCGCCGCACGCGCCACCGCCTCGCGCACCGTGGCCGCGTCGAACGGCCGTACCGTCGAGGCGTACAGCACGGTCACGTCGCGGCCGCTGGTCGCCTCCAGCACCGCGTCCAGCATCGGCCCGACCGCCAGCACCACGCCGGCGCGGCCCTCGCGCACCACCTGGAACCGTCCCGGGGAGACCGGCTGCGGCGCGAGGTTCGTCTGGTCGCTGAGCCGGACGTACACGAGGTTGTCCCCGTCGGCCGCGGCGTGCCGCAGCAGCGCCTCGGCCTCGTCCGGATGCCCGGGCACGTGCACCGTCCACCCGTCGAGGGTGTCCAGCAGCGCGACGTCGCCCGGGCTCTGGTGGGTGCGTCCGCCGGCCGCGATGTCGTACGAGGCGCCCGCGCTCACGAGCACCGCGCCGACGCCCTGGTGGTTCAGGTCCAGTTTCACCTGCTCGAAGGGGCGCTCCACCAGGAAGCTCGCGAAGGTGTGCACGAGGGGGCGCAGGCCGGTCAGCGCCATGCCGCCGGCCACGCTGACCAGGAGCTGCTCCCGGATGCCGACGTCGATCACGCGGTCCGGGTGCGCCTTGGCGGCGTCCTTGAAGCGGTCGCCGGAGATCACGGCGAGCACGACCGCGAGGCGCGGGTCCTCGTCGAGAAGGCGGCCGGCGACCGTGCCGAAACGGTCACGCATGGTGTCCATGGGGTGCTCCGAGAAGTGGGGTGGGGTGGGGAAGGGGGTTGCGGCTGTCCGGCCGGCGGACCGGGCGGCGGACCGTACGGGCGGCGGACCGTATGGGCGGCGGGCTCAGTCCTTGGGCTCCACCCGGGCGACCACCGCGTGCGGGCGGCCCGGGTGCGGCGCGGTGAACGCCTCGTACAGCGCGTCGTGGTCCCGCCCGTCCACGGTCAGCGCGGACCAGCCCTCCATGGTGAAGCGGGCGGCGAGCCCGCCCGGCCAGCCGTAGGTCGCGGACTGGTTGTCCACGGCGACCACGTGCAGTTGCTCCAGGCCCATCGCCCCGGCGAACTGCAGCGCCTCGTGGTTGCTGCCCTCGTCCATCTCCGCGTCGCCGACCAGCGCCCACACCGCCGGATCGGTCAGCCCCTGCGCCCGCAGGCCCAGCGCGCTGCCCACCGCCAGCGGCAGCCCGTGCCCGAGCGAGCCCGAGCCGATCTCCACGCCCGGCACCAGGGTCCGGTCCGGGTGGTGGCCGAGCGGCGAGTCGTATCCCCCGAAGCCGGTCAGCCACGCGCGCGGCACGAAGCCCTTCGCGGCGAGCACCGCGTAGTACGCCATCGGGCCGTGGCCCTTCGACAGCAGGAAACGGTCCCGCTCGGGGTCGTCGGCGCTCTCCGGGGAGACCCGCAGCACCCGGTCGTACAGCACCCACAGCGCATCGAGGGTGGAGGTGGCCGCGGGGCCGTGCTTCTCGTCGCCGCTCATCAGCGACATCAGCGGGTGGAGGTCCTGGTAGCCGTACGGTCGCCCGTCCGGGTGGCCGGCGACCGCCTGTGCGGCGGCTCTCGTCGTCGTCATACCCCGACTGTGCAACTTCAAGTCCGCTTGAAGTCAAGCGCTACCCTGGACGCCGTGAGCCTCTCCACCCGCGACCGCCTGACCATCGGCGAACTGGCCGCCCGCAGCGGCAACGCCACCTCCGCGCTGCGCTACTACGAGGAGATCGGCCTCATCCAGGCCGAGCGCACCTCCGGCGGCCAGCGCCGCTACCGCCGCGCCACCCTGCGCCGGCTGGCCTTCGTCCGCGCCGCCCAGCGGATCGGGCTGAGCCTGGAGGAGGTCCGCGACGCCCTCGCGCACCTGCCCGTCGACCACGTGCCCACCTCCGCCGACTGGAGCCGGGTGGCCCGCACCTGGCAGCGCCGGATCGACGCGCAGATCGCCGAGCTCCAGCGGCTCAAGGAGCAGCTCACCGGTTGCGTCGGCTGCGGCTGCCTGTCCCTGACCCGCTGCGGGCTGTACAACCCGGACGACACGGCAGCGCACCAGGGGCCCGGCGCCCGCTATCTGCTGGGCGACAGTCCCCCGGCGCGCTGAACCCCCGCTCGCCCCGGCCCCCTCCCCCGGGGCGCGTCCTCGTATCCGCTCCCCCGGTTCCCCCGGTTTCCCCGGGCTACATCCCCTCGACCTTGTACGGGTCGTGCTCGGCGAGCAGCTTGTCCAACCGGGCCTGGTCCACCCGGCTGGTCACCTGCCCCTCCTGCTGACGGTCCCGGACCACCTTCGACAGGGTGAACGTCGCCGTCACCACATAGAGCAGCCCCACCGCCAGGAACGCCCTCACCCACGCGTCCACCGGCAGGTACGCCACCCCCACCACCATCGCCCCCAGCGCCAGCCCGAACGAGATCGCGGCCTGCGCGGCATACGCGGCAGTCGTCTGCTGCTGCGGAATCACCTTGGTCATGCCTCCACCCTCCCCGCCCGTGACCCGCCCCACATGAGTACGCCTACTCAACCCTCCCCCTGCCCCGTCCCCACGGTGCGAGCGACCACCTCCCCAAGTGCGGTATTGTTTCCCTGCGCGATCAACCCGGGGCCCGCCCCGGAAGATCAAGCACCGGGACGTGGCGCAGCTTGGTAGCGCACCTGACTGGGGGTCAGGGGGTCGCAGGTTCAAATCCTGTCGTCCCGACCAGCGATTTCGCAGGCCGGAGGCCGTTTCCGCAGAAATGCGGGAGCGGCCTTCTTCGGTTCTCTGCCTGCGGTTGTCGCACGTTGTCGCGTCGGCCGTGATGCGCTCGGTGGGCCCACCCGGGCTTGACCTGCGCGTTCGCGTTTTCTGTCGACGACGGGGTTTCTGGTATCCCAGGTGTTGTCGCGTAGGGGCGACAACACCCGCGCACGGTGGGGCGCTGACGTGCCGTCACTCCTTGAGGACCCTCGGGCGGCGAGTCGCCGCGTGCCGGGGGCTTGAGGGCGCTGGGCGCGTTCGTGGTCGGCTTGGTCGAGGGCGGCGGCCAGCGCGGTGGTGGCGTCGTGGGCGGCGTATGTCATGAGGTGTCCGTAGAGGTTGACGGTGGTGGCCAGCGTGGGGTGGCGCAGGTCGTGCAGGCCGATGCGGGACAGACCGATTTCATCGCTTCGGTGGCGGATTGGGTCCAGCACTCGCTGCGGTCGCAGTGGTGCTCCGTCGGAGCCGGCGAAGACCAGCCCCCAGCGGGGTTCCTGCGGGCCGGAGTCTCTGGTGTACGGCGGTTTGTGCGATCGCGCCCACCAGGCCGGTGTAGGCGTCAGAGATCACGAGCTGGACTCCGCCCAGGCCGCGGGCGGTCAGGGAGCACAGGAACGCCGGCCGGCGGCGCCGTCCTCGGCGGTGGTCACGTCCAGACCGAGGATCTCGCGGTGCCCGTCGGCGTTGACCCCGACCGCGACTAGCGCGCGGACGCCTGTGACCCGGCCGCCTTCCCGGACCTTCTGCGTCAGGGCGTCCACCCGGACGAACGCGTACGGCCCCGTGTCCAGCGGACGGCTACGAAGGCCGCGACCTGTTCGTCCAGGTGCTTGGCCATCGCGCTGACCTGTGATTTCGACAGTTACTGAAATTGAACTCGTGGAGTCGTAGGGGCTGACGTTCGGTGCCTGTCTGCGGTATCCCGGGAGGATGCGGTATCGGTTGGGGGGCTGACCGCCGGACGGCATCGCAAGCGCGAGGAGTTACGACTTGCGGCGGCTGAGCGGTTCGCCTGGGGTGAAGGCTGTACGTCGATCCCCGGAGACCTGCGAGTCAGTGTCCGGTCGATGCAGCGATTGCGTCACACGTGGGCCGAGGGCGGTCCACGCTCATTGCGGTCGCAGGGCCCGTCGTCGCTGCCGAGGCTGAGCGAGAGGCAGTTCGCCCAGCTGGAGACGGAGCTGGCGAAGGGGCCGGCCGCGCACGGCTGGGAGGACCAGCGCTGGACCCTGCCCCGGGTCAAGACCGTGATCGGGCGACGCTTCCACCTGACCTACACCATCCAGGGCGTACGAAAACTGCTGGTCCGCGACGGCTGGTCCTGCCAGGTCCCGGCCCGACGCGCCATGGAAAGGGACCACAACGCCGTAAAGCCGGGTGGGTCAAGGAGGTCTGGCCACGCGCGGAAGGCTAGGCCGTGTTTTGGAAGTAGCGCCGTCCGCCCAAAAGGGCGGGGCCCGTGGCGTCTGGTGCGTGCGATCGCAAGGCGGAGGGTTGTCCTCGTAGTGGGCCTACTCGGACAAGCCCGACAACGAAGCGAGCGTGCGTGCCAGGCGCCACGGGATGGGGGCACCTCCCCCGCCGAAGGCAGGGGGGGAGGGACTTCCAAAACACGGCCTAACCGCTACTACCCGCATCGCGCCCCGCGCTGCTGCGCTATCGGGAAGTGCTGCGGCAAGCGACTCTCCCCCCGCACCGTCCAGTACATCCACGCCATCCTCGGCTCCACTCTCCAACACGCCGTGCGCGAGGAACGCATCCCCCGCAACGTCGTCCGAGCTGTCCAAATCGGACCGATCCAACACCGCCGCTTCGAACCACTCACCGCCGACGAAGCCCGACGCTTCCTCAAGACCGTAAAGGACGATCGACTCCACGCTCTGTGGGAACTCGCCCTGCGCACCGGCATGCGCCGCGGCGAACTCCTCGGCCTGACCTGGACCGACCTCGACACCCGCACCCGAACCCTGAGCGTCCGCCGCACCCTCCAGCACGCCCCCGCCGGCGGCGGCACCGCCCTCTACCCCACCAAGACCCTCGCCTCGGAACGGCGCATCGCCCTCCCCAACGCCTGCATCACCGCCCTGAGCCAGCACCACCGCGCCCAGCAGACAGAACGCCGCGCCAGCGGGGAAGGCTGGCACGACTCAGGGCCGATCTTCACCACCCCGAACGGCAATCCGCTGCTTCCGACCTCGGTCACCGCGCGCTTCCGGGTGCTCCTCGGCCAGGCAGGCGTACGCCGCATCCGATTTCATGACCTCAGACACACCTGCGCCACCCTGCTCCTGGAACAGGGCGTCGAACTCATCGTGATCAAAGACCTTCTCGGCCACGCACACATCTCGATCACCGCCGAGATCTACGCACACGTCCGCCTCCGCCTCCAACACGACGCCATCGAAGCCCTCGGCAACGCCCTCACCGACCCCGTAGAAAAGGGCTCCCGGGACGACGAACCCCCAACAGATGGGATCGCCGTCCACTGACGTTGCCGTCAGCGTTGCCGTCAAACCACCCCACAGACCACAGTGGCCCCACCGGAAAAAAATCCGATGGGGCTTCAGTCGCCTGTCGAAGATCAAAGATTGAAAGATCGGTACTAGATATCGAGCTCGCCGGAACCGACTAGTTCGACAACAACAAAGCGAAATTGGATCACGATTGATCGATTTCCGGGAAATCCGTTTGAATTCTCACCAGAAGAGCAGAGAGCGCAGAGCGCAACTCCGCTTCCGAAATGGCGACATTATCGAACTGCCCATACTTGTCGCAAATCTCGAAGCCACCACCTTCGGACTTCTTGACGTATGCGGTGGTGGTATTGACGGTACCGGAGTTGGGGGAAGAGGGTGCCAGCCCGTCAAGCGCTTCGAGAAATTGACAGACAGCATAAGCCCGTTTGCCGAAAGAAATCGCCAACGTCTCGATGGCCACGAGCAAGTTGGCGTCCGCCTGCGGGGTGCGGGTGGGCTGCCAGACTCCACCCGCATAGGCGAAATCCCACGTCACCTGATTCTCAGCCATGGCTCATCCTCCCGTCGGAAAGAAGGTGGAAGGCGAGTACAGGCCATCAGCACCTTTTTCCAGGTACCCTATCATCTCGACGCCCCTGTACGGACCGGCTACACGAGTGCCCGCGTTGCTGTACTCCCCATTTGCGAAGAGATATTCACCAGCGGCCTGGATTTCCTTAGGGCCCCAGCCTTCAGGGAAGAAGGTATGGCCAATGCTCGACTTGGGCGTCATATCCCAAGTCTCCGGGTCATAGGAACCAACAGTCCCGCGGACCGAAACAGATCCGTAGGCGTGCGCGCACAGGCGTCGATGCCGGTCTGGAGATAGTGGCCCGCGCGGCGGTGGGTAGGCCCCCAGAAGACGTCCCGCGCCTCGCTCGGGGGATCGTGCAAAGTCAGCTCGCTGGAGACGGATGAGGCGTTCCAATGGGTGTCATGGCAGATTCCTGGATCGGGTGAGTCGTCGTAGCCGCATTAGCCGCTGCGGTGATCGTGACAGGGTGCTCGGCTCTGCGAGCGCGAGCGCGAGCGCGGCCAGCCAGCTCCCCCGCCGGCCGCGTGAGGCGCAGATCGCCCTCAGCGGCGTTGTCACGGGCGATGCCCAGCAGCGGTTCACCCTCGCCGACGTCGCCGGAGGCGTGGCCCGGCCCAAAGTACGCGGGCAGGGCCACGCCAGGATTTCCGCCCTACCTATGGCGCAGCCCGGTGAGGATTCCGACGAGGGACATCACTGCGCAGATTCCCACCAGAACCAGAACTAGGGGGACTGGATTGAGGAGGCCATTGAGGAGAGCCACCACGATGCATAGCAGCAGGCCGATTGAGGACAAGCGGACACGAAGGCGACCTTGAGGAGCACTACGACGCGTCACCAACTTCCCCCTTCTTTTTGCTAGCTGATAAGGCCCAACGCCCAGGCACCCACGCCCGCCGTGACGCCCCAAACACCGCATGACTCGGCATCGTCCACAAGGGATCCCCCACCGAAGGCTGCACCTACCGCTCCTCCGGCGCATCCTGCGGCCGCTGCTCCCACAATGGGGCCAGCCAGGGCTCCCACGGTAAGTCCGAACGCGGCCGAAACGAAAGCTGTTTCGAAGTCTTTGAGGAGACTGAATGTTCCGTTGGGGTCGGTGTTGTTGGCGGGGTTGTTGGCGAAGGCGGTGTAGGGGTTGGTTTCCTGGCCCGAGGGGTCGGTTTGGGTGAAGCGGGCGAGGGTGGGGTCGTAGGAGCGGGCGCCCATGGCGTAGAGGCCGGTGGGGTCGAGGTAGGCGCGCCCTGGAACTGGTAGGGCTGGGGGACGGTCTGGGTGGGGGTGGTGCGGTACAGGCCGGTGGGGCCGTAGGCGTAGGTGTCCACGCGGGTGCCGGTGTTGTCGACCAGGCCGAGGACGGAGCCGTCGGCGTCGGTGAGGTAGTAGTAGGACTTGCCCCCGGTCCTCATGGAGTTGAGTGTGCCCCCGGGCTCGCGGGTGAATCCGGTGTCCACGCTCGCGGTGGTGGAGGCGGCCAGGCCCTCCGGGCCGTTGTGGAAGGTCGTCGTGGTGGCACCTGCGGTGAAGGTGGCGCGTTCGGCGGCGTCGGTGCCGGCGTAGGTGACGGAGTAGGTGGTGGCGGGGCCGGAGGCCGGGGTGACGGTCAGGGCGGTGGGCTGGTTGAAGTCCGACCAGGTCTCGTTGGTGCGCGGGCCGCCGGCGGAGTTGCCGGCGGTCTCGTCGCCGTCGGCTTTGTACGACCAGCCGGTGGTGGAGCCGGACTTGGAGGTCAGTTCGGAGGCGTCGTTGTAGCCGTAGGTGGTCTCACCGGGGCAGGTGCTCTTGTCGCCGGAGTGGGAGGTGCGGTTGCCGGCGGCGTCGTAGCATTCCAGCCACATCGCGCTGCCCGGGGTTTCGGCGGTGTAGGTGAGGCGGTTTTGCGCGTCGTAGGTGTAGGTGAGGGTTTTGCCGGCCTGGTTGTCCTTGCTGGTGTGGATCAGCGTGCCGTCCTTGCCGCTGGGGCCGGTGGTGTAGGTGTAGGCGAGGTCGACCAGCGTGGTGGAGCCGGCCTTGGCGGTCACGGACTTGGGCCGGTTGGAGTTGTCCAGGCCGATCGTCTGCGTCGTCCCACCGGGGTAGGCCGTGGTGGTCAGGACGTTGTCGTTGTTGTAGGTGTACGTGGTGGTCGCTCCGGAGGGGTCCTTCAACGTGTGGAGGTTGTTGGCGTCGTCGTAGCCGTAGACGACCTGCCCGGTGGGGTCGGTGTAGGTCTGCACGTTGCCGGCCGGGTCGTAGGTGAGCACCGTGGTGGAGGTGTCGGGCAGCGTGCGCGCGGTCTCGCGGTCCAGGGCGTCGGGCAGGTAGGTGGTGGTGCCGGTCGCGTCGGTGCGGGAGGTCTGGTTGCCGTCGCCGTCGTACACGTACGACACGGACGCGCCCCCACGACACCCGTCGTCGGCAAGTGGACCCGCCTGGTCGCCGTCTACGACTCCACCGCCCACACCATGTCCCTCTACGTCGACGGCAGCAAAGCCGCCACCACGCACTGGACGGGCACCGACTGGAACGCCGCCGGACCACTCGAAATCGGCCGCCGCCAATTCACCGGCGGCTACGGCGAGTACGCCGACGGCGAGATCAGCGACGTACACGTCTACGACACGGCGCTGCCCCTCGCGGACGCCGTGAACATGGCCGACAGCCCGAAGGCCGCCCAACTCGACTGAGCCGGAACCGTAGTTGATCGGTCACGTGTCCGCCCGCTCCCTCGGCAACCAGGATCGGGCGGACAGGGCTACGGACCCCAGCAAGCAGGTCTCATGACAGCCGGATTCGACCGAGGCTCTCTCTTGACCGTCAGAGGTCGACCCGCGGGAACCCCGGTGAGTACGCGCCTCGTGCAGCTCGCAGGTATTTGCTGGGGGACCGTTCGGGGCCGCATCCCGCGCGCCCGGTGGTGAGCGATCGCGTATCCGTACGTACCGCACGCCCCGTTCATCCGGGACAGGGCGAATATGCCCCACCGGGGGTCAGGGGGTCGCAGGTTCAGATCCTGTCGCCCCGACAGACGGGGAAGCCCGCTGGCGGAGCACATCGCTCCAGCCCAGCGGGCTTCTTCGCGTCCACGGGCACGCCACCGCGCGATCCGCAGACGCCGCGGGGCTCCAGGGGCGAACGGCGTTCGCCGGTTCAGTGGCGGGCCGGGGCGGAGATGCCGGTCCCGCCCGGGAGGTCGGCTCCGAACTGTGCGATGACCGCGTCCAGGTCGAGCGGCGTGAAGGCCTCGCGGTCCACCTCGTCGATCCTTTCGGCGGGCACCAGCCAGCACACTTCGAACTCCAGGCCGTCCGGGTCTTTGACGTACAGCGACTTGGTGGTGCCGTGGTCGATCTCGTGGGCCAGCGCACCTGCCCGCAGCAGCTTGTCGCGGATCTGCCGGAGTTCGGCCAGGGTGTCCACCTCCCACGCCAGGTGCGCGAGCCCGGGGTATCGGCCCGGGCTCTGCGGGGAAGCCGGGTCCGCTGTCTGGAGGAAGGCGAGGTCGTGGTCGTTGGAAGACCCCTCGGCCTGCACGAACGCGCCCTCGGGCACCTTGCCGCCGTCGGCGTGGAGGCGGAAGACGGTGCGGAACTTCAGCAGGTCGGAGTAGAAGGCGACGCTGCGTTCGACGTCGCGGACATAGAGCACGGCATGGTTGAGACGCTGGACCGGCATGTCGCTCCTCGATTGGTTACGACTAGTGCGTAGCCCCACCATAGGGAAGCAACGAGGGCGTCACAAAAGGCACATTCATGTGCGCAAAGCACATCAATGACCCTGACCGTCCCACTGTCCCGCCCCGTCTACGCCGCCGAGGTGCCCCGCGTCGAGTACGCGCCGAGTACGCGTCGAGTACCCAATTGACGCCACCGGGCGGGCGGATCAGGCTGCGGAGACGGCGCCGGGTCCGCGTTCGTCGCTGTCCGCCGTGAGTTGGGCGCGCGCCCCCGCGCGGACCCGCACAAGCCCGCTCGTGAAAGCCCGAGGCCAACCGGACTTGGGACGGGGAAGCGGGGGCGATGGCGGAGGCGATGGCAGGCCGGGCGGCCTCCTCGGAGAGGCTTCCTGAGGCGACGTCTGGTGCTGGCAGGGGCTCCCCGTCGATGGGTCCCGGTTCTGCGCGCCCGGGGGCGGCCGGGAGCGGCCGGGGGAGGCCGGGGAGTTCGCCGTCAGGGGGTGGTGTCCGGCCCGGCGCTACGGGGCACCGTCGCCTCCCCGTTCGTCACGGGGGGTCTCGTCCGCGCCGGTCTCGTCCGTGCCGGCCACCGGCGCCGTGAGGTGTTCGAGGGTACCGGTGACAGCCAGGAGGCGGTCCAGCCGCGTGCCGCGCTCGTCCAGGTGGAGGCGGACGCCGGCTTCGCCGGTGCGGCGGCGGATCATCAGCAGGGCGGACAGCCCCATGGTGTCGACGGTGCCGAGTTCGGCGCAGTGCAGGTGCAGGTCGTCCAGGTGCGGGTGTTCGGCAAGCTTCTCCGTCACGGCGGCCACGAGGCGGTCGGCATTGTCGTAGTCGAGGTCGCCGTGGAGTTCGATCCGGACGGTGTCCTCGGTGTCGACCGTGGTCAGGCGCAGATGGGCGGGGGGTGTCATCGTCATAGGGGCTTCCCGGCGATGGTGCGAGGGGCGGTGGCGAACGTGTCGAGGGCCTGTTCGAGGATGTTGACGGCCCGCGGGAAGTCCTTGAGCTCGCGGGCCAGGATGCCCAGGGCCGGCGGCAGGCTGTGCGCGGGGACGCCGCGAGCGGTGAGTATCCCGGCGGTCCAGGTGACGAACCCGGTGAAGAGCTCCGCGTCGCCCAGGTAGAGGGCGGTGGCGAGGAACTCCACGATGTGCGCGAGGTCTTCCGCCGTACGCTCCCGCTGTGCCGCGCTGTATCCGCGCATGGCGGGGAACGCCTCCTCCAGGGAGGCGAGGACGGTGCGCACGAGCGAGGCGCTGTTGCGGGTGACCATGGTGTATTCCTGGTCGGCCAGGTGCGGCAGGTCGTCGGCCGGCTGGTGGTCGGGCTGCGGGCGGGGCAGCGGGCCGCGGGCGAGCCGGTCGGCCGCGGCGCGGGCGTCGGGCGCCCAGGCGTCGGCGCCGAGCAGCCGGGCGTAGCGGCCCCCGGGTCCGAAGGCGGCTCCTCCGACCAGCACGGGTACGCCGATGGCCTGGCAGGCGGTGATCGCGGCGTGCGCGGTGGGCAGCCGGACCGCGATCGAGCCGGACAGGGCGACCGCGTCGGCGTCGGTGCGGTGCAGGTGGCCGACCAGGTGCGGGGTGGGGACCTGGGCGCCGAGGTAGTCCACCTGCCAGCCGCGCAGGGTCAGCACCTCGGCGAGCAGGCGGGCGGGCAGGGCGTGCCATTCCCCGTCGACGCAGGACACCGTGATCCGGCCCTGGTCGGGCGCGGCGTCCGGGGCGGCGTGCAGCGTGAGCGCGGTGACGACCCGCTCGTTGATGGCTGTCGCCGCGTGCTCCTGGGCCACGCTGAGGCGGTTGGCGGCCCACTCCTCGCCCACCTTGCCCTGCACCGGGGCGATCACGTCCAGCAGGAGGGTCTCCGGGTGCACGCCGTCCGCGAGCGCGCGCAGCACCACGTCGGTGGCCCTCCGCTCGTGGGTCGCCACGACGGCCTCCCACAGCTCGTCGACCAACCGCTCGACCACACCGCTGTCCGGAAGGCGGTCCCGTGTACTGGTTCTCATGCAACGCATCTGCCCTGAATGCGCGCGTTCACCGCACCCCGCGGCCCGGCGCGCGGCCGCCGGGCCCGTGCCGCCGCCTCCCGCCGGGCGCACGCGCGGCCCGGCGGGCCGGAGCCCGGCGGTCAGGAGCCCGGCGGTCAGGATGTGCGGTGTTCACCAGGTGCGGCGTTCACGAGCTGCGGCGTTCACCAGGCGCGGCATCACGCGGTGAAGCGGCCCCGGGTGTGGCCGTTCACCGCGATGAGATGGTGGCTGCGGGGCGCGGAGATCACCACGACGGCCATGTCGTCGTGGGAGCCCTTCCCCACCCACTCCGAAGCGAGCATCTGGACCCGTTCGACGACGCTCTCGGCCGGCATGCCCGCGCACTCCGACAGGGCCCGCTGGAGGCGTTCCTCGCCGAACTGCGTGCCGCCCATCGGTCCTCCCTTGGCCTCGGTGATCCCGTCGGTGTACAGGACGCAGGACTCGCCGGGCGCGAGGGTGATGCTCGCGGTGCGGGCGGGCGCGCTGGGCAGGGCGCCCACCAGGGTGCCCCGGGTCCTGGCCTCCTCCACCGCGCCGGTCGCGCGGACGATCAGCGGGCTCGGGTGACCGGCGCTGGTCAGCCGCAGGCCCACCCCGCTGCCCTTCCGTACCGCGGAGGCCAGCACCAGGGTGGCGAACCGGCTGTGGCGGGAGTTGAGCAGCGCGGTGTTGAGCAGGCCGATCATCCGCTGGTGGTCGTCGGCCATGGGCAGCAGCGCGTGCAGCGTGTTGCGGATCTTCCCGGTCAGCACGGCGGCTTCCAGCCCCTTGCCGCACACGTCCCCGAGCGCGACCAGCGACGGCTCGCCGTCGACGACGGCGGGGTGCACGTCGTAGAAGTCCCCGCCGATCCGCTCGTGGTCCGCCGACGGCCGGTAGCCGCCGGCGAAGTCCACGCCGGAGACCTCGTGCAGCGACGGGGGCAGCAGCTCCTGCATCAGCGTCTCGGTGATCGACGACTGCTCCGCGTACAGGCGGGCGGCCGACATCGCGACGCCCGCGCGGGCGGCGAACAGCCGGGCGCAGACCTCCTCGTTGTCGGTGAACGGCGCATCACCCGAGCGGCGCAGCAGGACGAGCGCGCCGGCGGGTACGCCGTGGCCGGGCAGCGGGGTGACCACGATCGAACCGGCCGGGCCGAACCCGTCGGGCACCAGCCAGTCGGGCGCGGCCGACGGGTCGATCCACCGCGAGGGCATCGGCGGGAAGCCGCGCAACGCCTCGCCCAGGCCGGGCACTTCGTCCGGGTCGACCGGCGCGTGGGTCCGTACGGTGTCTCCGCCGCGCAGGCAGGTCACCATCGGCAGTCGGGCCCCGCGGGCCGGCGCGACGACCAGTGCCGCGTCGGCGAGGTGCTCCGAGGCCAGGTGCGCGATCACCTCCATGCAGCGGACCATGTTGAGCGAGGACAGCAGGGTGCTCGACGCCCTGGTCAGGAACGCGGTCTGCTCACGCTCCAGCCGCAACGCCTCCCGCACCAGCCGGAGTTCGGTGTCGTCGACCAGCCACCACACCACCGTGCCGTCGCCCTGCGCCCGCGGGTACGCCTCGAAGCTCCGCTCGCCGATCAGGCCCGAGAGCGGTTCGGCCGCCGCGGAGCCGGCCGGGCGGGGGCGGGCCGCCCGCACGGCGTTGTGCGCGGCGGACAGCCAGTCCGGCGCCCAGTCCGCGAAGCGCGTCCCGGGGCGGGCCCCTGGCAGCAGCGCCTCGGCTGAGTCGTTCCGCACGACGATCGTGTCCCGGCCGTCAACGACCAGGACGGGATAGGGGGCACGGCGCCACGGAGAACCGTGTTCCGGTCCGGCGCCGGTCTGCGCTCTGGTGGAGACCATATGCTGAGGACCCGCTGTGCGAATCCCTCACCTCATCGACTCGACGAAATCGTTGCCACCCGGCAACCATCCTGCATGTCCCGCCCCGATGGCAACCGGCCCCCGTCCCAACGGCGCGCCGCACCGGAGGCTTTCGGCACCGCGCGGGCGCGCTCCGGGCCGGCTCCGGACCACGTCCGGGTCAGGCACGACGGCGCCGCCCGCCTGCGGGACGAGGGCCGAGGGGCCGGGGCGGAAGGGGCCTGGCGGAAGGTCCCGGCACCCGCCCCGGACCGGCCGTGCCGGCTACACCAGAGGGAGCACGGCCGAGATCGTCTTGCCCGCGCGGTGGGTGACGACTGTCACCTCGTGGGCCAGCCGGCAGACCATCTGCCAGCCGTACCCGCCGATCCTCGGCATGTCCTCGGCCGCGTCCGGTCCGGACGGGCTGACCGGGGGCTCGGGGCTGGCGTCTCCGACGTACAACCGCAGCGCGTCCCCGTCGATCTCCGCGGAGAACCGGGTCAGGCCGCCGCCGTGCCGGTTGGCGTTCGTGACCAGCTCCGACGTGACCAGCAGCACATCCGCCACCACCACGGTCTCCCTCCAGTCGGCCGCCGGAGCGCAGAAGCGCCGCTCCAGCAGAGCGAGGACCGCCGCCCGCGCGTCCGCGCTGGACCGGGGAAGCGCGCTCGGCGATCCCGCGGCGCCGCCGGACCCGATGCCCGTACCCGCGCCGTGCTGATCACCTGCTGCTTCCCCGCTCACTGGGGGCCTGTCTACCCGGTGCGCGCAACGGCACGCCACCGGGTTCCCCGCCGTCACCGAGCGCGCGCCGTCAATACGTCATCGCCTCCCGCAGGCTGTCCGCCAGGACGAACGCCGAGGCCGTGTTGGTCACGTCGAGCAGCCGGCGTACCGCCAGGCTGGGCCCCGCGATCACCAACTCGACCTCCGTGGCGACGTATGCGGCTCTGGCCTGGAGGAGTGTGTGCAGCACCGAGGAGTCCGCGAACGCCACGTCCGAGGCGTCCACCACGGTGCGCCGTCCACCGGTGTCCAGGCCCCGCCGTAGCGCGTCCGACATCGCCGCCGTGCGGGACTCGTCCAGATCGCCCGCGATCCTCACCATCCACACCCCGCCGCCTGCGGCCCAGGCGGACACCTCCGCGCCCTGCCCCGCCATACCTGCCTCCCCCACTTGTCGCGGTCTCTTCGCACGGTGCTCGGGACGATACCCCGGGCCGATCATCCGATGCTTCGCGGGGAACGGGTGTTTGAAAGTCCAGCGCCGGTAAAGACGGTCGCTGTCAGGGATCGTCGGAAACGGAGAAAGAGCGCGTCATGGGTATTGTTGCCTGGATCATCATCGGACTGCTGGCGGGCGCCATCGCCAAGGCGCTCATGCCGGGCCGCGACCCGGGCGGCATCATCATCACGATGGTCATCGGAATTCTCGGTGGACTGCTCGGCGGATGGCTCGGGAAGGTCATCTTCCACGTGCACTCCATCAACGGGTTCTTCCACCTGTCCACCTGGATCGCGGCGATCGCCGGATCGATGATCCTGCTCGCGATCCACCGGGCCGTCACCAACGGCCGACGCGCCTGACCGGCGCACCCCGGCGGGTCCGGCCCGCGCCCTGACACCCGGCTCCGCCCGTGTCCGCGCGCCTGACCGGTCCGGCACACCCCCCGCGTCGTCGACGTCCCGGGGACGCCGGGAACCGAGGTTCCCGCCTCAGGGGCTCATCGCATTTCCCGACCGCCCGGTAGCGCGGGCGTCGGCGTACCACTTGTCCGCACCACGGGTACTGCCTCGCCTGAGTTGTCACAGGAATCCCCTGAATCGGCCGGCGACTCCCGGGCACACCAATTCTCGGAGGTTCACCATCATGGCACCGTTGCTCATTGTTCTCCTGCTGGCACTGATTCTCATCGGTGCGGGTTTCGCGGTGAAACTGCTGCTGTGGATCGGCATCGTGGTGCTGGTCCTTTGGGCGCTGGGATTCCTCCTGCGCTCGACCGGATCGGGCGGCAACCGCGGGCGCTGGTACCGCTGGTAGACGAAGCGTCACCGCGTTCGCGGTGACCGAACCCGCGGCCCCACGCGTGCCCGCCCCGAGGAACATCTCGGGGCGGGCACGCGCGCGCGTGCGAGGGTGAGGGCCGCCGCACGGGCGTTCAGGCTTCCTGACGCCCCGTCACCTCGGCCGGTGCCAGGCGGTGCCCCCGACGCCCCCGCTGCCCTTGCTGCCCCCGGTGCCCCCAACGCCCCCGACGCCCCACCGCGCGGGTGTTCGGTGTCGAGGAGAGCCGCGAGGTCGGGTCACCCTCCACGAGTACCAGGTCAGCCGCGGCGCCAGGCTCGATTCGCCCGCGGTCGGTAAGGCCGGACCGGTCGGTGGGGCCGGACCGGTCGGCGGTACGCCGCGCCGCCGCGCTGAGCGCCCCGACCGGACTCCAGAGCGCCGGCCCGAGCGGGCGCGGCTCGTCGTGCGGGCCGGCGCCGTGAGCGAGGCCCGGGACACCGAGGTGGGGACACCGAGGTGGGGTGCGCCGGTACCGGGGAGAACCTCGACGCCCGTGGCGTGCAACGGCCCGACCGGGCGCAGGCGTCGGACAGGTGGACGTTCCGAGAGAACCAGCAGCGTGCCGGGCGACTGCCCCGTGTCGATGAGGCGCCGGCGTCGCCGGGCATGGATCGCCCGGTCGCCGATGCCCAGGAGCCGGGCGACCTCGGCGACCTCGGCGACCTCGCTTCCGGTGCGACGAGAGCGACGAGAGCGACGAGAGCGAGAACCCTCGTGGAGGGACCCGGGAGTGACGTCAAGCCGCGCCACACGCAGGCATCGGACCGGCCGCCCGTCAT
The DNA here is from genome assembly GCF_044744625.1 of Streptomyces sp. NPDC087270. Classification (NCBI taxonomy): domain Bacteria; kingdom Bacillati; phylum Actinomycetota; class Actinomycetes; order Kitasatosporales; family Streptomycetaceae; genus Streptomyces; species Streptomyces sp. NPDC087270. The sequence continues at coordinate 325,494 of NZ_JBIUYR010000005.1, forward strand.
CCGGTGAGGTGCGGCCGAGCGCAGTAACACACGAGTAACGCCCTTCGACCGTACCTTCGGTGAGCCCTGGTACCCCACGTCCGAGGACCGCTCAGTGCCCGATCCCTGTCCACCCGACCCGACTTCCGCTCCCGCCGACCCACCCGGCGGCGCCGACCAGCCGCTCGCCGTGGTGGACGGCGGTGAGGAGCCGTGGTCCCGACTGCGCGCCGCTCTGGAGCGGCGCCGCGCGGCGCTCCCACCGGGCGCGCTGCTCGAGGTCTCGACCTCCCACCCCGAGGCCGTTTGTGCCGTCCCGGCCTGGTGCGCCCGCAACGGTGACCGGCTGACCCGCACTCACGACGGCGACGCCGTCGCCCGCTTCGTCATCCGGATCGGCGCGCACCCGGAACCCGGTTCCGCGGGACAGGCCCTGTCCCGCGGCCCCCATGAGTAAGCCCACTCCGCCATCAGCAGGGAGACACCGCATGTTCCGTCGAAAGTCGGCCGACCCGCCGCGGGCCGGCCGTCAGCCGCAGTGGCGCGGCTTCGCCCGCAGACTGCTGCCGCCCCTCGTGGCACTGGCGATAGCCGCGGGGCTCGCCGTGGCCACCCCGGCCGTCGCTTCGGCTGCCCCGACCGCTGCCCCGACCGCTGCCCCGACCGCCGCCCCGGCCTCGGCTCCTGCCGCCCACCCCACGCACGAGCTGTGCGCCAAGCCCACCAAGCCGCGCCAGATGGCCTGTCTGGCCGTGGTGCGCGACGACGTCGCGCCGCTGCGCGGCGTTCAGCGGCCCAACGCCGCCGGTACGGACACCGCCCCCTCGGGCCTGTCGCCCAACGACATCGACAGTGCCTACGACCTGCCCACCGACACCGGCGCGGGGGCCACGGTCGCGGTCGTCGACGCCTACGACGACCCCAACGCCGAAGCGGACCTGGCTGTCTACCGCAGCCAGTACGGCCTGCCGCCCTGCACCACCGCCAACGGCTGCTTCCGCAAGTCCGACCAGCGCGGCGGCGTCACCTACCCGGTCAGCGACAGCGGTTGGGCCGGCGAGATCTCGCTGGACGTGGACATGGTCAGTGCGGCCTGCCCGCAGTGCCATATCCTGCTGATGGAGGCGGACTCGCCGACCACCGAGAACCTGGGCAGCGCGGTGAACGAGGCGGTGGCGTTGGGCGCCGACTACGTCTCCAACAGCTACGGCGGCGCGGAGTACGCCGGTGAGGCCGCGGACGCCGCGAAGTACTACGACCACCCGGGAGTTGCGGTCACCGTCAGCTCCGGCGACAACGGATACGGCAACGAATTCCCCGCCGCTGCCTCCCAGGTGACCGCGGTCGGCGGTACCTCGCTGGTCAAGGACGCGAGCGACCCGCGGGGCTGGCGCGAGAGCGCGTGGAACGGCGCCGGCAGCGGCTGCGCGGCCTACGCTCCCAAGCCCTCCTACCAGTCCGACACCGGTTGCGCGCAGCGCACCATCGCCGACGTGTCCGCGGTCGCGGACCCGGCGACCGGTGTCGCCGTCTACAACACCTGGGCCGGCGCCGGCTGGGCGGTCTACGGCGGCACCAGCGCCGCCGCGCCGATCATCGCCGCCGTGTACGCGCTGGCCGGCACCCCGGCCACGGGCGACCACCCGGCCGCCTACCCGTACGCCGACCGCAGCGGCCTGAACGACGTGGTCGACGGCAGCAACGGAGGCTGCGGCAGCTACCTGTGCACCGCGGGCACCGGTTACGACGGGCCGACCGGCCTCGGCACCCCGCACGGCACGGCCGCCTTCGGGATTCCCGGCGCGCACGGCGAGATCACCGGCACGGTGACCGACGCGGCAACCGGCAAGCCGGTGCCGGGAGCGACGGTCGCCACGTCCGCGGGCACGGTCTCCACGGGGAAGGACGGCACGTACCGGCTCGGCCTGCCGGTGGGCCGGTACGACCTGAAGGTGACCGCCTACGGATACGCCGCTCGCACCCTGGACGGGGTGTCCGTCACCGACGGCGGTACCACCGCCGAGGACGTCGCCCTGACGTCGGAGCCGATGGCCACGCTCAGCGGCAAGGTCACCGACGGCAGCGGGCACGGCTGGCCGCTCTACGCCACGGTGGCCGTCGGGGGCCGCCCGGGCGCACCGGTGTACACCGACCCGAAGACCGGCGCGTACAGCGTGCGGCTGCCGCAGGGCTCGGACTACACGCTGCACGTGAGCGCGGTCGCGGCCGGCTACACCGCGGCGGACGACACCGTGACCGTCGGCACCGCGGACACCGTCCACGACACCGCGCTCGCCGTGGACGCGACGGCATGTGTCGCCCCCGGCTACGCCGCCGCCTACACCGGGTTGAGCCAGACCTTCGACACCGGCTCGACACCCACCGGCTGGACCGTGGACACACCGCGGACCAGCGTCGCCGGCTGGACCTTCGACGACCCCGCCACCCGCGGCAACCAGACCGGCGGCCGGGGCGGCTTCGCCATCGTCGACGGCCAGTACGCGGGCCTCGGCCTGTCCCTGACCACCACGCTGACCAGCCCGTCCACCGACCTCAGCGGCCAGGACGCTCCGGTGCTCGGCTTCCGCTCCGACTACAACGAGGCCTACGGGGGCTCCGCCTACGTGGACCTGAGCCTGGACGGCGGCACCACCTGGAACACCGTCTGGCACCAGAGCCACGTCGGCGGCCAGATGGAGACCGTTCCGCTGCCGCAGGCCGCCCACCAGCCCAAGGCCCAGATCCGGTTCCGCTACGCCAACTCCTACGACTACGACCGGTGGTGGCAGGTGGACGACGCCTACCTGGGCACCCGGGCGTGCGCGCCGGTCGCGGGCGGCCTGGTCATCGGCCGGGTCACCGACAGCAACACCGGCAAGGCCGTGGACGGCGCGAAGATCACCAGCGCCGACCAGCCGCTGGACTCCGCCACGACCGCGCCGACCGGCGCGGACACCGCGCTCGGCGACGGCTTCTACCAGATGTTCTCCTCGCTGACCGGCAAGCACGCACTGAAGGTCGCCGCCGCCGGCTACACGACGGCATCGGTCCCGGTGACCGTCAAGGCCGACGCCGTGGTCAGGGCCGGCACCGCGCTGGCGGCGGGCCGGCTCACCGTTGGCGGCCCGGTGACGCGGAGCGTCGCCCTGGGCAAGGCCGGCACCGGCACGTTCACCATCACCAACACCGGGACCGCCCCGGCGAGCGTGCAACTCGGCGAGCGGGACGGCACCTTCACCTCGCTCACCGGTACGGTCAGCAGCCCCGCCTCGACCACCGCCCCGGCCGGACCCGCGACCCAGCGGATCAAGGGCCACTACGCCGGGACACCGCTCGCCCGGCGCGCGGCGGGCCCGGCCGCCACCCCGAGGACCGCCTCGCCGTCCGCCGCGCCCTGGCAGACCCTTCCCGACCTGCCCAGGGCGGTCCAGGACAACCTGGCCGCCTCCCTCAACGGCGTGATCTACTCCGTCGGCGGCACCCGGGGCGTGGACGCGGTGCCGGACGGCTACGCCTACGACCCGGCCACCGCCACCTGGTCATCGATCGCCGACCTGCCCGTCCCGAGCGAGCGCCCGGTCGGCGGCTTCATCGGCGGCACGCTCTACGCGGCAGGCGGCTGGGACAGCACCGGCCGGCCGATCACCAATCTCCAGGCGTACGACCCGGTGACCGACACCTGGTCGCAGAAAGCCGCGATGCCGCACCCGTACGCGGCCGCCGGCGCCGCTGTGCTGGACGGAAAGCTGTACGTGGTCGGCGGCTGCGACCAGAGCAACTGCGGCCACACCGATGTGCAGGTCTACGACCCGGTCTCGAACACCTGGTCCGTGGCGGCGTCCTACCCCGCCCCCACCTCGTGGCTGTCCTGCGGCGGTCTGGACGGCGCGGTCTACTGCGCGGGGGGCCTGGACCTGAGCAGCGTCAGCACCACCAAGGGCTGGGTGTACGAACCGGGCTCCGACTCCTGGACCCCGCTGCCCGACCTGCCGATCGACCTGTGGGGCAGCGCCTACGGCACCGCTGACGACCGGCTGGTCGTCTCCGGGGGTGTCACCTCGGGCAGCACCGTCCTGACCAACCAGGGCTTCGCTCTCGACCCGCAGACCCGCACCTGGACGCCGCTGCCCAACTCGAACGCGGCCACCTACCGCGGCGGGGCGGCCTGCGGCTTCTACAAGGTCGGCGGCTCGGTGGGGCCGTCCCAGATCGCGCCGGTCGCGGAGGTCCTGCCGGGCTGGGACCAGTGCGGGTCGGCGGACGTCGACTGGCTCGGCGAGACACCCGCGAGCGCGAACCTCGCGCCGGGCGCGTCGGTGAAGATCGCCGTCACGGTCAACTCCGCTGTGGTGAGCCAACCGGGCACCTACGGAGCACAGTTGACACTCCGCCAGAACACCCCGTACACCGTCGGCCCGGTCGACGTGACCATGGACGTGACCCCGCCCAAGAGCTGGGGCGAGGTCACCGGACTGGTGTCGACCGCGCAGTGCGACGGCACCACGACCCCGCTGCCCGGCGCACTGGTGCAGATCGACGGGGCGGCCGGCAGTTGGACGCTGACCACCGGTGCCGACGGCCGCTACGCACTGTGGGCGGACCGGAAGAACAACCCGCTCACCGTCATCGCGACCGCCGGCGGGCGGCAGCCCCAGACGGCGAAGGTGAAGATCACCGCGGGAGGTGTGAAAACCGCGGACTTCGCCCTCAAGCCCGTCAACTCCTGCGGCTGAGACCGCGGGTGGCCGGGTGCGGCGGGAACGTCCCGCCGCACCCGGCGCCTCGGCCGGCACGAGACACCGCCGGTGAAACTCATTACAGTGCCCAACCATGGACCACGACCTGCGGCTCCACCTCCTGGGCGGCTTTCGCGCCGAGTTGGCGGAGGCGGGAGGCGACGCGACGGCGGTCGTCGTGGACGAGGAGCGCTGGACCCGCTCCAGCGCCCGGCACCTGGTCAAGCTGCTGGCCCTGAGTGAAGGAACGTCACTGCACCGCGATCGGGTGCAGCGCCTGCTGTGGCCGAGCGCCGGCCGGCAGGCCGCCCAGGTCAGCCTGCGCGTCGCCCTGCACGCCGCCCGCCGTGCCCTCGAACCGGGCCTGCCGCCCCGCGCCGCCTCCTCCTACCTCGTCGTCCAGGACGGCATGGTCCAGCTGGTCCCGGAACGGACCCGGGTCGACCTGCACGAGGTCCGTGCGGCGGCCAACGCGGCCCTCGCCGGGCCGCCCACCACGACGGCCCTGGCCGCCGCGCTGGCCGCGCTCGACCGGCCGTTGCTGCCCGAAGACCGCGACACCCCCTGGACGGCCCCGGCCCGCAGGGACCAGCAGGAGCTGCTGCGCCGGCTCGCGACCGCGCTGGCCGACCTCTTCCGCGACGGCGGGGAGCCGGCCCGCGGGGTCGAGCCGCTGGCGGCGGCCCTGGCCGCCGACCCCCTGGACGAAGGGCTGCACCGCCGGCTCATCCGGCTCCACCTCGACCTCGGGCGGCGCCGCGAGGCCATCCGCCAGTACCACGCCTGCCGCACCGCGTTGCGCGCCGAACTGGGCGTCGACCCCGACGTCTCGACCCGCGCACTCTTCCAGGAGGCGGTCTCCGCACCGCAGGACAGCGTCTTCCAGGGGCTTGCCGCCGCCCTGCCGTCCGCCCTGGAATCGCCGCCGCCGACCCCGCTGTTCGGGAGGGTCCGCGCGCTGCGGCTGCTCACCGCCGACCCCGCGGGCACGGTCGGGCGACTCACCCTGGTCAGTGGCGAGGCCGGCGTCGGCAAGACCAGGCTGGTCGCCGAGGCGGCCAGGGCCGCCGCCGCGAAGGGCGCGGTCGTGCTGTGGGCGGCCGGCGAGGAGGGCGCGCGCGACGAGCCGTACCGCACGGTGGCCGCCGCGCTCGACGACTTCGTGACCGGATGCCCGCCGCGCGTCCGCGAAGCCCTCGCCGTGCAGTACCCCGACCTGGCGGAACTGCTGCCGGGCTTCGGCGGCGGTGTCCCCCCGCTGACCCGGGGCCCCGACGACCCGCACGTCGGCACCCCGCAGGAGCGCAGGGACAGGCTGCGCGCCGACACGGCGGCGCTCCTCACCGACCTGGCCGCGAACCGCCCGGTGCTGGTCGTCCTCGACGACCTGCACACCGCGGACGGGCCCTCGCTGGAGCTCGTGGCCCATCTGCTGCGCCGGACCGCGGGGCGCCCGGTGCGCTTCCTCGGCACCTACCAGGAGCCCGAGGCGGGCGGCGACCTGGAGCGGTTCGTCCGGGCCACCACCGCCGCGGGCACGCTGCGCCAGCTGGAACTGATGAGGCTCAGCCGCGCCGACTGCGACGGGTACGCGACCGCGCTGCTCGGCGCGGCAGCACCCGGGGCCGGGCCGGACCTGGTCGAGCGGGTCTTCCGGGCCTCGCTCGGCAACCCGCTCTTCGCCCACGAGCTGATCGGCGCCTGGGCGGCGGAGCCGTCGGGATCGGCGGGCGGTTCCACCCACCAGGTGCCCAGCGGCCTGCGTGAACTCGTGGTCGCCCGGGTCGACCGGATCTCGGTCGACGTCCGCCGGGTGCTGGAACTGCTCGCCGCGCTTGGCGGCCACGGCCCGCTGGCCGAACTCCGCGCCAGTGCCGCGCTCCTCGTACCTCCGCTGACCGAGGAGGTACTGCTGACCGCGTTGGACCGCGCTGTCACCACCCGCCTCGTGGAGGACCGCCCGGTCGGCACCGCCGCCGGCTACGCCTTCCGCCACCCGCTGGTCCGCAGGGCCCTGTACCAGCGGCTCTCGGCGGCCCAGCGGCTCCGGTTGCACCGCGCCCTGGCCCTCGCCCTGGAGCGCACCCGCCCGCGGGACGTGGACGCCCTTGCCCGGCACTTCGACCGAGCCGAGCACCCCCGGGCCGCCGACCACCTGCGCAGGGCCGGCGATCGGGCGGCCGCGCTCTACGCGAACGACGCCGCCGAGCAGTACTACGGGCGCCTCGCCGAGCGCCTCGACCAGTCCGGCGACCCTTCAGGAGCAGCGGCGGCCCGGGTGGCCCGGGCCGCGGTGCTGCGCACCGCCGCCCGGTGGGCCGACTCCGCGGCGGCGCTGGCCGCGGCCGAGGGCTGGTACCGCGACGCGGACGACACCGAAGGGCTGGTGCGCACCATCACCGAGGGCGGCCACCTGCACGCGGGAGCCGGCACCCCGGCCCTGGGGCTGGCCGCGCTGCTGGCGGTGAACGACTCGACGGCCTCTGCCGCGGTGCGCGCGGCCCGCCAACTGGTCCTGGGCCGGCTCTACTTCCCGCTCGGCCGGTATCCGGAGCAGTTGGCCGCCGGCGACACCGCGGTCGCCCTGGGCCGGGAACTGATCGCAACCGGCCATCCAGCCGGGCCCCGTACAGTGATCGACGGGCTGGTCTGCCGGTCGGTGGCTCAACTCGCCGTCGGACAGGCGGCGGACGGTCGGCGCAGCCTCCAGGAGGCCGCCACGCAGGCCGAACCCCTCGGTGACGCCGTGCTGCTGGCCACGGTGCTGGGCAACCTGTCCGAGGCGTGCCGGCGCGACGGAGACCTCACCGGCGCGCTGGTGCACCGTGCCCGCGCGGTCACGCTGGCCGAGCGGATCGGTGACCCCTCCCGGCTCGCCTTCCAGTTGGCGAACCTCGCCAACCTGCGCCTGCTGACCGGTGACCCCGACGCGGCGGCCGAACACGCGCAAGAGGCCGTCGCCCAGGCCCGCTCCGTCGGTACGTCCTGGTCGCTCGCCTACGCCATGCTCAACCTCGGCGAGGTGCACCTCCGCACGGGCCGCACGGAACAGGCCGAGCAGTACCTGGCCGAGGCCGCGGAGGCCGCCGCGGCCAGCGGCGACGCGCAGGCGGGACTGCGGACCGTCGTCCTGCGCGCGGAGGCGGCGCTTGCCGCCGGCGACCCGGCGCGGGCGGCGGTGCTGCTCGGCCCGTACACCGAAGGGGACGCGGCCGAGCGTGTCAGCCCGCTCGTCGGATGGGCCCGCTTGGAGACCGGGGCGGTGGACGACGCGCTGGCCGCCGCCGCGAAGGGAGTACGGCGCGCCGGCGAACTCCCCGACCGCCCGGCCGAGGTCGACGGCCTGTGGGTGCTGGGGCGCGCCCTGCTCGCGGCCGGGCGCCCCGCTGACGCGGCGGCGGAACTGCGCCGGGCCGTCGCCCTCGCCGATGCCATGCCGTACCCGGCGGGCGCGGCCCGCGCACGAACGGAGCTGGCAGCGCTTCAGCGACCGTAGCGACCGTGCACCGCTGGAGTCGTCGCCCCGCGCTGCTCCGTCGGCTGGACGGACCCCGATCCGCCGTCCGGAACCATGGCGCGGACGTGGCAGCGGCCGGCGGGGCCTGGGGCCGGTCGACGGCGGCGTCCAGGTAGCGGGTCGTCCGGAGTACGGCAGCGGTCAGGAGCAGGCCGGGAGCGCCGGGTCGGTCCTCCCGGTACACGGGGGCGGCCGAGTGGAAGACGCGCGCGGGAAACAGTTCCGAAGGGCGCCGGCATCGCGGGATTCCGGCCGCCGCACTTCGGCGTCCACCAAGGGAGTGGACCTCCAAAACGGCCGGGACGCCATGGACTTGCGCGGTCTTCGTCATTCTCGTGCAATGTTCTCTTCACGAATGTCTGCTACCAGCGGCGGGCGTTCACATTTTCCTCACCCTCTCACTCCGCCACCCTCGGCAGATCTTCTCCACTTCGCTCCGGGCGCCGCCGCGAGTCCCGATTGGCCGGAAATAAAAGAAGGCCGAAATTCGCCACGGCACAGAATCGGCCACCTCGGCGTCCCGCGGCGCGGAAGAAAGCGAAACGCCGGGCGAACCCCCTCGCGACCAGCGGATGACAACGATGCCCAGGTCCGGGAATCGGCCACCCGAAAGCGCCCCCGTCCAGCGCCCGCACTGCGCTGACGTGCGCCGGAGCCGCCGTGGCGGATACGGCAGCGGGGCTGGGACTCATGGGTTCACGCACATGGCTTCCGTAGTACTGTCCCCTGTGCCCAGGCCGCCCCGCCGATTTTCTCGGAGGAGAACATGGCCACCACAGGTTCGTTTTCCCCGTGGCATCGCCAAGCCCCTGAGCTCCTGCACGAGTTCCTGCTCGGTGCGAGCGATACCCTCCCCACCAGACCGGCGGTGATCGAAAGCGCCCCCGACGGGGGCCTTCACACGGTCACCTATCGGGAGTTGGCGGCACGCACCGCCGCCAGGACCGAAGAACTCGCCGGCCTCGGAATCGGAGTCGGCGACCGCGTGGCGCTGGAGTCCGACAGCAGTGCCGCCGTCCTCACGTTGCTGATGGCGTGTTCCGCACTCGGCGCGACCTTTCTCCCGCTGAGCCCGCAGTCGCCCGTGGGCCGCCGACTGACGATCGTCGGCATGACCGGACCGGCGCTGTACCTGCGGTCCGGCGGCGAGGAACCGGCGGGCCTGCCGGCGTCCACCGGCAGCGGCCGCTTCGGCCCGGAGGGGCTGGTCATCGAGCGCGCGCCGGCCCGGCGCGCCCACCACCGCACCGGCGCCGTCTCCACCGACCCCGCCTACGTCGTCTTCACCTCCGGCTCCACCGGCACCCCCAAGGGCGTGGTGATGAGCCACCGCGGGTATCTGGCCTTCTGCCGGGGGATGTTGCGGCACGACATCGTCACCGCCGAGGACCGGGTCGCCAGCACCTCGCCCTTCCAGTTCGACTTCTCCCTGCTGGACGCCGGGCTCGCGCTGGGCAACGGGGCCACGCTGGTGCCGGTACCGCGCGGCCTGCTGCGCTGGCCGCGGCGCTTCGCCCGCTTCCTGCGCGAGGCCGGGGCCACCCAGGTCAACGGCGTCCCCTCGATCTGGCGGCCGCTGCTGCGGCACGAGCCGGCGCGGCTGTCCGAACTCGGCGCGGTGCGGGGCATCCTCTTCTCCGGCGAGCGCTTCCCGCTGGAGGATCTGCGGCTGCTGCGCCGCGAGTTGCCCGGGGTGCGGATCGTCAACTGCTTCGGCAGCACCGAGTCCATCGCCTGCACGTTCGCCGACCTCCCCGACCCGCTCCCGGCGGACCAGGCGGACATCTCCATCGGTCGGCCGCACGCGGGAGCCGAGATCCTGCTGATCGACGGCGAGGGCCGGCCGGTGGACGAGCCGGGGGCCGTCGGTGAGATCCACCTGCGCAGTCCCGCGCTGTTCACCGGCTACTGGAACGACCCGGCGGCCACCCGCGCCGTCCTGGTGGCCGATCCGCTCGAACCGCGGTCCGGCCAGCTCGTCTACCGCTCGGGTGATCTCGCCTCCCGCGGAGCCGACGGCGAACTGTACTTCCACGGCCGGGCCGACTCGATGGTGAAGATCCGTGGCAACCGCGTGGAGCTGGGGGCGGTGGAGCACCGGCTGCGCGCGTTCCCCTCGGTGGAGGCCGCCGCCGTGCTGGTGGTGCCGCGCGCCGGGGACGCGGCCGATCCCGTGCTGACCGCCTTCGTCGTACCGGAGCCCGCCGCCGGCTGGGACCCCGATCAGCTACGGGAGTTCTGCGGGAAGGAACTGCCCGACTACATGGTCCCCGACGAGCTGAGAGCCATCGACCGCCTGCCGCTCAACCCCAACGGCAAGGTCGACCGGGCCCGGTTGCTGGCACTGGCGCTGCCCGGGAAGGAGCGGACGGTGTGACGCGGATCGAACTGACCGGCGCGCGCGGGATATCGCCCAACCTGGCGCTGGACGAGCAGGTCCGGGAGCGCCGGCGGCGCGGCGACACCGTGGTGCACCTGGGATTCGGCGAGTCGCGGCTGCCGGTGTTCCCGCCGCTGGTCGAGCGGCTGGCCGCGGGCGCGGGCCGCAACGCCTACGGCCCGGTCCGCGGCGACCTCGCGGCCCGGCGGGCCGTGGCCGGGTACTTCACCCGCCGCCGCGTGCCGACCGAACCGGACCAGGTGGTGCTCGCTCCCGGCAGCAAGCCCCTGCTCGCGGCGGTGCAGATGACCGTCCGGGGCGACACCCTGCTGCCGCGCCCCTGCTGGAACACGTATCCCCCGCAGGCGCTGCTGGCCGGGAAGGCGGTCTTCCAGGTGCCGATCCCCGCCGGCTGCGGCGGGGTGCCGGAACCGTCGGCCCTGACGCGGACCATCGCGCGGGCGCGGGAGGACGGCCGGGACCCGCGCATCCTGGTGCTGGCACTGCCGGACAACCCCACCGGGACGGCGGCGCCCGCCGCGCTGGTCCGCGAACTGTGCGCGATCGCCCGGGAGGAGGACCTGCTGATCGTCTCGGACGAGATCTACCGCGACCTCCTGCACGATCCGCGGCAGCCCTTCCTCAGCCCGGCCGAGGTCGCTCCGGAGCGCACGGTGGTGACCACCGGGCTGAGCAAGAACCTGGCCCTGGGCGGCTGGCGGATCGGCGCGGCCCGGTTCCCCGAGAGCACCTGGGGGACGGCGCTGCGCGACGCGGTGGCCTCCTTCGCCAGCGAGGTCTGGTCCACCCTGGCCGGTCCGATGCAGGAGGTGGCCGCCTACGCGTTCGCCGAACCCCCCGAACTGCGCGCCCACCTGGCCGAGGCCGCCCGGCTGCACGGAGCGCTGGCCGGTGCCGTCCACCGGATCGTCCGCGCGGCCGGCGCCGAGTGCCGCAGACCCGACGCCGGCTTCTACGTCTACCCGGACTTCGAACCGCGCCGGGAGGCCCTGGCCGCCCGGGGCGTCACCGACTCCGCCACCCTGCAGGACCGCCTGCTCGACGCGCACGGCATCGCCGTCCTCGGCGGCCACCACCACGGCGACGAACCGGGAGCGCTCCGCTTCCGGGCGGCCACCAGCATGCTCTACGGCGAGACCCCCGAGGAGCAGTCCGCGGCCCTGCACAGCCCCGATCCGCTCGTACTGCCCCATGTCTCGCGGCTCCTGGCCGCGATCGAAGAGGGGTTCGGCAAGCTCTGCGGCTGAGCCGCCCCCGACCGGAAGGAATGACCGCACGGTGCCCCCGAGCAACGCAAGCGTTCCGCCGACCACGGACAGCCCGCCCCGGTTCCATGCCGTCACCTCCAGACACCTGGACGACCTGACCGCCCGCGCCGGCCTGAGCCCCGACCAGCGCCTGGGCGTGCGGGCGGTGGCCGAGGTGTTGCCCTTCCGGGCCAACAGCCATGTCGTGGACGAGCTGATCGACTGGTCCGCGGCCCCCGACGACCCGATCTACCGCCTGGTCTTCCCGCAGGAGGACATGCTGCCGGCCGAGGACGTGGCCAGGATCGCGGACCTGCTGCGCAGCGGGGCACCACGCCGGCAGATCCAGACGATCGCCCACCAGGTGCGGATGCGGCTGAACCCCCACCCCGCCGGCCAGTTGGAGCTCAACCACCCGGTGGTGGACGGTCGGCAACTGGCCGGAATCCAGCACAAGTACCGCGAGACGCTGCTGTTCTTCCCCCGCCAGGGCCAGACCTGCCATGCCTACTGCACCTACTGCTTCCGCTGGGCGCAGTTCGTCGGCGAGCCGGAGCTGCGGATGGCGGCCGACAGCGACGAACTGGTCCTGGTGGACTACCTGCGCGCGCACCCGGACATCACCAACGTGCTCTTCACCGGCGGCGATTCGATGATCCCCAGCGCGGCGGTGCTGAGGCGCTACGTCGAGCCGCTGCTCGCGCTGGACCAGATCGAGTCCATCCGGCTGGGCACCAAGGCGCTGTCGTTCTGGCCGCGGAAGTTCCTCACCGATCCGGACGCCGAGGATCTGCTGCGGCTGTTCGAGGAGGTCGTGGCGGCCGGCAAGAACCTGGCGCTGATGGCCCACTTCTCCCACCCGCGCGAGCTGGAACCGCCGGTGGTGGCGCAGGCGGTGGCCCGGTTGCGCGGCACGGGGGCGGTGATCCGCACCCAGGCGCCGCTGATCCGCTCGATCAACGACGACCCGCGGGTGTGGGAGTCGATGTGGCGCGCCCAGGTGCGGCTCGGGATGATTCCGTACTACATGTTCGTGGAGCGGGACACCGGTCCGGTGGACTACTTCGCGGTGCCGCTGGCCCGGGCCTACGACATCTTCCGGGACGCCTACGCCTCGGTCTCCGGCCTCGCCCGGACCGTACGGGGGCCGTCCATGTCGGCCACCGCGGGCAAGGTCTGCGTGGACGGGGTGGTCGATCTCCTCGGCCAGAAGGTCTTCGCCCTGCACATGATCCAGGCCCGCGATCCGGCCCTGGTCGGCCGGCCGTTCTACGCCGCGTACGACCCCGCGGCGATCTGGCTCGCCGACCTCAAGCCCGCCTTCGCCGACCGGTTCCCCTTCGACGCCGACGACACGGCGGAGGAGTCGCTGTGACCGCGGCCCCGGAGATCCGAGCCGAACTGCTGGACTGCTTCCAGAGCAACCTCGCGGTGCTGGCCGACCGGTACCACGGCGCCGGGACCCACCTGCGGCTGGGCGCCGCGCTGCGCCTGCGCACCCGCCCCGGTCCGCACGGCCTGCCCACCGTCGAGCCCTCCCTGGACGAGGCGTTGGCCGACGCCGCGGACCTCCTCGGCCTCGCCCTCGCCCAGAAGTGGCCCGGCGCCGACGGCGACTGGGCGCGATCGCTACGGGAGACGGCGTGGGTGGTCGCGGACGCCTACCACCTGCCCTGGGTGCCCTACCACGGGCAGCGCCACATCGAGCACAGCTTCCTGGCCGAACCCGACGGCGACGGCGCCCTGGCGGTGACCGACGCCTACCACAACGACACTCCGTGGGGCGCGGCGCGCCCGACGCGACTGCTCCTCGAACGGGAGGAGCTGGCCGCGGTCCTGGACGCCGGCCCGGGCCGGGCCTTCCAGTTCGCCCCCACGCCCCTCGATCCCACTCGTCTCGGTCCGCCGGAGGAGGAGGTACGGATATCGTCCGCCGGGGCCGACGACTACCTGCGTCCCTACGCCGAGCATCCGGACCGGAAGCTGACGCTGGATCAGTTCACCATGGAGACCTGGCTGCTGGCCCGGTCACGCCGGCTGCGTGCGGCGTATCTGGCCCAGGGGGACGCGGGGACCCCGCAGCACGTCGCGGAGCACCTCGCCCGCTGGGACGGGTTGGTCGAGTACACGTATTTGACCTCCCGCCGCGTCGCCCGGGGCCGGGCGGAGCCACCCGATCTGCTGCCGCGGGCGGCCGAACTCCTGCACGCCGACTGGGAAGTGCTCTGCGGTGGCGACCGGGGGGCAGGCGGCATCGGGGCGGCCGGTGCTGCCGGGGCGGCCGGCGGTGGTCCGCCTTCCCCCGAGCAGGTCGCCTCGACGGTGGCCGGGATCGTCGGGCGGGTCCTCGGCATACGGGACGTGCCCGCGCCCGACGCCGACCTGACCGGACTGCCCGCCTTCAACTCCCTGCGCATGCTGGAGATCGTCGACGGCCTGGAGGAGGGCTTCGCCATCGAGTTCGGCCCGGGGGACCTCCTCCCCGAACGACTGCACCGCATCGTCGACCTGTGCGAGCTGGTCGAGCGACGGCTCAATGGCGGCGCCGGGTGAGCCCGGCGTCCACACCGACCGAGAAGGGTGCCCGCGCCGTGATGGACGAACGCTTCACCGGGATACTCCGGCCTTTCCTCCCCCACCTGGCCGACCGGCCGATCACCCCGGACACCCGGCTGCGGGAGGCCGGGCTGACCTCCATGCAGTCGATCGAGCTGCTGCTCGCCCTGGAGGACGAGCTGGGCGTCGAACTGCCCGACGAGGCGCTGGTCGAGAAGACCTTCAGCACGGCCGGCGCGCTGTGGTCGGCGGTCGCGGCACAGGAGGGCGGCGCCGATGTCTGAGTCCGCGCGTCCCCGCCCGGCGGCCGGCGGCCGCTTCGCCCGGCAGACCGATCAGGCCCGCGCGGTGGCCGAGAAGTACGCCCAGCAGACCGACGCGGCGGCCGAGTTCCCGGTCGCGGTGCTCGACGAGCTGCGGGCCGGCGGGCTGCTCGGGCTGATGGTCCCCACCGAGTACGGCGGCCTGGGCGGCACCCTGGACGAACTGCTGGACGTGAGCATCGCGCTGGGCCGCACCGACCTGTCCGCGGCTCTGATCTTCGCGATGCACTGCCAGCAGGTGGCCTGCGTGGTCACCCACGCCGCCCCGCCGCTCGCCGAGGAGTTGCTGCCGCAGATCGCGGCCGGGCGGATGTACCTGGCGTCGGTGACCACGGAACCGGGCAAGGGCGGCCATCTGCTCACCGCGGGCGCCCAACTCTCCGCGGAAGAAGGGCGGTCCGGGCACCTGGAACTCGACCGGTTCGCGCCGATCGTGACCGGCGGGGCGTACGCCGACGGCTTCCTGATCAGCATGCGCGCTCCCGAGGCGCCCTCCGCCGACGCGGTCTCCCTGGTCTTCGCCCGCCGCGACCAGCTGGAGATCACCGCCTCCGGGGAGTGGGACCCGCTCGGGATGCGGGCCAGCCACAGCGTGGCCCTGCGGCTGACCGGCAGCATCCCGGGGCACCAAGTCGTCGGCGAGCACGGCGAGTTCCGCGCGGTGGTGCTCCAGACCCTCGGTCCGCTGGCGCACCTGGGCTGGTCGGCCTGCTGGCTCGGCACGGCCGCGGGGGCGCTGTCCCGGGTGCTGCGGATGCTGCGGGAGTCCGCCCGGGGCAAGGACGGCAAGGACGGCCGGCTCGAGTCGGAGCTGCTGCTGAGCCGGCTCTCCCGGGCCCGGCAGCGGCTGGACACCGTCCACGCGCTGCTGCGCCACACCGCCGCCGTGGTCACCGCCGCCGCCGAGGGCGGCACCGATGTCTCGCTGCCCCGCAACCAGTTGCTGATCAACAGCCTCAAGCTGACCGCCTCCGAGGAGTGCCATCGCGCCGTGGAGGACCTGATCGACGCCGTCGGGCTGCGGCACGGCTATCTCAGGAACTCGCCCACCCGCCTGGAGAAGGCGTTGCGCGATCTGCGCTCCGCACCGCTCAACTACAGCAACGACCGTCTCCACCAGGCGGACGGCGTCCTCGCCCTGCTCGACGCGGGGGTGTCCTTTGCCTGACGTGCATGACGCCCGCGCCGCCGCTGTTCCCCCGGGCGCCGATCCCCCGGCCCCCGATCCCCCAACCGCCGTTCCCTCAACCGGCCTTCCCCCAAAGGCCGTTCCCCCGGCCGGCGTCCACCGGCTCCTCAAGGAGTTCGCGGACGCCGGGGAGTTCCGGCGGCTCTACCCGCACCCCGCACCTGGCCGGCTCGACCCGGTCGTGCTCAGGGAACTGCTGGCCGCCGCCGACGCCGAGGGGGCGCTGGGCCCGGTGCTCTCGCTCTGCGTCCACCTGGCGTCGGCGGTGCCGCTGCTCGCCGCGGGCTCCCGCTCGAAGACGACCGCCGCGTGCCTGGAGGCGGCGCTGCGCGGCGAGCGGCTGGTCGCCCTGGCCGCCACGGACGAGGGCGCGGGCTCCGACCTGGCGGCGCTCACCACCACGGTCCGCACGCGTCCCGACGGTCTGGTGGTCGACGGCACCAAGCGCTGGGTGACCTCGGCGACCACCGCCGGCGACGCCCTGGTCCTGGCCCGCCGGTCGCCCGGGCGGCACTTCACCAACTTCACCTGGGTCCTGGTGCCCCTGGACGCTCCGGGGGTCACGGCCGAGCCCGCGGACACCGAGCTGTTCGCCGGCTCCGGGGTCGGCCATCTCCGCTTCTCCGACGTCCGGTTGACGACGGACCACCTGGTGGGGCGGCAGGGCCGCGGCATGGCGGCCTTCGCCCAGCACATCGCGGTGGAGCGGCTGGCCTCCGCGGGCTGGGCGATCGACCTGTGCCGCAGGATCATCGCCGACACCGACCGGCGGCTGGGCAGCCGCATCGTCGAGGACACCGCGCTGCGCCGGCGGTCCGGCGTCCGCCAGCGCCTGGCCGAGTGCGCGGTCCGCGTCGCCGGGCTGCACGCCCTGTGGACGCAGCTGCGGGACCGGATCGCCGACGAGCGGGACGGCACCGCGGCCGCCCTCCTCAAGGCCGCGTCGGGGGCGACGGTGGACCATGTGCTCGCGGAGTGCGCGCGGTTGCAGGGCGCCGACGGCTTCGCACGGGGCGGGGCGCAGGCGCTGCGCGCCGAGGCGGCGATCTTCGGCATCGGCGGCGGCACCACCGAGGTGACCCTGGACATCGTCGCCGAGCGTCTGGACGCCGTGTTGGACGGGCTGGCGCCATGACCGTACCGCCGCCGGCCACGGGGCCGGGCCTGCGGCTCGAAGCCGCCCCGGGCATCTGGGTCGCCCTCCACGAGAGGCGGGGCGCCTGCCACGACGAGGAGCGGTTCGACCGCCACCAGGAGCCCGCGCCGCACGTGCCTCCGACCCGGGAGGATCTGGCCGCGGCCGACGGCCTTCCGCCGTGGCGGGCCGCCGAACTGCTCGCGGGCCGAGGGCTGTTGCGTGCCCTGCTCCGGGCGCGGTACCCGGAGGCCGCCGGCGCGCCCGTCGTCTACGAGCCGGGTGGCCGCCCCGCCCTGGCCGGCCGGCCCCGGATCGGCATCAGCATCAGCCACGACCGGGGGGCCGTCGCCGTCTGCGCGGCACTGGACCGCGCGGTCGGCGTCGACGTCCAGCACGTCCCGGCGGAGGTCCGGCCCGCCCTGCTGCGGCGCTGCACCCAGGGCCGCGCCGAGGAGTGGGCCCGGCTGCCGGCCGAGCGCCGGACCACCGAGTTCGCCTGGCTGTGGACGGTCCAGGAGGCGTGCGTCAAGGCCGAGGGCAGCGGCTTCGCCGGGCGGCCCTGGCGGGTCCGGGTCCGCCCGGCGGCGCGGGCCGGCAGCTGGGGCCGCTACTGCTGGGTGTCGCTGCGCGACCGGACCTCCCTCCCCCTGAGCGTCGCCTACGGCGCACCGGCCCCGTTCCCCATCGAGCCCGCGGAGCAGCAGCCATGACCCCACAGCGCGGCATGTACGGGTGGTTCGCCGACACCGCGCGCCGCCATCCCGCCGCGGTGGCCCTGGAAGTCGGCGGCCGGCCCTGGAGTTACGCCGAACTCGGCGACCTGGCAGGCCGGTTGGCCGAAGCGCTGCACGCGGCGGACCCCGGCCGGCCGCTGCGGCGGATCGGGCTGCTGGCCTCCCGTACCCCGCACGCCTACGCGGGCTATCTGGCCGTCCAGCGGCTGGGCGCGAGCGTGGTACCGCTCAACCCGGCCTTCCCGGCGGCCCGCAACGCGGCCATCGCCAAGGCGGCCGGGCTCGATCTGGTCCTCGCCCAACCCGACTACGCCACAGCCGAGTTGGGCGCCCGGCTGCTCTCGCCCGACCTCGGCTCCCTCCCGCCCGCGCGCGCGTTGCCGGCCCTCCCGGCGGGCGCCCGGGGACCGCGGGACATCGGCTACGTCCTGTTCACCTCGGGATCGACCGGCTCCCCCAAGGGCGTCCCGATCCAGCACCGTTCCGTCGACGCCTATCTGAGCCATGTCATCGACCGCTACCAACTGGACGTCGGCGCACGGCTGTCGCAGACCTTCGAGCTCACCTTCGACCTCTCGGTCTTCGATCTCTTCGCGGCCTGGGGATCGGGCGCGACGCTGGTGGTGCCGGGCCCCGACGACGTCCTGGCACCCGCCCGCTTCGTCGCCCGCGAACGGCTGACCCACTGGTTCTCCGTGCCCTCGGTCATCTCCTTCGCCCGGCGGCTGCGGGCGCTGGCCCCGGACAGCATGCCGTCACTGCGCTGGAGCCTGTTCTGCGGCGAGACGCTCACCCTCGCCCAGGCGAGCGCGTGGCAGCGGGCCGCGCCGCACAGCGTGCTGGAGAACCTCTACGGCCCCACCGAACTCACCCTCAGCTGCACCGAGTTCCGGATGCCCGCACCGGGCACTCCCGCCGCCGGCACTCCCGCCGCGCGCACCGGCACTCCCGCCGGCAGCACGCCCGCCGCCGGGCCGGGCGGCGCCGTACCGATCGGCACCCTCTACCCCGGCCTGGAGCACCTGGTCGTCGACGAGGACGGCCGCGAGGCCGACGAGGGAGAGCTGTGCGTACGAGGCGTCCAGCGCTTCCCGGGCTATCTCGACCCCCAGGACAACATCGGGCGCTTCCTGCGCCGGGAGCAGGGGCGTACCACCGTGGTCGAACGGGCCGATCCCCCCTCCGACGACCTCTGGTACCGCACCGGGGACCGGGTGCGCCGGAGCCCGGACGGGCTGGTCCACCTGGGCCGGCTCGACCACCAGATCAAGATCCGCGGCTACCGCGTCGAACTCGGCGAGATCGAGGCGGCGTTGCGCGCGCTACCGGGCGTCAACGAGGCGGTCGTGCTGTCACTCGACGGCGCCGCCGGACAGGAGCGGCTCGCAGCCGCCTGCACCGCGCAGTCCGGCGCCCGGCTCGACCCGGACACCCTGCTGGCGGGGCTACGGGAGCGGTTGCCCGCCTATATGGTGCCGGTGACCGTCAGCGTCCGTCGTTCCTTCCCCTACAACACCAACGGAAAGATCGACCGTACGGCGCTACGCGAGGCGCTGGCGCGGAACCCCTGATGAGCGCGATGAGGAAAGGCCCCGCCATGAACGTGGAGCCCGGCGCGACCACCCGGCGAGCCGCCGCACCGGCGGACGTGGCGGAGGGCGCCGATCGAGCGAGAGTGCCGGGGAGCGTGTCGGCCGTGGCGGGGGTGGTGGTCTTCTCGCTGACCTTCCCGACCACCGCCTGGGCCCTGGAGGGCATGGGCCCCTGGACGGTGACCACCGTGCGCGCCGTGCTGGCCGCGCTGATCGCGGGCGGCTGCCTGCTGGCCCGGCGCGTCCCCCTCCCCCGGCGCGCGCACTGGGCCGGACTGGCCACCGTGGCGGGCGGGTTGATCGTCGGATACCCGCTGCTGACCACGCTGGCGCTACAGACCACCACCTCCACCCACGCCGCGGTGATCGCCGGGCTCCTGCCGCTGACCACGGCCGTCTACGGCACCGCGCGGACCGGGGTCAGGCCGCCGCCGGTGTTCTGGGCCGCCGCGCTGACCGGGGCGGCGGTGGTCGTCGGGTTCGCGTTCCAGCAGGGCGGCGGGACGTTCTCGGCGGCGGACCTGTACCTGTTCGCGTCACTGCTGGTCGCCGCGGCGGCGTACACCGAGGGCGGGCTGCTGGCCCGGGCCATGCCGGGCTGGCAGGTGATCGCGTGGGCCCTGGTGATCTGCCTGCCGCTCACGGCCGCCGGCTCGGTGGCCGCCCTGCTCGTCGACCATCCGCACCCCACCGCGCGCTCGCTGATCGGCCTGATCTGGCTGGGCGCCGGGGCGCAGTTCCTCGGCCCGCTGGTCTGGTACCGCGGGATCGCGGCCATCGGCATCACCCGGGCCAGCCAGATCCTGCTCTCCCAGCCGCTGCTCACCCTGATCTGGTCGGTTCCGATGCTGGGCGAGCGCCCGCCGGTGATCGCGGCCGTCGCCGCGGTCGCGGTGCTGGTGTGCATCGCCGTCACCCAGCGGACCGGCCGATGAGCGAAGAACCCGGGCTGCTCATGACCCTGGGCCGGCGCAGCGGCCCGCTGGACACGGTGCTGATCCACCCCGCCGGCGGCGGGCTCGGCCAGTACCTCCGCCTGGCCCGGCGACTGGCCCGGCACGGCACGGTCTACGGCATCCGCGCCGCGGGCCTGCTGCCCGGCGAGCGCCCGGAGCGGAGCGTCCCACGGATGGCGGCCGCCTACCGGGAACTCCTCGACGCACTGCCCCGACCGCCCGCCCTGCTCGCCGGCTGGTCGCTGGGCGGCATCCTCGCCTGGGAACTGGCCGCCCAGGCCGCTGCCACGGGGAACGCCGGGGATACGCCGCCGCCCGCCGTCGTCATGATCGACAGCCACCCCGAACTGGAACCGGACAACGCGCTGCTGCGCTCCCACCCACTCGACAGCATCGAACACTCCGTCAGCGGGCTGTCCTCGGGCTTCGAGCCGGCGCTGCTGCGCTCCACCGCCGCCGCCCATCTCACCGCCGCACGAACCCATCGCGTCCGACAGCCCGGCGACACCCCCACACTCCTGCTCGCCTGCGCGAGCCCCGACCGCGAGGCGCAGATCGCCCGCTGGCGCTCGCTCGCCACCCGCCTCACCGTCCGGGACCTGAACTGCGGCCACTTCGAGATCTTCACCCCACCCCACCAGGACGAACTGCTGGGCCACGTCCAGCCGTTCGTCGACGGTCTCATCGCGGCACGCTGAGCCGCCCGTCCCTTTTGGGGCGGCTCCCGCGCGCTTGACCTCCGGCAGCCGTGAAGCCGTGACAGGCGCCGGGGAACTCGCGGGGCCCGGCATCCCCAACCCCTTCCGCCGGGCGTAGGTCACAGGGTGCGCAGGGCGCCGCCATCGATGTGGATCATGGTGCCGGTGACGTAGGACGCCGCCGGCGACAGGATGACCGCGGCCAGGCGGCCGAACTCCTCAGGTGTGCCGTAGCGTCGCAACGGGATTTCGGCGGTCCGTTCGGCGCGGGCCCGCGCCGGATCGTCGTTGGCCGACTCCAGGCTTTTGAGCCGGTCGGTGGCGATCGAGCCGACAACGAAGCCGTTGACCCTGATGCCGCGTGGACCCAGCTCGTCGGCGAGTGTTTTGGCGGCCATAGCGAGCCCCGGGCGCAAGCCGTTGGAGACGCTTATGTTCGGCCAGGGGGATTTCACGGACAACGACAGCACGAATCCGATCGATCCGTCGGACGGGAGTACGGGTGCGGCGGCACGGGCGAGGCGCAACGCACCGAGGAATACCGACTCGAAGGAATCCCGCCACTGCTCATCGGTGATCGTGGTGATCGGGCCGGTGGGCGGACCGCCCACGCTGATCAGCACGCCGTCCAACCGGCCGAAGTGGCGCAGGGCGGAGGCCACCATCTGCTCCGCCGCCAGGGCGTCCGCGTTGTCAGCGGCCAGGCCCAGCACGTTCTCCGGGCCGCCCAACGCCGCCGCGGCCTCGTCGACCGCGGCCTGGTTGCGTGAGGAGACCACCACCCGAGCGCCCTCACCGACGAGGGCATGGGCGGCGGCGAGGCCGAGTCCCTTGGTCCCACCGGTGATCAGGAAGACTTTGCCGTCAATTCCCAGGTCCATATGACTCCGCCGGCTCCACTGAATCCGCTGTGTTCAGACGCGAGGAGCGCTGGTATTTCCTTCAACGCACCACCGCAGGCCCGGGCCTGACTCTATCCGAGATCCAACACAGCGCGTGCCACCGCTGGATGGCCCCGATCGGCGCCGTCTCGCCTTTGCCGGCCGGTCGGCTCTTCGAGTCGGCGAGCCGTTCGATTTCTTGGTCACGGTGAATGCGGAACGGAGTAGCGCGCCGAGCAGGCCACCGGGTCGAGGGAGCGGTCGGCCGTGTCCATGAGGCGCAGGCACCCCGCGGCGATGCGATCGGCGTCCCGGAACGCCTCCCCGGCAATGCCCGACACGTCGAGGGAGGTGACCCAGGGCACGAGTTCGGTCGGCGGGCCGTAGCCGAAGCGCCGCGGGTGGGGCGTCCCGTCGGCACGGACGACCGCCACCGTCGCGGTGTCGACGTCGAGCGCTCCGGTGGCGTAGTCCCCCCGGCCGTCCGGGAGGGAGCGCTGGCGGATCTGGCCGGTAGCGGCGAGATGGCGCAGCAGCGGGTCGCTGGTGCGGCGGATGTCGGGCGCCGGCAGGTGGGCCTCGATCAGGCAGCGCGCGACGACCCGGCTGCCGCTCACCGCCGGTGAGTACGCGGCGAACCGCCCGGCGTCCTCGTCGGCCTCGATCAGCATGTGCGGGCCGACCAGGCAGACGGCAGCGCTGTCCATCAGGGCCGACAGCTCCTCCAGCCGGGCGCTCTGCGGGCCCTCCGCGCCCACGTTGTCCAGGGAGGCGAAGGTCCCCAGGACGTGGTCGCGGAAGGACCTGCCGCTGATGCGGCCCTCGCGCGCGAGGTCGCGGACCTGCCGCCGCACCGAGCTCAGCGCGCGGCCGACCGCTTCGGGGCGCGCGCCCTCGGGCCGCAGGTCCGTACGCATCAACCGGGCGGCCCACTCACGGTATTCGCCGGGGCTGCGGAAGGTCAGCCCCGAGGCCGGCCGGACCAGCGCGTCGACGTCGCGCTGGGAGGCGGATGTGCCGTCGACCGGCACGGGCGCCGCCGAGGCGTTGCGCAGCCGTCCGATCTCGTGCAGGGCCAGCGGCCAGATGTGGCGGCGGAAGTCGATCGGGCCGCTGCCCGCGCTCTCCCGCAGCCGGGCGGCGAGGTCGACGCCCGGCGCGGAGGGCGGCTCGGAGGCCGGCAGGGAGGGCTGCGGGACGCCGCGGCCCGACCCCGCGAACAGCACGGGCTCGCGCCCGGAGGCCAGGTAGCGCAGCCGTCCGTTCGCCGCGCGCTCGTAGCGGCCGCCGCGTCCCGTGGTCAGCATCGCCACGTAGTCGAAGAAGTTGAGGCCGAGGCCGCGGATCAGGACCGGCTCGCCGGCGGCGATGCCGTCAAGGTTCACGTCGGCCGGATTCGACGCGGGTACGTGGACCAGGCCCCGGGCCCGGGCCCAGCCGGCGAACCAGTCCTCGCCGGCGTCGGGGAGCATGTCGACGTGGCCCTGGGCGAGGACGACCGCGTCCACGGTCAGCGTCAGCTCCCGGCCGTCGGCCGCGGCGATCCGGACCGCCTGGCAGCCGTTCGGGGCGTCGTCCAGCGCGCGGGCGGTGGCGCGGTGGTCGAAGATCTGCACCCGTGCGGGTGCGCTGCGCCGTACGTGGTCGAAGGCCCAGCGGAGGTAACTGCCGTGGAAGGCGCGGGTGGTGCAGGCCGCGGGGGTCAGCGAACGGGCCTCCGCCGCCGCCTGGGGGTCGGCGGGGACGCTGCCGTCGGCCACGGCGCGGGCCCAGTCCCACAGCGTCGGTCCCGCGGTGGGCCGTGCGGCACGCTCGCCCGGCAGGGGCGGTTCGCCGAACACCGTCACGCGTGAGCAGGGGCTGTTCATCAGCAGTGACCTGCTCTGGTCGCCGCGCCACACCCGCCCCGCGCCCGGCTCGTACGGGTCGATCACATGGAGGTGGACCGGCCGGTCGGACGCGGACGCGGCGAGGCCCGAGCACAGCCGTTGCAGAGCGATCAGGCCCCTCGGTCCCGCCCCCACCAAACCGATGCCGAACGGTTCAACCCGCGTCACGTAGGCTCCTTCGCAACGTCCTCACCCGATGGGGAAGCGTGCTCGGCCGGAGCAGTGTCCGGCAGGCCGGGCGCAGCTCCGGGCCCAGCCCTGGGGGCGGCCTCAGGCCGGCCGCGAAGTGCCCCCTGGTCAATATAATTGACGCCCCGTCATCTCTCCAGCGAGCCTCGCCCCCGCGAGGGCCGGGGGCCCGGGTTTTGGCCACGTCCGGTGACGGGGAATCCGGTTCGCACTTTATAGTGAGCAGCGGTCCGGTTGACTACGACTTCGGGGGCACCGTGGAGGGGGAGGTCTCGCGCCTTTTCGGCGACGGCGCCAAGCGCTATGACGAGGCCCGCTCGCGGCTGGTCCCCCACCTCAACGACTTCTACGGCCTGGCGATCGACGTGGCCGTGCGCGGGCACGGCCCCGCGCCGCGGGTCCTCGACCTCGGCGCCGGTACCGGCCTGTTCAGCGGGGAACTGGCCCTCCCGCTGCCGAACGCCTCCGTCGACCTGGTCGACTCCTCGGCCGCCATGCTGGCCGTCGCCGACCAGATGCTCGACCTCTACGCGGTGGAACGGACGATCTACGAGCAGGATCTGCGGGCGCCGCTGCCGCAGGGGCCGTACGACATCGTGATCTCCGCCCTGGCCATCCACCACCTTCCGCACCCCGACCAGCGCGACCTCTACCGGCGGGTGCGCGAGGTGATGAGGCCGGGCGGCGTGTTCGTCAACGCGGAGCAGGTGGCCGGCGGCACCCCCGCCCTGGACGCGCTGTACGAGGAGACCTGGCACCGCGAGGTGGTCGCGCTCGGCGCGAGCCCGCGGGAGATCGACGAGGCCGTGCAGCGGATGGCCTACGACCTTCCCGCGCCCGTCTCCACGCACCTGAGCTGGCTGGCGGAAGCGGGATTCAGCCAGGTGGACTGCCTCTACAAGAGGTACCGCTTTGCGGTGGTGGCCGGGTGGGTGTGAGCGGGACCGGGGACCGGCCGGCGCGCGGGGCCCGGCCGCGGGTGCGCTGACCGGCGGTCAGGCGGTTTCGTCGCGCGCGTCCTCGGTCTCGGTCCCGGGCGCGAGCGGGTCCCCCGGCGGGAAGTCGCCGTCCTCCCAGGAGGCGGTGAGGCAGCGGGCGGCGCGGGCGGCCTGGAGGCGCAGCCGCTCGATGTTGGGCACGATCCGCTGCATGGGGCCGCTCACCGACAGGGCGCCGAGTATCCGTTTGGGGCCGGTCATCACGGCCGCGCTGACACTGGCGACGCCGACTTCGCGTTCGGCGATGCTGTAGGCGGTGCCTTCCAGGCGGATACGGTCGAGTTCCGCTTTGTCGATGTCGCCGAACTGCTGCCAGTCGTCGGACCAGGCGAGCAGGATCTTCGCCCCGGACCCGGCGTTCAGCGCGAGGCGCTCGCCGACGGCGACGGTCTCCCGCAGCCCGGTGGGGCGGTCGACGGCTGCGACGCAGAGGCGCTCGCGGCCCTCGCGCACGTAGAACTGCACGCTCTCGCCGGTCTCCTTGTGGAGGGTGCCCAGCACGTCGCGGACCGTGGTCAGCCACGGCAGGGCGGCGACGGCCGCGGTGCCCCAGGACAGGACGCGGGTGCCGAGCAGGTACTCCCCGGCGCTGGTCCGCTGGACCACGTCGTGCGACTGGAGGGCGGCGGCGATGCGGTAGATCGTGGAACGCGCTATGCCCGTCTCCTGGGCGAGTTCGGCAGGCGAGGAGCCGCCGCCGGCCAGGGCGTCGAGGACCGCGATGACACGGTCCACCATGACGATCCCTGACTCTGTGCTTCGCTGCGTCAATCTGCTCTCCACGAGGACCGTCCGTCGCCTGTCAGTCCTCGGACGCTATCAGGCACTTTACCGGGTGCCTTCGCGGTCGTGCCAGGTCCGGTGGCCGGTGCGGACGCCCCGGGTGGTCCGGGTGGCCCGGTCCCGGGCACCGGTTCCCCCCGGGGCGGCCGCTCGCCGGCCGTGCGCGGCCTACCCCGAGACGGGGTTGCGGAGCACTCCGACTCCGGCGATCCCCACCTCCACCACGTCGCCGTCGTGGAGGGCCGCGCTGCCCTCCGGGGTGCCGGTGAGCAGAACGTCCCCCGGCAGCAGCGTCATCAGGGCGCTGAGGTCCGCGACCAGCTGGTGGACGCTTCGCACCAGGCCGGCGGTCGAACCCGACTGCCGGACTTCGCCGTTGACCCGGGTGGTGATCTCCGCGTGGAGCGGGTCGAGGTCCGTGGTGATCGACGGGCCGAGCGGGCAGAAGCTGTCGAAGCCCTTGGCCGTGGTCCACTGGCCGCCGTCGCTCCCCACGTCCCACGCCGTGACGTCGTTGGCGCAGGTGTAGCCGAAGACGGCCCCGTCGGCCTGCTCAGGGGCGATGTCCCGGCAGGCCCGCCCGATGACGACGGCGAGTTCGCCCTCGAAGCGGGTGTCGCGGGAGATCCGCGGCAGGACGACCGGGTCGTTGGGCCCGATCACGGCGGTCGGCGGCTTGAGGTGGACCACGAGGCGGCCGGCCTCCTCGGCGCGGCCGCCGTAGTTCCGGCCGATGACGATGATCTTCCCCGGCTCGGCCGGGGCGAGCAGCAGTTCCTCCTCGAACAGGACCAGTTGTCCCGACTCGGCCGCCACCCCTTCGTGGAGATCGCGCACGATCTCCACGAAGGTCTCCCCCTTCAGCAGGTGGACGGTCCCGGAGGCACGGTCCACCCGCCCGTAGGAGGCGCCCCGTTCGGTGCGCACGCGCACGATCTCCATCAGTGCACCCCCTTCGCGGCCCAGATGCCGGTCGTCGGGTTCCAGTCCAGCACCCGTACCGAGGCGACCAGGCCGGCCTGGGTGAAGGGGTCGGCCGCCAGGACGTCGTCCAGGTCGGACCGGTCGGCGGCGCGGTAGACCAGCAGGCCGCCGTTGACACCGGCCACCGGTCCCGCCGCCAGCAGGACGCCGCGCTCGATCAGTTCCTCCAGGTACGCGCGGTGCTGCGGGACCCAGCCGGCCCGGGCGCCGCGGTCCCCCACGTAGGTGCGCTCCACGACAAAGGTTCCCATCGGTGCTCTCCTTCCACGGTGTGTCGCCCCCCTGGTGAGGGGAGCCGGTCAGATGAGCAGTCCGCCGTTGACGTCGATGACGGTGCCGGTGGTGTACCCGGCCTCCTCGGAGCAGAGGTAGAGCACGCTGCCCACCGCCTCGGCGACGGTGCCGAGCCTCCCCACCGGGATCTTGGACAGGACCTGCTCGCGCTCGGCCGCGGGGCGCCGCTCCCACGCCGTCGCGATCCGCTCGGTGGCGATCGGGCCGTGCGCGACGGCGTTCACCGTCACCCGGAACGGCGCGAGTTCGTAGGCGACCTGCTTGGTCAGCCCGACGACGGCCGCCTTCGCGGCCACGTACGCGGCGTTGCTGAAGTGGCTGTACGTACGCCCGCCGGCGGAGCTGAAGTTGACGACGCGGCCGTAGCCGGCCCGCCGCATCGCGGGGACACACAGCCGGATCGCGGTGAGCACCGGGACGACGTTGCGGGCCAGCGACTCGGTCAGGAACGCCTCGTCGAGGTCGGTGACCGGAGCCACCCGGGTGTCGCCGCCCACGCCGTTGACCAGGATCTGCGGAGCCCAGCCGGCGCTGAGGGTGGCGAGCTGTTCCTCGGTGCTGCGCACGTCGGTGATGTCCACGTTCAGGGTGCGGACCTGCGTGAGCTCGGCGACCTCGCCGGCCAGCTCCTTCAGGGCCGCGCCGTCGCTGTCGAGGAGCACCAGCCGGTCGCCGCGGCGGGCGAGGGCGCGGGAGAGTTCCGCGCAGATGCCGCCCGCGGCTCCGACGACCAGGGCGGTTCGCGGGGTCGCGGTCACAGGTCTTCCGTCCTCTCCGGAGAGGTGCGCAGGTACGGCGTGAGGGCCGCGGACGGGGCGAGGCCGTGGCCGTGGCCGGCCACCGGCGGGGCCAGCCCCCGGTCGCGGTCGATGGCGAAGGCGGGCTCGGTCAGCGGGGTGGGGAACCACTCGTCCTGGCGCCCGGCCTCGACGGTCACCGGGTCGTACAGCCGGGCGGCGAGGGTCCGGCCGACCGACCACAGCGGCCCCACCTCGCCCACCTGGACGCCGAGTTGGACCCGCATGCCGTGGTCGGCCGCCCGCGCCGCGGTGCGCAGCGCGGGCAGCAGCCCGCCGCATTTGGAGACGCGCACGTTCACCAGGGACGCGGCGCCGGCGGCGGCGGCCAGGTCGACGTCCACCGGGTCCACGGCGGACTCGTCGAGCATGACCGGGACGCCGAGTTCCTGGATACGGCGCATCGTCGCCCAGTCCCGCGGGGTGGTGGGCTCCTCCAGCCAGTCCGGCCGGGCCTGGTCACGCAGCAGGCCGGCACCCTTGAGCGCGTCCTGCGGGTCCCACGCGCCGTTCGCGTCGACCGACAGGCCCACCTCGTCGCCGAGGGTCCTGCGCACCTCGACCGCCCGCCGGGCGGTCTCCTCCGGGTCGCCCAGCGCCTTGAGCTTGACGTGGGCGAGGTGGGAGCGCGCCGAGGCGCCGAGGGCGCCGAACTGCTCGGCGGGTGAGCGGCTGAGGTCCACCACCTGGCTGACCGGCCGCGGGGGCACCCGGCGTTCGGCCAGGGCGCCGTCGACGCCGGGGCAGGCGTCGATGACGGCCTCCATGGGCAGTCCGTGCCGGCGGCACAGCGCGTCGAGCAGGGCGGTCTCCAGTGCGGCGGCCGCGGCCGGTGCCCGTCGCAGGCCGCCCAGCAGCCGTGGCAGGTCCAGGTCGGCCAGTACCGCTACGGCGGGGCCGAAGTCGAGGCCGGACAGCAGCACGTCCAGCACCGCGGTGTCCAGACCGGTCAGCGCGGTGTGCGCGCTGACCAGCGTCTCGCCGGTGACGTAGGGCCGGGGTGCGCCCTCGCCCCAGCCCTGGACACCGTCCCAGCGCAGGTGGAGCAGGACGGACCGGGTGCGGCTGTGGGAGTGGGTGGCGTGGGCGAAGGGGCGGTGCAGCGGGACCTGTGCGATGCGGACGTCCAGGTCGGTGATCACGCCTGGGTCCTCTCCCGGCAGACGGTGTGGAGCACCGCCGTGTCGGCCAGCCAGTCCCACAGTTGCCGGCGCACCGCCGAGAACTCCAGGTAGTGGGTGTCCGCGGCGAAGTGCACCTCGACCGCCTCCGGCTGGAGGCGGGCGAGTTCGCGGCGCGCCACGTCCAGGTCGATGATCGCGTCCCGTTCGGGCCTGGCGAAGTACACCGGGCCGCGTACCGCGAACGGGCACCAGGGTCCGGCCGCGGTGTAGGCGAGTTCGAGCTCGGCCATGACCGAGCGGAACCGGTCGCTGACCTGACGGAGCATCAGATGGTCGTTGGCCATGACCGCCAGGTAGCGCGGGTCGTCGGTGTAGTCGGTGTCGGACAGGGCGACCGGGGTGCGGCAGGTCCCCTCCAGCTTCAGCTGCTCCGCCATGCCGTCCCTGCCGAGCCGGGCATGCTGCTGGCCGAGGGCAGGCGCGCAGAACACGGCGGCGTCGGGGGTGATGCGCGTGGTGGACAGCAGCGCGGCGAGCAGGCTGCCGCCGAAGCTCTGGCCGACGACGGTCAGCGGCAGCCCGGGCGTGCGGTCGCGGACCACGTCGAACAGCGCCGCGTAGTCGTCCAGCACGCTCGCGGCGGAGGGGAGGTGGCCGCGCAGGCCGCCGCTGGCACCGGAGCCGCGGCGGTCCGGCGCGTAGACCGCGATCCCCCGTCCGGCGAGTTCGGCGCCGGTCTCGAAGAGCCAGCCGGCGTGGCTCTGCAGGCCGTGGATGTAGAAGAGGGCCGCTTCGGGGGCTCGGTCGGTCGGGAGCCACCGGTGGAGGCTGAGCGGGGTGCCGTCCGCAGCGGGGAACTCCTCGGTGCTGCGAGCGACCGGTAACGTTGCGTCATGGTCCATGGGCATGGCGAGGCGATGACCTCTCATGGCAGAAGGGCTGGGGTGCCGCGGCCGGTGGCCCGGCGCGGTGGTCACCGGCGGACGGTCAGGCCCATCTCGGTGACGATGTCCAGCAGCGCGTCGTTGCGCTGTATCCAGTGGTGCTTGATCTGCATGGCCGCGGCTCCGCGCCGGCGCTGCTCCTCGGCGATCAGGCCGAAGCTTCCGGCGACGAGCGGCAGGACCCGCAGCGGGGTGAGCCGGTCGGTACGGCGCTTCTCCGCGTACTCGGAGTTGAGCCGTTGCAGCGCGCGCTCGGCGCCGACGGCGAGCTCGGCCTCGGCGACAGCGCCCAGGCCCTCGGGCCACTCCACGGCGATGACGTATCCGGGCGGGGTCCCCCACGAGGGGATGCAGGTGAACAGGGGCAGCGCGCCCCAGGCGGGGGCGAAGGCCAGCCGCAGGGCGTCGTGGATGTGGGTCTCGGTGAGCTTCTCGCCGGTGAACGAGCTGGCGAAGCCGGCCCGGCCGGAGAACTCCAGCCGGGGCACGGCGCCCACCTTGCCGACGACCTTGTAGACGTCCCCGATGTCGTACCGGTAGAGGCCGTTGGCCTGGCTCATCACCAGGCGGTAGGAGCGGCCGACCTCCACCTCGTGGAAGTCCAGGGTCTCGGCGTCGGACGCGAGCGGGCCGCCGTCGTCGCCGTCCTCGTACGGGGCGAACTCGTACCACCCCTGGTCGACGGCGAGCGGGCCGGCCGACGGGTGGTCGTCGACGGGGAGGGTGACGATGCCCTCGGTGCCCGTCGTGCTGAAGGGCAGCTTCGGGATGCCGGGCGTGACGTTCTCCAGCCAGTCCCGGTACAGGCCGGCGGAGGCGGAGTTCCAGCACACCACCAGGGAGAGGTTGGGCCACAGGTCGGTGAGGCGCAGGCCCGCGTCGCCGCGGTCGAGCATCAGCTGGATGCGCCGGGCGAGTTCGGGATCGGCGGACGCGCCCTGGAAGGGGCGTCCGGCCACGGTGCCCTCGTGCACGTCCCGGACGAGTTCCGTTCCGCGCGCGGCGAGTTGCTCGGCCAGGCCGACGATCTTGGAGGGGTTGAGGGTGACCAGCAGCCGGACGTCGCCGCCCACCAGCAGCCGCAGCTTGCGGTAGAGGCTGTCGCCGTACTCCTCGTCGTCGTCACCGGTGAACCAGGGGGTGTCGTACCACGGCGGCACCCAGTCCTCGGCTCCGACCGCGCCGGGCCGGCGGGAGATGCTGTAGACGGGGAAGCCCTGGTGCTCGACGGCGACGGGAGCGCGCTCCCAGGACAGGTCGAGCAGGCCGGAGCTGAACGGGCGCGGCCGGCCGACCTTCTCGAAGTAGAGCCCCCACTGGGCATAGAGGCCGCGGCCGCGGTAGTGGTCGCGCCAGTGCCGGGTGCTGGGAACGTACTTGGGCAGCCCGGAGGAGCCGGACGTCTTGAGGAAGGCGTAGGGCGCGCTGCGGGTGAGGACCTGCGGCTCGCCCGCCAACTGGCGTTCCACGTAGGGGCGGAAGCCCTCGTAGTTGCGGATCGGCAGGGCCCGCTTCCACTGCGCGGAGGTGGCGACGGAGCCCAGGTGGTGCTGGCGGCCGAAAGCGGTGCTCCTGGCCTGGTCGAGCAGGTCCTGGAGTACGTCGTCCGCCACCTGCCCGGGGTTGAGGCACAGCGCTCGCTGCCAGCTGAGCGCGCTTTGCGTGCGGGCGAAGAAGTCGCCGCCGCCATGGAGTTTCGGCAGCGCGGGAGAGGATGTATGAAGATTCATTCTACTTCCCTCGGATGATGAAGCCGGAGAAATGGATCTCATTTCTCCGGCTTCAATCATGTCGCAAATCCGTGCGAACGAAAAGGGAAACCGTCAGGCGTTGTTGCGGTTTTAACGTGCCCGCAACCGAGCGCTCGCGGCGGCCTTCAGACGTTCACCGTGGACGCCGCATTGGCGCCGGCGATGCGGCCGAAAACCAGGCATTCGGTGATGTTGCTCGCCCCCTGGTAAAGGTATCCCCACACCGAGCCGAATTCTCCGGCCGAGAACAGCCGCGGAATCGGGTTCCCGTCGGTGCCGATGACCCGCCCCTGCTCGTCCCGCCTGGCGCCGCCCTGGGTGTTGAGGACCACCGGGTGCAGCGGGATCGCGTAGAACGGGGGCGCCAGCGGCTTCAGGGTGGCCGCCGAGCGGCCGAACTCGGTGTCCTGCCCGTCGGCACAGGCCGCGTTGTAGCGGGTGAGAGTGGCGGTGACCACGGACGCGTCCATGTCGAGCCGTTCGGCCAACTCCTCCACCGAGCCGGCCTCGACGATCCAGCCGCGCTCGACCTCCGCCGTGTTGTCGGGGCTCCAGCGGTACAGGTCGCGGTTGTAGCCGCTCGTGTTCCAGGTGAGCGGCCCGGCCAGCCGGGTCTGCTCGTTGAAAATCGCCCAGCTCGGTATCCGCGGGAACTCCACGTTCTCGGCGTCGAAGTGGGAGAACACCCGGTAGAACTCGTGCAGCTCGATTCCGGTCTCGTCGACGTAGCGGTTCCCGGCCCGGTCGGTGTAGATAAATCCGTCGGACGGGAAGAAGATGCCGAACGCCGCCTCGAACTCCGGTGCCTGAAAACCGACGATGGTGGAGGTGCGGGTCATGTGCCACAGGTCGGCGCCGACGCGTTGCGCCATACGTATACCGTCCCCGGTGTTGCCGGGGTTCCCGGCGAACTTCAGCGGCTTGGGCGGCGCGTAGTCCCATTTCAGTTCCGGGTCGTTCTCGAAGCCGCCGCAGGTCAGCACGACGCCCTTGCGGGCCCCGATCGTGATCTGCCGGCCGCCGGCCGTCGCCACGACGCCGACCACCCCGCCCGACGCGTCGGTGAGCAGGTCGCGCGCCGCGGTGCCCAGCCGGACCTGGACCGACCGCTCGGCCACGTTGCGGGACAGCAGGTTCCACAGCCGCAGCGACGGCGGGACGTCGGCGTCGCCGCGGATGCAGTACTTGTCGAAGTTCCCGCTGCCGCCGGGCACCTTGGGGAAGCCGGGGCCCTTGATGGTGCGCGGGTAGGTGCCGGAGACGATGAGCTGCTCGGGGATGTGCAGGTCGCCGCCGAGGTCGGCGGCCCATTTGACCAGCGAGCGCGCCTCGGTGACCAGCGCTTCGAGCACCGGGCGCGGGGTCGTCCCGAAGCAGAGCCGGTCGAGGTAGTCGGTGAAGCCCCGCACGGCCTCGTCGCTGTCCCGGGGGATCACGCAGTTGCCGCCGCTGACACGGGAGTTGCCGCCGGGCTGGGCCATCTTCTCCAGGATCACCACCTCGGCCCCGGCGTCGTGGGCGGTGATGGCGGTGGCGGCTCCCGCGTAGCCGTAACCGATGACGACGACGTCGGTCTCCACGTCGAAGGACTGCTGCTCTGCCATCCGCATGTGTGCTCTCCTGACTGGTGAGTCTGGTGCGATGCGATTGCGTGCGCTCGACCGATCCGCTGATTCGCCGATCCGGCGGTCCGGCGGTCCGCGGTCAGGCGTGCGAGGGCTGCCCGATGCGCGAAGGTCTCCGCAGGACGCCCGGGTTGGCCAGGTACTGCGGCGGCCGCCCGTCGAGCAGGGCGGTGACGTTGCGGATCGCGGTGGGGGCCAGCGAGTCGAAGAGTTCTCGGGTGTGCCCCACGATGTGCTCGGTGAGGATGACGTTGTCGAGCCGGCGCAGCGGGTGGTCCGCGGGCACCGGTTCCACCGCGAAGGTGTCGATCGCCGCGCCGCGCAGCCGGCCGGAGGTGAGGGCGCGGGCGAGCGCCGCCTCGTCGACCAGCCCGCCGCGCGCGGTGTTGAGCAGGACCGCGCCGGGCTTCATCCGGGCGAGCTCGTCGGCGCCGATCAGGCCCCGGGTGGTGGCGGTCAGCGGCAGGTGGAGGCTGACCACGTCGCTCCGGCCCAGCAGGGTGTCGACGTCGGTGAACTCGACGTCCGCGGCGTCCTCGGTGCCCGCGTAGTGCTCGGGACGCCGGGTGGCGACCAGTATCCGGCCGACCCGCCAGCCGCGCAGCCGGGCGACCACCTCGCGGGCGATCCGCCCGTAGCCCAGCAGGCCGACCGTGGAGCCGGCCAGCATCCGGCCGGTCTGCTCGTAAGGTGCGGGCCTGGCCAAAGAGCGCGCCAACTGGGCTTGTTTGGCGGGGAGTTCGAGCATGAGGGCGGACATCAGCATGACCGTGGACTCGGCCATGCTCTCCATGTTCTGCGGGGTGGCCCCGTTGGCGACCAGGACGCCGTGGGCGGTGGCCGCGTTCAGGTCGCAGGACGCGGTGCTGCTGGAGGCGAAGACCACGCCCCGCAGGTTCTCCGCCCAGCCCATCAACTCCGGTCCGATCAGCGTCCGCGAGCTGATCACGGCCACGGCCGCCCGGGCGAAGTAGCGCGGCCACTGGTGCGGCGGGTAGTCGGTCCTGGCCGGCGCGGGCTCCGCGGGCCCTCGAACGACCCGTACCCCCGCCCGCTCGAAGTGCTCCGCCACCTGCGCGAGTACGTCACCGAGCACGTGGTCGTCG
Source organism: Streptomyces sp. NPDC087270 (assembly GCF_044744625.1). Lineage (NCBI taxonomy): Bacteria > Bacillati > Actinomycetota > Actinomycetes > Kitasatosporales > Streptomycetaceae > Streptomyces > Streptomyces sp. NPDC087270. The sequence goes on from NZ_JBIUYR010000005.1 coordinate 359,925, forward strand.
CCGACGAATATCTCCGGAACCCGCGGCGTGGTGGTCATCGTCCCTCCCCGTGGTGGTGCGGCGGCCCGGCCCCTTCATGTGACCCGCCGGACCGACCGGTTGTCGTTGTCCATGCCGAACGCCGCGGCCGCGGCCAGGAAACGCCCGACCGCGTCGTCGGTCATCCAGGCCATGTGCGGCGTGACCAGCACCCGCGGGTGCGCGGCCAACGGGTCCCGCGCCGGCAGCGGTTCCACGTCCAGGACGTCCAGGGCCGCACCGCCCAGCAGGTCCGCCCGCAGCCGGCGGCGCAGTTCTGCCATGTCCAGCAGGGCGGCGCGGGCGGTGTTCACCAGCAGTGCCTCGGGCCGCAGCAGCGCCAGCCTGCGCGCGTCGAGAATGCCGCGGGTCTCGGGCACCGCCCGCAGGTGCAGGCTGACGACCTCCGACTCGGCCAGCAGCGTGTCGAGTTCGCGGCGCCGGACGCCGGCGGCGCGCGCGGCCTCCTCCCCCAGCGACGGCGACCACGCCGCCACGTCCATGCCGATGGCCTGGGCCAGCCGGGCCAGCCGGGCGCCGATCCGGCCCCAGCCGACGATGCCGAGGGTGCGCCCGGCCAGATCCCGGCCGGCCACGGAGCGCCAGTCGCCCGGCGCACCGACCGCCGACGGCAGGCGGTGGGCCAGCGCGAGCATCACGGTGAGCGTGAACTCGGCGACCGTATCGGCCGCCAGGCCCGGCGTGTCGTAGACCTCGACGCCGGCCGCGCGCATCGCCGCCGTGTCCACCACGCCGGCGGCCGGCCCGGCGATCACGACCCGGCGGGGCCGCTCGGCCACCAGCGCCTCGGTGTCCACTGCGCCCGAGTCGAAGAAGTGCAGGACGCTGTCGGCGCCGCGGATACGGTCCGCCCACGCCGCGGGTGACCCGGGCGCGTCCGGGTGCACCTCGATCCGCAGGCCCGCGTCGGGGTGGGAGCGCCGCACCAGGTCGGCGAGGCCGGGGTAGCCGTGGCAGGCGGGCATGACGAGCGTGCCCGCCGCCGCGCCCGCCCTCGTCGGCCCGGCCGCTGTGCGCTCAGGCCGCGACATGCCAGTTGTGCAGGTACGGAAGGCGCTGGGCAACCTCGGAGATGGCTGCGCCGGCTTCTGACAGGGTGGTCAGGGTGTCCCAGTTCCCGGCCACGAAGCGCCGGCGCTGCGACTCGTTGATGGTCACCGGCCAGCGCAGGGAGCCGGCCCGCAACTCGCTCCGCTCCAGGTCGACGACGACTTCGAGGGCCGGGTCCGCGTCCACTGCGGCCCGCGCCGCGGCGGCGTCGACGGGCGTCAGCAGCACGCACGGCAGGCCGATGGTCGCCGAGTTGCCGCTGAAGATCTCGCCGAAGCTCACTCCGGCGATCGCCCGGATGCCCCAGCGGTGGAGCGCCTGCGGGGCGTGCTCGCGCGAGGAGCCGCAGCCGAAGTTCTCCGCGGTCAGCAGGACGGACGCGGTGGCGTGCTCGGGCGCGTCGAACGGGTGCGCCCGGCCCGCCGCGGTGGCGATGCGGCGGTCGCCCTCGAAGACGTGGTCGCCGAGCGCGTCAAAGGTGAGCGACTTCAGGTACCTGGCGGGGATGATCCGGTCGGTGTCGATGTCGTCGCCGTGCAGCGCGATGGCTGTGCCGCGCACGGAGACCAGGGGTTGAACGGGGATCGCCATGGAGTGCCTTTCTCGGATTTTCGGTGTGGCGGGCGGGTCACGCGGCGCGGGAGCCCGATGCGTCGGCCCGGCGGGGCCGTGCGAGTCACGCGAGCCGGTCGGGCTACGCGAGCTGTGCAGGTCACGCAGGCCGTGCAGGCTGTGCGGGTCACGCGGGCCGTGCGGGTCCCGCGGGCCGGTCGGGCTACGCGAGCTGTGCAGGTCACGCAGGCCGTGCACGCCGTGCGGGTCACGCGAGCCGTGCAAGCCGTATGGGTCACGCAGGCCGGTCGGGCTACGCGAGCCGTGCGAGCTGTGCGAGCCGTGCAGGCCGTGCGGGTCACGCGGGCCGGTTGGGCTACGCGAGCCGTGCGAGCTGTGCGGGGGTCACGCGGGCCGTGCGAGCTGTGCAGGTCACGCAGGCCGTGCGGGTCACGCAGGCCGTGCGGGTCATGCGGGCCGTGCGAGCCGTGCGAGCTGTGCAGGTCACGCGGGCCGTGCGGGGGTCACGCAGGCCGGTCGGGCCGGTCGGGCCCGGTCGGGGCCGGTCGCATTCTCTGGCCGGCCGGTTGAACGCCCCAGCCGGCCGGTTGGATCGCTCCGGCGGCCGGTCGGCCGGATTCGGTCAGACCGGTCAGACCGGTCGAGCTGAGTCGGGACCGGCCGGGACCAGTCGAGACCCGTCGGCGAGGCCGAACACCTCGCGCGGGTCGGCGACCGCGCCGCGCACCGCTGCCGCGGCGACCGCCAGCGGCGACATGATCAGGGTCCGGCCGGTCGCCGCCCCCTGCCGCCCCTTGAAGTTCCGGTTGGAGGACGAGGCCGCCGTCTCCCCGTCCGCGAGCCGGTCCTGGTTCATCGCGATGCACATGGAGCAGCCCGGCTGCCGGAACTCGAAGCCGGCCCGTTCGAACACCACGTCCAGCCCTCGCTCCACCATCTGGGCCCGCACCTCGTGGGAGCCGGGGACGGCGAGGGCCCGTACCCCCTCGGCCACCTTGGCGCCGGTGCGCACCAACTCCTCGGCCACCGCCTCGAAGTCCGACAGCCGCCCGTTCGTGCAGGAGCCGAGGAAGGCCACGTCGATGCGGATGCCGGCGACCGGTTGGCCCGGTTCGACCCCCATGAACGCGCGGGCGTCCGCCAGGGCCGCCTCCTCGTCGCCGGAGGCCCGCTCCGGCACCAGTCCGTCGACCGGGACCGACTGCGCGAGGTTGACGCCCCAGGTGATCATGTGGCCGATGGCGGAGCCGTCGAAGACGACCTTGTCGTCGTACACGGCGTCGTCGTCCGACCGCAGCGAGCGCCACCAGGCGACGGCGCGGTCCCAGTCCTCGCCCTGCGGCGCGCTGGGCCGGCCGTCGAGGTAGGCGAAGGTCGTCTCGTCGGGGTTGCAGTAGCCGACGAGCGCGCCGCCCTCCACCACCATGTTGCACACGGTCATGCGCTCGTCCATGGACATGGCGTCGACCACCGGGCCGCCGAACTCGTACGCGTAGCCGACGCCGGCCTTGGAGCCGAGGTGGTGGATGACGTGGAGGATGACGTCCTTGGCGGTGATGCCGGGGGCCAGCGCGCCGGTGATCTCGATGCGCCGCACCTTGAGCCGCTTGGTGACCACGGTCTGGGTGCCGAGCACGTCGCGCACCTGCGAGGTGCCGATACCGAAGGCCAGGGCGCCGAAGGCACCGTGTGTGGCGGTGTGCGAGTCACCGCACACGATCGTCAACCCGGGCTGCGTCAGACCGCGTTCGGGGCCGACGACGTGCACGATGCCGTTCTCCCGGCGCTCGGGCGACAGGAAGCGCAGCCCGGCGGAGGAGGTGTTCGCCTCCAGCGCGCTGATCATCGCCTCGCTCAGCGGGTCGGCGAAGGGGCGGGCGACGTCGTCGGTGGGGATGACGTGGTCGACGGTGGCCACGTTCCGCTCCGGGTAGGCCACCTTCATCCCGCGCTCGGCCAGCATCGAGAACGCCTGCGGGCTGGTGGCCTCGTGGATCAGGTGCAGGCCGATGAACAGCTGGTACTGGTCCTCACCCAGTTCACGCACCACATGCAGGTCGAAGACCTTGTCGTACAGAGTCGAGGTCATGGTCGTTCTTCTCCTTGTGCAAGGGCGTGGACTGTGGTGGTGGAAGATCAGGAGTGGCCGGCGGTGACGCCGCCGTCGACCAGTACGGTCTGGCCGGTGACGTAGCTGCTCAGCGGACTGGCCAGCCAGAGGGCGGCGTTGGCCACCTCTTCGGGCGCTCCGAGCCGCTTGAGGGGGGCCCGGCTGCTGCGGGTGGCGAGCGCGCCGGCGTCCGCGTAGAGGGAGCGCAGGAGTTCGGTGTCGGTGGACCCCGGGCTCACCACGTTGACCCGGACCCCGGAAGCGGCGTATTGCAGCGCGGCGGACTTGCTCAGGCCGATCACCGCGTGCTTGGTCGCCGAGTACAGCGGGCTCTTGGCGTGGCCCAGGTGCCCTGCCACCGAGGCGCAGTTGACGATGGAGCCGCCGCCCGACGCCAGCATCCGGGCCACCTGGTGCTTCATGCAGCTCCACAGGCCGTGCAGATTGGTGCCGACGACGAGGTCGAAGTTCTCCTCGTCGTCCTCGTGCAGCGGACCGAACCGGCCGAAGGTGCCGGCGTTGTTGAACGCCGCGTCGAGGCCGCCGAAGCGGCCGACGGTCTGCTCGACCAGATCGGCGACCTCGTCCTCCCGCGCGACGTCGGTGCGGACGGCGAGGGCGTCGTCCGGGTGCGGCAGCAGGAGGCGGGTCTCCTCCAACTGGTCGGCGCGGCGGCCCGCGACGACGACGTGCGCCCCGGCCCGCGAGAACGCGACCGCGGCCGCGCGTCCGATGCCGCTGCTCGCGCCGGTGACGAGCACCACCTTGCCGCTGAGCCCGAACGCGTCGCTCAACGCCTGGTCTTCCGAGGGTGATTCGACGATCGAGGTGGAGGGTGCCACAACTACTCCCATCAGAGCCTGCGGTCGTGCCCGGGGACCTGCCCCCCGACGCCAGCGGCGGAGTGCTGTCCACCGTACGGGAATCGATTCTTGCACGGCAAGAGAAGAAATCCGGGCGCCGCCGTGACAAAGGCGGGCGAAGTGCCTCCCCTCGGCGCGTCAAATGGCCTGATCTCGTGGCAACATGACGCGAAGTCAAGGAACGCCGTCAGCTGATCAGCTTTCAGGACTGTCCATTGGGTGAGGTGCTAGTCTCATTATTCGCAGTGGAGACCCTCGACCTGAAGGAACTGTCCGATGGCAGACGAGTCGATCGCGGGCGGGTACACGGGCACCAGGCCACCCCGGACGGCGGAGCCCGCAGAGATCCCCTCAAGCACGCCGGGCGGCGACCGGCTCCGCGTGACCATGGCCTACGCCGGCGGCGTCCTCGGTCCGCTCGGCGGCGGCGTCGTCTCGCCGATGATGTTGCAGATCGGCCTCTCGCTGCACGCGTCGACGAGCGAGGTGGCCACCTCGCTCACCACCTACTTCGTCGCCTTCGCCGCCGCCCAACTGGTCTCAGGGACACTGGGCGAGCGCTGGGGCCGCAAGCGGACCGTACGCACCGCGTACCTGGTCTACGCGGTGGGGTCGGTGGCCTGCGCCCTGGCACCGAACCTCTCCGTCCTGCTGGTCATGCGGGCGGTGCTGGGCGTGGCGAACGCCTTCACCTCCCCGCTGCTGCTGGCGGGGCTGGCGGACATCGTCCCGAAGGAGCGGCTGAGCCGTTCGGTCGGGATCTACGCCAGCTGCCTCGCCGCCGGCCAGTCCTTCGCGCCGCTGGTCGGCGGCCTGGCGGCCGGCTCGTCCTGGCGGCTGGGCTTCGTCGTCGTCGCCGTCGCCGCGGCCGTACTCGCCCTCTTCCCGCCCCCCGGCGAGCCCCGGCCCGGCGCGTCGGCGCCGCCGTGGCGACCGCTGATCAGCCGGCGGATGGCCTGGCTGTCGGCCGCGGCCTTCGCCTCCTACATGGGCGCCTCGGCGCTGCCGTTCCTGGTCTCGGTCTACGCCGAGGAGCACTTGGGCCTGGGCTCGGGCGTCACCGGTGTGGTCGTCCTCGGCTTCGGCCTCGCCGGCCTGCTCCTCGGCGCCTCGTGGGGCTCGCTCACCGACCGCTACGGCGCCAAGCTCTGCGGGACCGTCGCGGCCGTGGTCAGCGCGGTCTTCGTCACGCTGTGCGGCATCACCGGCTCCGGCGTCACCCTGGCGCTCGCCTGGCTGGGGGCCGGCGTGAGCGCGTCCATGGTCACCGTGGCGCTCCAGAACCTCACCGTCCGGGCGGTCCCCGGTAACCGCAGCGGCTCCCTCTCGGCGGTCTCGGCCTTCCGCTACAGCGGATCGGCCATCGCCCCGCTGTGCTGGCTGCCGATCTACAACTCCTCGCCGTCCGCCTCCTTCGTGGCCGCCGGAGCGACCGCGCTCCTCGCCGCGGTGGCCCTCCCCCTGGTCCGTACCGGCCCCGAGCAGCCGGCCCGCGCGGGCGCCTGACCGCCCTCCCCTGACTCCCCCGACTCCCCCGACTCCCCCGACTCCTCCAACTCCCCCGCACCATCGGTATCCGTCAAGTTTCGGCCTCGTCGAGCAACGTGACGTCGGAAAGGAACTCCTGTGAGTGATCCCTCTGGTCTCCGCATCCTGGTGCTGAACGGCCCCAACCTCAACCTCCTCGCCGAGCGCGACCCGTCCCTCTACGGGCGGACGACACTCAAGGAGATCGAGCACCAAGTCACCGCCCTCGGAGAGGAGTTGGGTGTCTCGGTCACCTGCGACCAGCGCAACTCGGAAGGGGAGATCGTCACCCTTCTCCAGGACAGCCGTACGGCCTACGACGGCGTGGTCCTGAATCCCGGTCCCCTGTCGCACTACAGCTACGCGCTGCGCGATGTCGTGGACGTGATCAGCACCCCGGTGGTCGAGGTGCACATCTCCAACATCCTCGCCCGGGAGGCGTTCCGGCAGACCAGCGTCACCTCACCGGCCGCGCAGGGGGTCATCTGCGGCTGCGGCGCGTTCGGTTACGAGCTGGCGCTGCGCGCGGTGCTGCACCGCATCGCACAGAAGCAGGACCCCGCCGTCCGGTAGTGCCGCGACCGGCAAGGTTCACCGGTGCGCGGCACCCGGCACAGCGCTGGCAGGAGGGCCGCCCCTCCTCCCGCGCCGGCCGCGCCGGCACCCGACGGGACGGGCACGACGTGCGAAGGGCCCCAAGCCCCAACCCATCCACCACCCCGGGCGGTGGGGCCCGCGGTTCGCGGTGGTTGCGGTGACGGCCCGGGGCGGAAGCGGCGGTGTCCGCCGCGGGCGCCGGGGAATCCGAGGTCGCCGGGGAACGGCCCGTCAGGTGGGTGAGGAGGCGACGGCAGACCGGCCGCGGCATCCGGACCTCACCCTCCTCCCCCGCCGCCACCAGCCGCTTCGCCGCAGCCGCCGACGCCGACACGTCGTCCCGGCCGGCGTCGGCCGCCCGCGCCGGGACGGCCGACGCCCGCTCCGCTGCGGACCGTGGGGTGGCCGCTGGGTCGTCAGGCGGACGCGACCGGCCGGGACCGCGGAGCCGAGCGGCCGATCCGTCCCGCTCGGGTTCGCGGTCTGTCGGCCCGACCGTCGACGCGGCCCCGCGCCGCACCTCCACCGTCGACCGGCCCCGCGCCGCACCCTCCACCGTCGACCGGGCCGGCGCTGCACCCTCCACCGTCGACCGGGCCGGCCTCGTCGAGTACCACCTCCGCGGCGCCGGGCCACGGCCGCGGCGCCCGGGGCGACGACGGCGGTCGAGCAGCGTCAGCATTCGCAGGATGCACCCAACCCGCCCTGTATATAGTCCATTTGACGGCTGACGAAGGGGCAGGACCGAGATGCGCTACTACCTCTACGTGTCCCGTGCCAAGGTCGACATGCTCTTCGGACAGATCCCGCGGAAGCTGCTTCCTCAGCTGGTCACCGAGGCCCGCGCCGACCTGAAAGTGCTCAGCGTCTCGGTGCGGCAGCCGCGCGAGGAACCCACGCTCTACGACCGCCTCAGCGTGGTCGAGACGCACCTGGACCGCGAGTACGACATCGGCTGGATGACCGAGCCCGCCCGATGGTTCCGCGGCGAGTCGGGACTGCGGACCGCGGTGACCGGCATGCCGGGCAGCCCGGTCCTCATGACCTGCGTGGACGAGGACATCGTGGTCGCGCTGATCGGCTCCTCGCACCACCTCGTGGGCGGCGAGGAGCCGCCCGCCGAACTGGGACGGGTGGGCCACTCCTGGCTCCCCGCGCTGCACGCACTGCTTGAGGAATCCCGGGCCGGCCGCGAAACGCCGGACACCGAAGCCCTCGACTCCGACGGGACGCTGCGCGACGTCATCGCCTTCGCCCAGCACGCGACCGGACCCGCCACCTGGTGCGAGTTCCTGGCCCGGCAGCTGCTGCGCGGCAGGGCCACCGGTCCTGACGGCCGCGAGCGGGACGTGGTCGTCGCGACCCCGCTCTACGTGGCCATGTCCGACGAGACCCAGGAAGCCTGAGTGCGCGGCGCTCCCCCGAGCAGCCCGGCCAGGCTACGTCTCGTCGGCGATGTCGACGGCCTCGCCCGGATCGCGCTGGGCCGGGAGGCCACACCGGCTGCCCAAGCCGCCGCCCTGCTCTCCGACATGGGCGGCCTGGACGCGGCGAACGCCCTCTTGATGTGCGTGCGCCGGCACGGCAGACGCTGCCGCGTCGAAAGCTACGACGACGAACAGCTCTGGCCGCTGCTGGAGGCCGTACGCGGGCTCGGCCGGCTGCGCGAGCACCGCGCCGTCCCGCTGCTGCTGCCGCTGCTGGACCCGGGCACCATGATCCCGGACTACCTCACCTACCAGCTGGAGACGGCGGTCATACGAACCCTGCTCGCCATCGGAGCGCCCGAGGGCACCGACCTGCTCCTGGCCCGGCTGGCCGGGGCTCCGGACAGCGCGGACATCGACCTCGTGCACGAACTGCGCGACCCTGAGGCCGTCGTACCCCTGCTGGCCCTCCTGTGGAACATGCTGCCCGGCTACCCCGTCCAGGCCGTACGGGCGCTCGGCTCGTTCCGCGACGCACGCACCGGGCCGGCCATGCTCTACCTCGCCTCCTCCACCGGCTCCACGCGCGAACTCCGCCGGGCGGCGCTCCAAGCGCTTGTCGACCTCCCCGACGTGCCGTGGGCCACGACCCGCAACAATCTCGGGATCAGCGCCTTGCTGTGGCGCCTCACCCAGGACCCCGACCGCGAGACGGTCTGGCTCGCCGCGGTACTGCATTCCCGCACGGAAGACGGCCGGCAGACGCTCGTGAGCCGCCTGCGCCACCCGCACAGCGCCCACGACCGTGCGGTGCCCGAGTCGCTGCCGTCCGAGACCGCGTGCATGATGGCGTGCGCCGTCATCAGCGAGAAGCCGGACCTCTTCGACGCCGCGGAAGTCGGCCCGCTGTTGAGCAGGCTGCTGCTCGCCCGCGAGGAGCCCCGCCCGCTGCGGCAGGCCGCGGCCGAGGCCCTGGGCTCGCTCGGCGGGCAGGCCGCGACCGCCGCCCTCCTGGATGCCCTGGGCCACGACCGGATCGCCGACTCTGCCGCCGACGTACTCGCCCGCCTCCCGGCCCCGCCCGAACAGCGGCTGCTGGAACTGCTCGCCGGCAGCGGCGACCCCGTACGGCGGCGAGGAGCGGCTGTGGCTCTCGGACTTGCCCGAAGCACGGCCGCCGCGCCACTCCTGCTGGCCGCCCTGGACCGGGCGGGACCGCGCCCGCTGCGCGCCGCCGCCACCGACGCCCTGGGCCTGCTCGGCCACCGGCCCGCAGCCGAACCCCTCGGCGCGATACTCACCGACCCGGCGGAAGCCCCCGGTCTCCAGGCCCGCGCCGTACGGGCACTGGGCAGGATCGGGGTACCGGAATCGCTGACCGCGGTGTCCGCGGCGGCCCGCGCCCCCTCCGAAGCGGTACGGCTGCGGGCCGCCGAAGCGCTGGGCGGATTCCCCACCGACGAGGCCGTCCGACTGCTCGGCCACCTCGCGGGCGACCCCGACGCCGACATCGCGTGCGCGGCGCTCAGCGCGCTGGGCCGTATCGGCACCCCCGCCTTGCGGGAGCTGACCGCCCTGGTCGAACGCGCACCCGGACAACGGGCGCCCGCACAGCGGGAACTGGTCCAGGCGCTCAGCCGCTGCGCGGGAGCCGAGGCCGTCACCGCGCTCGGACGTGTGGCGACCGGACCGTTCGAAGCCGCGGCCCGCGCCGCAGCGGTCGACGCGCTCGCCGACCGGCCGGAACCGGAGCGGCTGGGGCCCCTGCTCCGGTTTCTCGACGGCAACGGGCCCGCCCGGATGCCCAGGCATGTCGACGTGGTGGGGGCACTGGCGCGCATCGATGACGACTTGGCCGTCGAATCGGTGATCGCCTACTTCGAGAGCCAGAGCTTCTTCACCGCCCAGCACTATTGGGACGAGGCCCGTAAGAGCCTCACCACCCTCGCAACCCGCCGCCTCCGGGGCTCCACCCTCTAGACCCCCGCCGTGGGGATTGCGCCCCTTTCCGGAGCCGCCGGATACTTCCGCCGCTTCCCGCCCCGGTTGGCGTGTCAGTCCGAGAGGCGCAGTGCGGGCACCAGCGCCGGGATGATCAGTATGAGGAGGGACGGCAGGAGCAGGGCGACGCGGAGGCTGGTCGCGCCGCTGACGAAACCGATGAGCGCCGGGCCGACCAGGAAACCGATGTAGCCCATGCCGACGATGAGCGAGAGCGCACGACCGGCGCTGCCGTGGGCCACGTCGCCGGCGATCGTGTAGATCTGCGGGGTGAGCCCGGCCAGGCCCAGGCCGAGTCCCGCGAAGCCGGCCACCGCGAGCCATGGCGCGGTCGACAGCACCCCGGCACCGAGGCTGACCGCCCCGAGGGCCGCGCTGTACTGGAGGAACCGCCGGGTGCCCAGGGAGGTGACCACGCGGTCGCCCGCCACTCGCGAGATGAACATCGCGATCGAGAACACCACGAAGGCGGAGCTCGCGAACGCGACGCCGGCACCGAGGTTCTCGTGCAGGTAGACGCTGCTCCAGTCGCCGACGGCGCCCTCGGCGACCATGGCGAACATGGCGAAGAGCCCCAGCAGGACGGTCGCGAGCCGCAGGCTCGTGCCCCTCGCTGTGACGTGCGCACGAGCCGACCGGACGTCCGCGTCCCCGTCGATGTCAGCGTCCACGTCCACCTCCGCGGTGCCGGTGCCCCCGGGCAGCCGCCACGCGTGCGCCAGCACCGCGGGCACGGCCGCCACGCAGAGCACCGCCAGGAAATGGTGCCGGATGGAGATCCCCGCACCCGCGGCCAGGCCCCCGCTCGCCGCCCCTGCCAGCCCGCCGACGCTGAACAGGGCATGGAAGGACGACATCATCCGCCGGTGGTAGGCCCGTTGGACATCCACCGCGGCGGAGTTCATCGTCACGTTCAAGGTGCCCTGGACGGCGCCGAAGAAGGCGAGGACGCAGCAGAGCACCGGCAGGTTCGGGGCCATGGCGGCCAGCACGAGGGCGATCGCCTGGGTCAACGCGAGGGTGCCCAGCGCCCGTGCCGGTCCCAGGGCGTCGATCACCCGGGCCAGCAGCAGCATTCCCAGCACCGACCCGGCGGCGAAACAGACCAGTGCGGTGCCGAGTTGGGTGTCGGTCAGCCCGAGCCGGTTCTTGAGGGTCGGCAGCCTGCTGGTCCACGTGCCCACGACGACACCGAAGTACGCGAACACCAGCGAGACGGCGACACGGGCCCGCACCAGATGACGGGAAGGGCGCGCCGCCGGGGCGTCCCTGCGGCCGGCGGTGCGGGTCGACGCCGCCGATCCCCTCACCTGACCGCCAGCGGTCGGTCGACCCGGGTGAACAGGTCCGACACCCGCTCCGCGATCTGCTCCGGGGCCCACCGGCGCGATCGTCGTTCGGCCGCGGCACCCTTGCGTACGGCGTACGCCGGGTCCGCGATCAACTTCATTGCCCGGTCGAGGAATTGAGCCCGGTCGGCGAACAACAGGGCGTCGTCACCGATGATTTCGGGGATGGCGCCGCGCCGGACGCCGAGCACCGGGCGCCCGGACGCCATGACGTCGACCACGGCCATGCTCCACAGCGCACCGGCGCGCAGCGGCGCGACACCTATGTCGGTGCGCGCGATGACCGCCTCGTAGGCGGACCGGGTCGGCGCGTCCACCGTGCTCACGAAGGGCAGTTGCGAGATCCGCGCCAGCACGGCGTCCACGCTGCTGTCCAGCTTCCGCCGGCGTGCCGACCGTCGCCCGGTCGGGTTGGTGACCACCACGCGGAACGGGGTCGGCGAGATCTCGGCCAGCTCCTCGAACCAGTCGAAGAGTTCCGTGGTGCCGTAGTGGGCGTAGAGCCGGTGGTTGTAGAGGAAGGTGGGGATCGGCGGCGAGTCACCGGTGCCGGCCCGCGGGTCCGTACCGCGTACGGTCGTCGCGGGCACCACCTCAACGTCCGTACCGCGTACGGTCGTCGGCGGGGGCACCACGGCGAGCTTGTCCGCCAGCGCCTCCGAGCCGGGGGCCGCCGACAGGAACAGCCGCCTCCCCCACTCGCTGCCGATCATCAGCAGGTCGGCGAAGTGCGCCGCCTCGACCTGGCGCGCCCAGATGCTGCCGGCGAGGCCGTTGGCGTTCAGGCTGGGGTCGAAGTGAACGTCGCCGGAGGCGTCGACCGACTCGATGGGCAGGTAGTGGTAGTAGACCCCGGTGGGAACCTTGCGGCCCGACTGCTCGGCGATCAGAGCGGACAGCGGGACCGCCAACTCCGGCTGGTTCACGAGCAGTGCGTCCGGCGCGGAACCGCACGAGGCGAGCGCGTCCTCCAGATGGGACCACGGAAAGCTGTACCGGACGGCGTACTTCGAATCGGGCATCTCCACTTCGACGGCACGCGACGAGGTGACCGCTCGCACGCCGGGCGGCCCGATCAGGACCGTCTCCCATCCGAGGTCCCGCAGGCCGCGCAGCAGCGACTCCTGGAACACGAACCCGCTGTCCGCCAGGAGATTCGAACCGTTGCTCAGGTTCAGGTACGAGTAGAGAACCGGCATTTCGTGTGCCTTCCTCTCGGCGCGGACTAGGGCCTGTCGTTCGGGTTCGGGCCGTCGGTCCATGCCCCTCGACTGCGAAGCGCCGCCCCGATCACCCGGAACGCGTCGTCCAGCGACGCGCTGAGCGTGAAGTTCGCGCGCACCTGGGCGGAGACGAACCCTTCGGCCTGCATGTGGTCGACCAGTGCGCGCAACGGGCCCCAGTACCCGTCGATGTCGGCGAACACGATCGGCTTCTCGTGCAGCCCGATCTGCCGCCAGGTGATCGCCTCGAACGCCTCGTCCAGGCTCCCCACGCCGCCGGGCAGCACCAGCACCGCGTCGGAGCGTTCCATCATCCGGCGTTTGCGCTCGTGCATGTCCTCGACGAGTACGAGTTCGCCGACGCTCGCCGACGGCGGTTCGATGTCCGCCAGGTGCTGCGGGGTGATGCCGATCGTCCGCACCCCGAGAGCGGCGGCCTCGTCGCACATCACCCCCATCAACCCGACGGCCGATCCACCGAACACGAGGTCGGCCTTCGCCTCGGCGCAGTACGCCGCGACCTGCCGGGCCGCGGCGGCGTACGAGGGTCTGCTGCCGAGCGACGAACCGCAGAACACGGCGACAGCCGGTGAGTCCATGGGGCCACCTCACAAAGGGCGTTCATACGGACCGCGTGTCGTCGATTCCGCTCGTTCTCCCCATTCTCGTTCCCGGCTCGGGAACGGAATTGGTATTCCTCGCGGGAGAGGCGCGCATAAAGGAATGCGGGGAGCCGACAGGGCGGTGTGGGAATCCTTCGTGGACCCAGTGACGGTAGATCAAGAAACAATCTGGCGTCAACACCCCTTCCGCACCCGGCTGATCATCACCCGCACCTGGCCGGAATCCGTCCGGCGCCCGCGCGAGGGAACGGTGCGGGCCGGCGCGCCCGGCCGCTGTGCCGGATGCGGAATCCGGCGGAAACGGGTCGGCGGGCGGGCGACGTCGCGCGGAGTTCAGCCCGCGAGGGCGACCGGAAGTTCGTCGAGGGAGCGGATGACGCGGATACTCCCGCCGACGTCCATGCCCGCACCGGAGTTCGCCCGGTCGAGCCAGTACGCGTGCAGTCCCGCGTCACGGGCACCCACCGCGTCGATCTCGTACTTGTCGCCGACGTAGGCCACTTCGTGCGGTCGCAGGCCCAGCGAGGCACAGCCGGCGAGGAAGATGCTGCGCGCGGGTTTGGCCGCGCCGTGCTGGTCGGAGCAGACCAGCACGGTGCCGAAGTAGGGCAGAAGGCCGATGGCTTCGAGCTTGCGACGCTGGTGGTCGGCGGAGGAGTTGGAGACGATCCCGAGGCGGTAGGCGGGGGCGAGCCTTCTCAGCGCGGGCTCGGCGTCGGCGAACCCGGCCCAGGCGGCGTTGCGATGGGCCTCGTATCCGGCGAACCAGGCGGCGACCATCCGGTCCGACAGCTCGGCGCGCGTGGCCCGTCCGATGCGGAGCAGGAATTCCCGGGCACGTTCGCGCTGCTGCCCGGGGAAGGTGAGTTCGCCCTTGACGAAGCGGGCGTACTGCTGCTCCATGATGGTCCGCCAGAGCGCGACGGCGGTGGCAGGGTCGGGAAACCGTTCGAGCAGTCCCTCGGCCCGCAGGTGGGAGAGCACGCCGACTTCTTCCGAGGACGAGTAGTCGAACAGCGTGTCGTCGACGTCGAAGAGCACGCCCCGGATCGGCACGTGTCGTCCCTTCCGGCCCTTCCGCCGGGCAGGTGCCGGGCGCGCGGGCGTCCCGTGGGTGCGCGGTGGGGTGTCGGGCCAGGACCTCCCAAGGGGAGAACACGCCCCGCCCGTCGGTGAATCGGCCGCCCGGGATTTCCGGTCGGAGGAATTCGCCCGGTGGCGAACGCAGCCCTCCCCCATGGGCCTTGAGGCGGCGGTATGACCGTAGAGCCGGCATGGTGCGAAGTCAACACCCGCCAAATTCATCGTACTTGGTCCGGAGTCCGGCCCAAGGGGCCAGAAGTGGGCCGATCGGCAGGTGCTTGACATCGGCGGGAAGGGCATTGAACACTCGCTGACGCGGCAGGCATTTCCCCTTCACCGGCCGCCTCGACAGTTCGATCCTTTTGTTTCACGGCACCCTCACCGCGAACGGTTCTGCTTTCGAAGAGGAGCCTTCATGCAGGAGAATTACTCTGCCGAGAACATATGGGCCGCCTGCTCCGTCCGGCCCGCCGGCCCCGGGCCCGGCGGCGGACGCCGGGCCCAGGGCCGCTCCCGATGACCACCGGGCCAGCCGCTCGCGAGGACACCGGGACGCGCACCCCGGCACTGCCGCACATCACCGCGGTCGGCACGGCGCTGCCACCGGTCTCGTACACCCAGCGGGAACTGCTCGACCTGTTCCGGATCACCGATCCGCGCATCAGGTCGGTCTTCACCAACAGTGCCATCGACCGGCGCTACCTCGACCTGCCCCCGGCCGAGCCCGGCTGTCCCCCTCCCGCCGAAACCCAGGGCGAACTGCGGGACCGGCACCTGTCGACCGGGCTCGACATCGGCGCCGACGCGATGCGCGCGTGCCTGAAGCAGGCGGGCGCCCAACTGTCGGATGTCCGCTACGTGTGCGCCGTCACCTCGACCGGGCTCCTCACGCCCGGCTTCAGCGCCCTGCTGATCGGGGAACTCGGGCTGTCCGACCGGTGCTCCCGCATCGACGTGGTCGGAATGGGCTGCAACGCCGGCCTCAACGCCCTTTCCGCCGTGACCGGTTGGGCCAGCGGCCACCCCGGGGAGCTGGCGCTGATGGTGTGCATCGAGGTGTGCTCGGCGGCATACGTCATCGACGGCGGCATGCCCAACGCCGTGGTGAACAGCCTGTTCGGAGACGGTGCGGCGGCCGTCGCGGTGGTCGCGGGTCCCGGTGCCGGGAACTCGCCGGCCGTCCTGGACTACGCCAGCAGCACCATCCCCGGCACGGCCGACGCCATGCGTTTCACCTGGGACGACCGCCACGGGAAGCTGAGTTTCCTGCTCGCTCCCGACGTGCCCTACGTGGTGGGAGCCCACGTCGAGGAGACGGTGGACCGGTTGCTCTCCGCCCACCGGCTCCGGCGGGCCGACATCGCGCACTGGGTGGTGCACTCCGGGGGCAAGAAGGTCATCGACTCGCTGCGGGTCAACCTCGGCCTGACCCGGCACGAACTCCGCCACACCACAGGGGTGCTCAGGGAGCACGGCAACCTGTCCAGCGGGTCCTTCCTCTTCTCCTACCAGCGTCTGCTCGACGAGGGCACCCCACGGCCCGGGGACCACGGAGTGCTGATGACCATGGGCCCGGGTGCGGCGATCGAGACGGCGTTGCTGCGCTGGTGAGCGCCTACCGGCTCCTGGAAGGGACGGACATGTACGAACACGACACGAGCAGCCGCCACGAGCATCCCGAGCGGGTACTGCGGATCGGCGCCGGGCACCCGCTCCCCGTACTGACCGATGCCGTACGGGAGGTCTGCGAGCAGGCCGAGGCGGACCGCCGGTGCCTGGTGCTGAGGCTCGTCGACGGTGGCACGCCGGGGGAAGGGTGGCCCGGTGACGTCACCATCCAGGAGGTGAACCGCTGGGAGCGTGCCGTGCGCCGGCTCGAACGGCTCCCCGCGGTCACCATCGCCGTTGCCGAAGGGACCTGCGCGGGGGCCGCCTTCGACCTCCTCCTGGCGACCGACTACCGGATAGCCGGCGCCGACCTGCGGCTGCGCCTGCCCGTCAACGCCGGTCAACTCTGGCCGGGCACAGCCGTGTTCCGGCTGGCCCAGCAGGTGTCCCCCGCGCACGCCCGCCAGTTGGTGCTGTGGCGGCACGAACTGTCCGCCCGCCAGGCACTCGAGGCGGGAGTCGTCGACGAGTGCCGCGCGGACACGGACGCGGCGGTACGGGCGGCGGTCGTCCTCCTCGGCGAACTGGCCGGCGCCGAGGTCGCGGTGCGCCGCCAGCTGATCCGGGAGGCCGCCTCCTCCCCCTACGAGGACGCGCTCGGTGCCCATCTCAGTGCCTGCGACCGCGAGTTGCGCCGCCTCGGGCGGCGCCGGCCGGTGACGCCGCTGCCGCCCACGGGCGGCGGCCGATGACCGGCACCGAGACCGTGCGGTACCGGCGAACCGCGGACTGGCTCGCCGGCGCACCGGAGTTCACCGCCGGCCTCGCGAAGGACGCGGAAGCGCTGCACGCCCACATCGCCGCCGCGGCCGAACTGCCCCCACCACGACCGAAGGCCGCGCACGGGAGCGGCGAGGGCGAGGGCGAAGGCAAGGGCGAGGGCGAGGGGGCAGGCGAGGTCGCGCAGTGCGCGCCGTCCGTCCAGGACGCATGCCGCGCACTGCGCGCACGCTTCATCGGCCGCCACGCCGACGCGGTGTACGACGAGCTGACCGACCGCCGTACCGCCCGTCCACGGCTGGCGGACCTCCTGCACCGCGCCGCCGACCGCTACCCGGGCCTGGTACCCACCCGTGCGCACATGGCCGAGCAGGCCGCCTTGGCGCAGGCGGACAAGGACGGGTCGGAGATCGACCAGGGGATCTTCGTACGCGGAGTGCTGCGCGCGCCCACGGCCGGCCGCCACCTGCTGACCTCGATGCTCCAGCCGTCACCGCGCGCCCTCGACCTGCTGCCCCGTTTCCGCCGTACCGACCGCATGGACCTGGGGTCCGTGCGGGTGGAACGGCGGGGCACGGCGGCGCACCTGACCGTGACGAACGGCTACTGCCTCAATGCCGAGGACAACGCGCTCGGCGACGCCATGGAGACGGCCGTCGACCTGGCGCTGTGCGACGACCGGATCAAGGTCGGGGTGCTCCGCGGCGGGGTGATGGACCATCCCCGGCACCGGGGGCGGCGCGTCTTCAGCGCCGGCATCAACCTGCGCCACCTCCACCGCGGGCAGATCTCCTTCGTGGACTTCCTGCTCGGCCGGGAGTTGGGCTACGTCAGCAAGATCCTCCGCGGCGTGCTGGACGAGCCCCCCGCCGGGTCCCCCGCCGATCCTTTCGCCAGGTCCTCCGGCGGCACCTTCGCCGGCCACTCCGCCGACGCCTCCGCCGACCCCTTCGCCCCGCCCCGGTTCGCGCAGAAGCCGTGGATCGCGGCCGTGGACAGCTTCGCCATCGGCGGCGGCATGCAACTCCTGCTCGTCTTCGACGTGGTGATCGCCGCCGCCGACGCCTACTTCAGCCTGCCCGCGGCCCAGGAGGGCATCATCCCCGGAGCCGCCGACTTGCGGCTGCCGCGGCTGGTCGGCGGCCGGCTGGCGCGGCAGGTCGTCCTGTCCGGCAGACGCATCGCCGCGACCGAACCGGAAGCCCGCGCGCTGTGCGACGAGGTGGTGCCGCCGGAACAGGTGACAGCCGCGGTCGAGGCGGCGGCGGCGCGGTTGGCCGACCCCGCCGTGGTCGCGAACAAGCACGCTCTGGTGGCGGCCGAGGAACCCCTGGACCTGTTCCGCACCTACATGGCGGAGTTCGCCTACGCCCAGGCCGTACGCGTCAACAGCCCGGACGTGATCGACAAGCTGACCCGGTCGCTGCCGGGCCGTCCCGCCGCGGAACGAGGTCGGGGCCCGTGCGCGTGAGTGCCCGTGAGCTGCATCCCGCCGTGTCGGACCCGGCGCTGTCCGCGGTCGGCGACCTCAACGAGGTGATGGCGCGCCATCCGACGGCGATCTCGTTCGCCCCCGGAGCGCCGCACCCCGACTTCTTCGCCGACCTCGACATCCCCGCGCTGCTCGACCGCTACGTCGGCCACCTCGCCCGCGAACGGGGCCTCGACCGAGCCGCCGCCCGGCTGCTGCTCTACGAGTACGGGCCTGCCCGCGGGCTGATCAACGATCTGGTCGCCGAGGCGCTGCGCACGGACCTGGGCATCACCTGCGGGCCCGACAGCGTGGTGATCACCGCCGGCGCCCAGGAGGCCATGCTCCTGACCCTCCGTGCGCTGTGCCGATCGGCCGAGGACGTCCTGGCGGTGGTCGACCCCGCCTACGTCGGGATCACCGGCGCGGCCCGGTTCCTGGACATCCCGGTCGTACCGGTCGAGGACATGGGCGCGGGCCCGGACCTCGGCCGGCTCGAACAGGTCTGCGCGGACGAGCGTCGCCGCGGCCGGCGCGTCCGGGCCCTGTACGTGGCACCGGACTTCGCCAACCCCTCGGGTACCCGGATGGACCTGCCCTCCCGGCGGCGCCTGCTGGAGACCGCCGCCCGTGAGGGGTTCCTCGTCATCGAGGACAGCGCGTACGGCTTCACCGCGGCCGGCGGCGACGTCCTGCCGCCGCTGAAGGCCCTGGACCAGGACGAGTCGGTGATCCATCTCGGGACCTTCTCCAAGGTGTGCCTGCCCGGCACCCGGGTGGGATACGTGCTGGCCGACCAGCGGACCCGCGGGCCGGAGGGCAGCCGGCCGCTGGCCCACCACCTCGCGGCGCTCAAGGGGGCCGTCACGGTGAACACCTCGCCGCTGTGCCAGGCCGTGATCGGCGGCATGCTGCTGGAACACGGCGGGTCGCTGGCCCCGTTCACCGCCCGGCGGTCCGCCTTCTACCGCGGCAACCTGCGAGCGCTGCTGGCCGCCCTGGAACGCCACGTCGGACCCGCGGGGCGGTTCGACACCCGCGAGGCGTCCGCGGAACCCCCCGGTCCGGTGTGGCAGCGGCCGGCCGGGGGCTTCTTCGTCCGCATGCGGCTGCCGGTTCCGGTGGACACCGCCCTGCTGGAACTGTCCGCGGCCCGCTACGGAGTGCTGTGGACCCCGATGTCCCCCTTCTGGATCGGCGGCGGCGGGGACAACGAACTGCGCCTGTCGTGCAGCTATCTCACCCCCGAGCGCATCCGGGAGGGAGCGACCCGGCTGGCCCGCTTCCTCGCCGGCCTGCCGGCGCCCGGGGGCGCAACACCACGTGTCACGCCATGACGGAGGTATCACGATGGACGCGGAACGCAGGCTGGTGCTCCGGTTCTCCGGCCTCGACCGGCGCAGCGGCCCCATGACCTGGTCGCAGTACGCGATCTGGTCCGTCATCCGCTGGGAGGGCGAGACCGCGTACCGGCGGAACCTGCCGTGCGTGTGGTCGGTGCCGCCGGGCGTCCGCGTCGACGATGTGCTCGCCGCCTTCGAGGAGTTGCTGACCGCGTGCGAGACGTTGCGCACGACCTTTCGCAGTGACGGCGACTGGCCGCGGCAGGAGGTCCACGGCTCGGGGGAGGTCCCGGTCGTGCTCAGCGACGCCGGCTCCGATGCGCCGGCCGAGCACACCAAGCTCCTGCTCGCGCGGCTTCTGGGTACTTCCTTCGACCTCGCGACGGATGTCCCGCTGCGTCTGGGCATCGTGACGTCGGGCGGACAGGTGGTGAAGGTGGCCGCGGCGTTCTCGCACGTCGCCGTCGACGGCTGGAGCGTGGAGATCGTCCGGCGCATGGTGGACGAGCTCCTCACGAAGGGTCCCGGCGCGCTGCGCTCTTACGCCGGGCAGTCCGAACAGCCCCTGGAGCGGGCGGAGTTCGAACGATCGGAAGCCGGCCTGCTGGCCGCACGGCGGACGTTGCGCTTCTGGCAGCGGGCCTTCGACGAGGTCCCGTCGGTCATGTTCGCCGGCGGCCCCGAGAGCAAGACGCTGGCGGAGCGCGGAAGCGTGCACTCGCACCGCATCGCCCGCGCCGTACGGGACATCGTGGTGCGCGACAAGGTGAGCAGTCCCGCGGTGCTCGCCGGGGCGGTGTCCCTGGTGCTGTCGGCCGCACTGGGCGAGTCCGATCTCGCTCTGCGCAGCCTGGTGGTGACGAGGTTCCGGCGCCAGGCGCGGTACTCGGTGGCGACGCTGAACCTGAACGGACTGTTCCGGCTGAAGGTGGAGCCCGGACCGATCCGAGCCCACTTCCTGCGGGCGGCCGCGGCCTCGCTCCAGGCCGTCCAGTACAGCCAGTGCAACCCGGACGAGATGGAGGGCGTGATCGACTCCGCGCTTCGGGACCGGGGGGAGGAGTTCAAGCAGTGCGTGTTCCTGAACGACGTCAGCCAGCCGATCGGCCCGGTGCCGGACCATGAGACGGGAGCCGTGGCGGCGGCACGGGGCCTGACCGCACGCGGCGGCCCGGACCACGACGCGGCCTGCTGCGACGGCGGCTCGGTATACCGCCGGATGCCGGACGGCGAACCGGACAGGGAATCGAAGTTTCTCTTCACGGTGGCACGGGTCGCACCCGTGGCGGAGGTCTTTCTCTATCTGGACCGCCGTTTCTTCCCGGTGGGTCCGACACAGATCCTGCGGGCGGTGGAGTCGGTGCTGACGGAAGCGGCCCGCGACCCTCATGTCGATACGCTTTCTCTCGCCCGCCGGTGCCTTGCTCTCGCATAAGATTCCCGTCATGCCGAACCACCCTGTTTTCACCGACCTTCTGCTGTACTCGGACGACGAACTGGAGCGGCTGCTCGGCGCTCGCCCCGCGGAACGCCGCGTGATCCAGGCGTGGCCCCTTTCCTGCGTCGAGGAAGTGCGCCTCGCGGACGGCAGGAGACTCGTCTACAAGGCCCAGTTGCCGCCCTCCGTCGAGCCGGAGTTCTACGCGGCGGCGGATTCCGTGCTCCTGCCGGCCCACCGCGACCTCGGACGGCTCGGCCGGGTGCGGATGATGGCCCTCGACTGGATCGCGGCGCCCCTGCTGTCGCAGACCGAGCACGACGCGGACGGGCTCGTCGCGCACGCCCGGAAGGTCATCGCCCTGATCGGCGAGATCGGCGGTGAACCGCCGTCGTACCTGGACGTCGGCTCGCCCGGGGCCTGGTCGGAGGCGGTCGACCGGCTGCTGGGCCGATGGTCGGGGCTGCTGGCCCGGGGGCGGCTCGCCGGCACCGGACCGGACGACCTGGACCATGTGCGGGCGTGGGCGGCGTCGGCCCCGGTCCAGGCGCTGCTCGAGGAGGGCTCCCGCCTGGCGCACGGGGACCTGAAGGCGGACCAGATCTTCGTCACCCCGGACGGCTACCGGCTGATCGACTGGCAGCGGCCGATCCTCGCCCCTCCGGAGGTCGACCTGGTCTCCCTGCTGGTCGCGGCGGGGATCGATCCGCACCCGTTCGTCGACTCGACGACGGTCGCGGTGCACTGGCTGCTGCGCCTCAACTGGGCGGTCGAGGCGCAGAGCGAGCTCTTTCCCGACCAGGTCCTGCCCCTGCTCGGGGCCTGGGCCCACGAGGCGGTGGGTCATATTCGGGACATATCCGCATCGCCGGGCCGGCCGCGGTGAAGTGCAAAGGTCGGCAATTCGACAGAAAGGGAAACTGGAAACAAAGTGAGCTGACAAGGGATTTGACAACCCGTCGCTAAAATCGACATCCGCAGGGTTGTGCGAACATGATCCGGGCATCTATTTTCAGCAGACCAGGAGGGCGCGGAACCCAGGGCGGATTATCACTCTCCGTAGGTCTTTCTCGGACAGGCGATCTTCGGCCCTTCGAATCATGGAGGTACGGCTTGCTGGGCGGGGAGGATCGCGGAATTGTCGGGGCAGAATCGGGGAACGTCACCCGTGTACGCCTCGACGAAATAACTGTCGGTGAACCTATCAGAGCGGCCGGGGTCGACGAAGCACACGTCAGAATTCTGTCGGAATCCACGGAAAAACTGCCTCCCATCCTGGTGCAGGCGAGTTCGATGCGCGTCATCGACGGTATGCACCGGCTGAGGGCCGCACAGCTCCAAGGGCGCACGGAGATCGAGGCCCGGCTGCTGGACATCTCGGACGCGGAGGCGTTCCTGCGCGGCGTGGCCGCCAACGTCTCGCACGGCCTCCCCCTGACCCTGGCGGACCGCAAGTCCGCGGCACTGCGGATCATCGAGTTGCACCCCGAGTGGTCCGACCGCGCGATCGGCGGCGCGGCGGGTGTGTCGGACAAGACCGTCCGGGCGCTGAGGCACCGTCACGCCGAGGACCTGCCGGCGCAGACCCGGCGGATCGGCCTGGACGGACGGGTCCGGCCGGTGGACGGTGCCGCCAGACGGCAGACCACCTCCGAACTCCTCAGCGCGCACCCCCAGGCGGCGCTGCGCCAGATCGCGAAGTGGGCGGGGGTCTCGCCCGGGACCGTCCGCCGGGTCCGCGACAGCATGGACCGCGGCAAGCCCGCGACGGTGCGCGGCCTCGTCCCGCTCCAGCCGCGCACACCGGCGCTCGCCGAGACGGGCAAGGAGACCGGTGGACCGCGCACGGCGGCGCGCGCCGGTGCGGCGTCGGCCGATGTGCCGGCGAAGGACGCCGAGTCGATCCTTCAGGAGCTGCGGCAGGACCCGACGCTCAGATACCGCGCCAGCGGCCGCGACCTGCTGCGGCTGCTCGGCCTGCGGCCCGCGCTCGCGCTGCGCCGCAAGGTGATCGAGACCATTCCCGAGCACCGTGTGACGGCCGTTGCCACGCTCTTCAGGATCTACGCGCAGGACTGGCTGGATCTCGCGGGCCTGCTGGAGACGTCGGTCCGGACCGAGCGCGAGCCCGTACAGCGGCCGGCGCGGTGATGCGGGCGTCCTGCGGTGTGCAGCCGCGGAAAAGCCGCACTTGCACACCGCATACTCCAACGCGCGGCACCGGCAGGGCATTTCAGGTCCTTCGGGCGCTTCGGGCCCGCCGGCCGGACGTCTCAGCTGATCTCGATGGCCATCGTCGGACACTCGTCGGCGGCGCTGCGGGCGGCCGCCTCCTGGTCCGGGGTGGGCCGCTGCGCCAGCAGCAGCACCCGCCCCTCGGCCGGGTCCTGGTCGAAGAGTTCGGGTGCGGCCGCGGTGCAGTAGCCGGAGCCGCAGCAGCGCTCCCGGAAGACCTCGATGCGCATGGGTCACCTCCTGGGTCGGACGGATGTCGGGTCGGGCCGTTCAGGACCGCTGCGGTGCCGTCTCGGTGACCGAGACCAGTCGCCGGATCGGCGAGAAGACCACCAGCAGGAGCGGCAGCGGCATCAGCAGGGTCACGCCGAGGATCGTGCGGTGCGCGCCGATCGCCGAGCCGAGCACACCCGCGAGGATCGCGCCGAGCGGTGTCACTCCCGCGATGAGCGTGATGATCGCCGCGTTGGCCCGGCCGCGCAGCTCGTCGGGAACGGCCACCTGCCGCAGGGCGGCCAGGCAGATGTTCGACCCGACGAGCCCGAGCAGCGAGACGAACCAGAGGACCGTCAACCCGGCGATCAGCAGCGGCTGCGGGCCGTGCACGAGGCCGACGCACAGCAGCCCGGCCCGCAGGCACACCATGAAGCCGAGGAACGCCCGCCCGTACCCGAACCGTTCGACCAGCCGCGGCAGCAGGAGGCTGCTCACCACGCCGCCGACGCTTCCCCCGGCGAAGACCAGGCCGATCCATCCGCCGCTCAGCCCCAGGTCCCGCGTCGCGTACAGGACGAAGAGCGTCAGCACGACCTGGGTCAGGAAGTTGGACAGTGCGGCGTTCACCGTCACCGGACGCAGATAGCGGTTGCCGAACACCGCCGTGACGCCCTCCCTGATCTCGCGTATCACCTGCCGGGGCGCCGGCCTGGCGGGGCTCGGCGATCCGGACGGGTCGGCGGACCTGCGGCGGATCAGCACGAGGCTGAGCGCCGAGCAGAAGTACGACAGCGCGTCGGCGGCCACGACGAACGGGATGCGCATCACGGCGATGGCCGCGCCGGCCACGCCCTTGCCGGTCAGGCTCAGCACGTTACGGGTCAGTTCCATCCGGCTGTTGGCCGCGATCAGCAGCGACTGCGGCAGCAGGCGCGGCAGGTACGCCCCGTAGGAGATGTCGAAGACGGTGCTGAGCACCCCGATGACGAACATGCAGACGTACATCACCTCCACGCGGAGCAGGCCGGCGTAGGCCAGCACCGGGATGGCGCCGACGGCCACACCGCGCCCGAGGTCCGAGACGATCAGCAGTCTGAGCGGGCTGACCCGGTCGACCAGCACCCCGACGAAGAGCGACAGCGGGAGGGCGGGCAGCGTCTGCAAGAACGTCAGCACGCTGATCTGCATGGTCGAGGCGCCGAGCGTGACCACCGCCACCAGGGGCAGCGCGACGCTGGAGATGCTGCTGCCCAGCGTGGAGATCGACTGCCCCGTCCAGAGCCTGAGGAAGTCGCTCTGCCCGCGCAGCGATTCGACCGCCGGCTTCTCCCGCTGGGCTTCCCCGGTGGCCATCACGCGGCCTGGTCGTCGGCGGCCAGGCGGATGGGAAGGCGCTTGAGGCCCTGCTGGAAGTAGGACGTGATGCGGGTCGGCTCCGCTGTCGGGTACGGGCGCAGGCCGCGGTCGATGAGCGAGTTGAGCAAGGTGCCCATCTCCAGCCGGGCCACGTTCGTGCCCACGCAGTAGTGCGAGCCGTTCCCGAAGCTCAGGTGCCGGTTCGGGTGCCGCGTGACGGTGAACAGGTGCGGGTCCTCGAACATGCTCTCGTCGCGGTTGGCCGAGTACAGCCAGACGCTGACCCGGTCGCCCTTCTTGATCGGCACCCCCGCGACCTCCGTGTCGGCGAGCGCGACCCGGGCGAGGTTCAGGGTCGGGGTCGTCCAGCGGAGGATCTCGTCGATCGCCGTCGGCATGATCGACCGGTCGTCGACCAACTGCCGGTACTGGTCGGGGTGTTCCATCAGCGCGAGCAGACCGCCGCCCATCGCGTTGCGGTCGGCCTGGAACCCGCCGAGCGTCAGCGCGAAGCAGTTGACCGCGATCTCCTCGTCGGAGAGCCCGCCGCCGGCGGCCTCGCCCTGCGCGACCCTGGTCACCAGGTCGTCGCGGGGGCTGCGCCGCCGCTGGAGGACGAGGTCGCCGAAGTACGCGAGCAGTTCGAGGTTCGCCTCCGAGGAACCCTTCCTGCTGGTGGTCGGAGCGACCAGGTTGAGGTCCTTGACGCCGTGCGAGACGTGCGTGAGGTTCGTGACGAGCCGCCAGTCCTCCCGCGGCACCCCCATGAGCCCGCAGGACACGGCGATCGGCAGCCGCTCGGCGACCTGCGCCATGAAGTCGAAGGACTCACCCGTCGCGACCTCGTCCACGATCTCCTCGACGATGTCGTGGATCATCGGGCGGATGCTCTCGACCGAACGGGCGGTCAGCGAGGGCGTGAACACCGACCGCAGCCGGGTGTGGACCGGCGGGTCGGTGGTGAACGTCATCAGTCCCGCGGTGGGGTCACGGGTCACCCGGGTCGGCAGGATGTTGCCGAATTCGGAACTGAAGATCTCCGGGTGCCGCAGCACGTGGACCACGTCGTGATAACGGGAGATCACCCAGAATCCGGTTCCGCCGTCAGGCGCCCGGTGCCAGTGCACCGGTGCTTTTCTGCGCAGTGTCGCGAATACTTGCAGCGCACGGGGAGTGGTGAACATGGTCGAATCCATGAGATCGATGTCCTTGACGTCCATCGTCGGCCCTCCGGTCCGTAGCGGCAGTCGGACATGGCGGTCTTCCGATCGGGTCCACGCAGCTCAACAGGTGCCGGGGACCGGGGCGGAGTGCCTCGCCGATGCCGAACAATGCCACGAACACCGCCGGGTTGTCGTGCTCCGAACGGACACCGGGCGGGCCCGCCCGGATTCCACCGCGCGCCGGCGGCACGACGGTTGACCCGGCGATCCGGTGCCACGAACATGGCTGAAGTTGTTTTCCGGGGTCGATGATTTCTGGAGGCGATTCATGTTCGATGCGAAGACCACAGAGTTCTATCTCGTGGTACGCAACGACGAGGAGCAGTATTCGATCTGGTGGAGTGATCGCGAATTGCCCGCGGGATGGCACTCCGTGGGCGATCCGGCTCCACGCGAGGAATGCCTGGCCCGCATCGACGAGCTGTGGACCGACATGCGGCCGCTCAGTCTGCGCCGCTGGATGAGCGAGCACCCCGACGACTGACCGCCCACGGGGCGACGAACGCGACGGAGCACCCGGTGAGCACCGGTTCCCGGTGCCGCCGCCCGCAGCCGACTGGAACCGTGAGACGGGAAGACCATGCGAAGCGCTGACGCGACCGACCGGTACGACACCCCCGATACGTCCGTCCTGTCCTGGGCGGTCGAACTGACCGGCCCGCTGGACTCCCAGGCCCTGCAACGCACCCTGCGGGTGACGTTGCGGAACCCGCCCGTGGGGCAGCCGGCCATGACCCGCACGCTGGACCTGAGGCACCTGCCGGCCGCCGAGCAGGACGACGCGGTCGACCGGGTCCGGCGCGAGGAGAGCGGCGCGCTCGCGGGAGTGGCCGCCGAGGCCCCGGCGCGGACGGCCGTGTGCGTCCTCGCGCCGGATCGCCACGTGCTCGTCGTGGCCGCGCCCGGGGCCTGGGCACCGCGCCGCGCGAGCGTGCTGCGGGACCTGTCGCGCCACTACCGCGGAGAGCCCGCGGCAGGCGGCCCCGGCCAGCCCGGCGTCTCCCCGGAGCGGCCGGCCGGCCCCGGGACGCCGCGCTCCGCGGAGCCGGGCGGTGACAGCGGCGCCGAACAGGTGCGCCGGTGGGCGGAGGCGTTCAAGGGCGCCGAACGGCTGGGCCTTCCGGCCGAGCACGCCGGCACGAACGCCGGACGCACGGACACCCGCATCGCGACCCGCCCTCTGGCGCCGGACGTCTCCGCCTCGCTCGGCCGGGCCGCGGCCCGGCTCGGTGTCGACGAACCGGCCCTGGTGCAGGCGGCGTTCGCGGCCTGGCTGCACCGGCACAGCGGGCAGCGCGACCTGCTGTTCGGTACCGGCCCGTACCGCTGCGACGCCGGTTCACCGCGGGCGGACGGGACGCGCGGCGGGGCCCCGCTCGTCGTCGTGCCGGTCCGGCTCGCGCTGACCGCCTCCGCGACGCCCGCCCAACTCGCCGATCGGTGCCGGAACGCCGTCGAGGAAGGCGCGGCCCTCGCCTCGCACGCCGGCACGCCGTCGGCGGCCTACCGGGACGCCGTCGGCGACCTCGCCCCGCGGGCCGTCGTCTCCGTCGTGCCCGGCCACGACAAAGACCCCTGGGTCCCGGGCGTGGCGGTCACCACCCGGCTGCCCGAGTACCACGACATCGGCGCCGACCTCACCCTCACCGTGGAGCTGGGTGCGCGGGACGAGGTGGCCGGGCGGTCCGGCCCGCTCCTCGCCCTGGCGTACCGCCCCGGGTCCCTGCGGCCCGGACTCGCGGAGCTGCTGCTGGAACGCTTCGAGCAGGTGCTGCGCCAGTCGTCGGCCGACCCGGCCGGGGTCCGGGTGGGCGAGTTGAGCATCGTCACCGCGCGGGAGTCGGCGCTGCCGGAGGTGGCCAGAGGTCCGCTCCGGGACTACCGGACGGGCACCGTGCCGGAACGGTTCGCCGAAGCGGCCGGGCGGTACGGCGACCGGATCGCCGTGGCGGACGACCACGGCGGGACGTTGACGTACGCGGAGCTGGACCGGCGCACGAACGCGCTCGCCGCGCACCTGGTCGCCATCGGTGTCCGCCCGGAGCACCGGTGCGCCATCGTGTACGAGCGGGGGGTCAACGCGATCGTGGCCGTGCTGGCGACGATCAAGGCGGGTGCCGCGTACCTGCCGGTGGACCCGGCCATGCCGGTCAACCGGATGGAGGCGCTCTTCCAGGACGCGGACGTGCGCACGGTCCTGACCCACTCGCGGCTCGCGGAGCGGCTGCCCGGCCGGGCCGCGCGGGTCGTCGCCCTCGACCTCGTCGGGCCCGACCTGCCCGCGGGGGCGGGCGCCGGCCCCCGGGTCCCGCTGTCCGCCGCCAACCTGGCCTATGTCATTCCGACTTCGGGCAGCACCGGCCGGCCCAAGGCGGTGATGATCGAGCACGCCGCCCTGACCCATTTCGTCGACATGGTGCAGGACTTCTTCGAGCTGTCCGCCGACGACCGCATCGCCCAGTGCGCGGCGCTGTGGTTCGACGTGTCGGTCTTCGAGATCTTCGCCGCCCTGCTGATCGGGGCGAGCGTGCACATCGCGGGTGACGACACCAAGCTCACGCCCGGCGCCCTCCAGACCGTGCTGCGCGAACGCCGGGCGACGGTGCTGATGACCACTCCCTCGCTGCTGGAGACCCTGGACCCGGACGGCCTGCCCGACCTGCGGGTGATGTCGGTGGGCGGCGAGCCGTTCTCGGCGGAGCTGACCGCGAGGTGGGCGCCCGGGCGGCGGTTCGTGAACGGTTACGGTCCGGCCGAGGCGACGGTCGAGGTCGTGGCGAAGGTCTGCGCGGGCTCCGGGCAGGACGACCCGCCCATCGGCCGCCCGCTGGCCAACCACAGTGCGTACGTCCTCGACGAACGCATGCGTCCGGTACCGGTCGGTGTGGCGGGCGAGTTGTACCTCGGCGGCGCGGGCCTGGCCCGCGGCTATCTCGCCCAGCCGGGGCCGACCGCCGCGGCGTTCCTGCCCGATCCGTTCGGTGCGGCCGGTGGCGGGCGGCTGTACCGGACCGGGGACCTCGTCCGCCGGCTGCCCGACGGCGACCTGCTGTACGTCGGGCGCACCGACCGGCAGGTGAAGGTCCGCGGCATGCGGGTGGAGCTGGGCGAGGTCGAGCAGGCCATGTGCCGGCACCCGGAGGTCAGCCGTGCCTGTGCCGTCACGGTGACCACCCCCGACGGGGACACCGAGATCGTCGGCTACGCCGAGGTGCGCGGCGGCGGCGCGGCGGCCGACGGCATCCGCGCCTTCACCGCGGACTGGCTTCCCCCGTACATGGTGCCGGGCACGCTCGTGGTGATGGACAGCCTCCCGGCGAACAGCAGCGGGAAGGTCGACATGGCCGCGCTGTCCGCGCTGCCGTTCCCGCCCGCCGGCACGGTGCCGGGGCAGCCCGAGGCGGCGCCGCTGCCGACGGCGACCCAGAAGGCGGTGGGCGAGATCGTCCGGGAGGTGCTGCGGGTGGAGGACGCGCCCGTGGACGAGGACCTCTTCGCGCTCGGCGGCAACAGCCTCCAGGTGCTCCGCATCCTGTCCCGGGTGCAGTCGGCGTTCGGTGTCACCCTCACGCCGCAGGAGTTCTTCGAGGAACCCACGGTGCTCGGTATCGCGGCGGCGGTGGACGGCCGGCCGGCCCATGCGTGACGAGGGCGGCGGGCGGGCGCCCGGCTCCCGTCCCCTCGACACCGGCCCCCTCGACGTCAGCCCCGTCGACGTCAGCCCCGTCGACACCGGCCCGCTGTCCCCGCAGCAGCGCCAGATCTGGCTCGCCGACCAGAACGCCCCGCCGACCGGCCTGTACAACGAGGGCTGCCTGCTGCGGCTGAGCGGCACTCTGCGGCCCGAGCACCTGCACCGGGCCCTGGTCGCGCTCGTCGGACGCCACCAGGCGCTGCGCACCACCTTCCCGCTCCAGGACGGCGAGCCGGTCCAGGCGGTCTGGCCGGCGCCCGCGGCGGCCCGGTACGCCGACCCCTGGGGCGACGACCTGGTCGATCTGAGCCATGTGCCGCCCGACGTACGGCTGGAGCGGGTGCTCGGGCTCGCCCGACAGCGCACCGAGGCCGCCTTCGACACCGCGCGCGGACCGCTGCTGCGCTGGACGCTGTTCCGGCTCGGCCCCGACGACCACGCCCTCGTGCTCGCGGTGCACCATCTCGTCTGCGACGGCTGGTCGCTGCGCCTGCTGCTGCGCGAACTGGTGGAGTGGTACGCCGCTTCGGCCCGGGGCGCGGCCCCGCCCCCGCTGCCCGACGCGCCGTCCTACCTCGCGTACGCCCGCCGGCAGCACCTGCTCGGGGCGACCGCCTGGCAGGACGAGCTGGACCGCCGCGCGGACGCGCTCGCCGGAGCGCCGACCCTCGCCGAACTGCCCGCCGACCGGCTGCGCCCCGCCGTCAAGGACTTCCGCGGCCGGCGCGACGCCTTCCCGATGGACGAGGAGACCCGTCAGGCGCTGACCCGGCTGGCAGCCGGCTGCGGGGGAAGCCGGCTGGCGGTGCTCGCCGCGATGTCCGGCGCGCTGGTCTACCGCTGTACCGGCCGCGGCGACCTGCTGCTGGGCACCGCCACCGATCCGCGGCCGGAGCGGTTCTCCCGCACCGTCGGGCTGTTCGCCAACCTCGTCCCGGTACGGCTGCGGCCCGACGGCGGCAGCACGGTCGACCGCCTCCTCGACGCCGCCTGCGACGCCGTCTTCGACGCCATCGACGCCGGCGCGGTCCCGCTGGAGGCGCTGGCGGCGGCCCTGCGGCCGGCCTACGACCCGAGCCATCCCCCGCTGGTCCAGCTCGTCTGCACCATCTGGGACCGCGACTACGCCCACCTGTCCTGCGCGGACCTCGACTGGGACGTGCTGGAGGTCCCCAGGACGCGGGCCCGCTTCGACCTGATGATGGAACACGTCTTCGACGCCGGCGCGTGGACAGTCCACGTCGAGTACGACACCGGCCTGTTCGGTCCTGACACCGTCGCGCGGTTCGTCGCGCACCTCGCGCGCCTGATCCGCGGCGCCGCGAGCGCCCCCGGCCAGCCGCTCGCCTCGGTGGCGATGCTCCCTCCGCCGGAGGTGTCCACCGCCCTGGCCGCGGACGAGGTGGTCCTCGACCGCGACGGCAAGGTGCTGCCCGTCGGCGCGTGCGGTGAGCTGCACCGGCTGGTCGCGGGCCCCGACGGCCGGCCGGCGCCGACCCCCGCCGGACGCACCGCACGCCGCCTGCCCGACGGGCGCGTCGAGACGCTCGGACCGCTCCGGCGCCGGATCAGGCTCGGCCAACTCGACGTCCAGCTCGACCAGTTGGAGGACGTGGTGCGCGGCCTGCCGGCGGTCCGGGACGCGGCGCTCACCGCGCCCCACGGCGAGGACCCGCGACCGGTCGCGTACGTGGTGACCGAGACGCCGGCCGGCGCCGCGGACCTGGCCGGCCTCCGGCGG
The DNA here is from genome assembly GCF_044744625.1 of Streptomyces sp. NPDC087270. NCBI lineage: Bacteria > Bacillati > Actinomycetota > Actinomycetes > Kitasatosporales > Streptomycetaceae > Streptomyces > Streptomyces sp. NPDC087270. Next base: position 391,495 of record NZ_JBIUYR010000005.1, read on the forward strand.
GACCTCGCGGCGGCGCTGCCGCGGATGTGGGGTCCCTCCGAGGTGACCGTGCTGGCGCAGATCCCCCGTCGGCCGGACGGAACCGTCGACGAGGCCCGGCTGCCGGCCACGCCGCGCGGGACGGCCGGCCCGCCGCCGAACACCGGACTCGAACGCACCCTCACCGACGTGTGGAGCCTGCTCCTGCCCGGCAGGACGGTCGGGCCGCACGACGACTTCTTCGCCCTGGGCGGCGGGTCGATGGCGGCCGCGCAACTGGCCGTACGGCTCACCGAGGCGCTGGGCGTTCCCGTCGGCGTACGGGACGTCTTCCTCCACCCGACGGTGCACGACCTCGCCGCCGCCCTCACCGCGCGGCTGCGCGACCGCACCCAGGACGTGGCGGGCGCCGCCCCCACCGCGCCTGCCGGGCAACGATCGGACCGCGAGCCGGCGTTGTCCGCCGCCCAGCAGCAGATCTGGGTCAACGAACGCCTCATGCTCGGCGCCGCCGACGACTTCAACAGCGCGTTCGCGCACCGGATACGCGGGCCGCTGGACGCCGTCGCACTGCACCGCGCCCTCCAGCGGACGATCGACCGGCACCCCGGTCTGCGCGCCAGGTTCGAGGCGGTCGACGACATCCCCCGCCAGCACTTCTGCGACACCGCCACGGTGGCGATGCCGCTGCTGTCGGTGGAGGACCTGCCCGCGGCGGAGCGCGCCGCGCAGGCGGTCCGGCTGGCCCGCATCGACGCCGGCACGAGGTTCGAGACGGGGACCGCTCCGCTGGTCCGCGCCACGCTGATCCGGCTCGGCGCCGAGGACCACCTGCTGTCCTGCACGCTGCACCACCTCGTCACCGACGGCACGTCGATGGGCGTCGTCCACCACGACCTGGGCGAGTTCTACGCCGCCCAGCTCACCGGCCGCGAGCCCGCACCCGCCCCGGTCGGCGCCCACTACGCCGACTACGTACGGTGGGAGCGGGCCTGGCTGGCCGGCGAACGCGGCGCGGCGGCCACCGCGTTCTGGCGGAGCAACCTCGCCGGTGCCGCCGAGCTCCGCCTTCCCATCGCGCCGGGCCGCAAGCGGGCCACGCTGTCGGTCGCCTCCTGCCGCCGCACGGTTCCCGCGCCGGTGGTGCGGCGCCTGGCCGGCCTCGCGCGGCGCTGCCACGCCACGGTGTTCATGGCGGTCACCGCCGCGCTGACGACCGTGCTCGCCCGCTGGAGCGGGCAGCGGGACATCGTGCTGGGCACCCTGGTCGACAACCGCCCGACCGCGGAGGTGCAAGGGACGGTGGGCTGCTTCGCCGGCTTCGTTCCGCTGCGCGTCGACCACGACCCGGAGCTGGCCTTCCCGGACCTGCTGGCACGGACCCGCGATGTCTGCCTGGACGCCTACCAGCACCAGCACCTGCCCCTCGCCGACATCGTGCGGGCGGCCGGGGCCAGGCGCAGTTTCGACCGCATGCCCCTCTTCCAGGCCACGGTGCAGCAGGTCCGGCCGGAGCTCCAGGCGCTGTCCCTGGCCGGCTGCCGGACGGAGCCGGCGAAGGTCACGGCGGACGTGAGCCGCTTCGAACTCACGCTCTTCGTGCAGGAGACGGCCTCGGGGCTGGTCCTCGACCTGGAGTACGCCACCGACCTGTGGGACGAGGACACCGTCAGGGCCCGGCTCGACCGTCTCGTCACCGTCCTGGACGCCGGCAGCCGCTCAGACCGCTGAGGACACGGACCGGTCCTGGGCCATCCGGTACCGGGGCGGCGCCATCCGCACCGAGCGGAACCACTCCTCCAGCTTCCGCCGGTGGTGCGCCTGCTCGGCCGGCGCGGTCAACGGCGAGGCGTTGAACGCCATCAGGCGGCTCATGGTGGTGTGGAGATCGACCAGTTGCGCCATCGTCAGGCCCTTGCCGAGCAGGTACGGCACGGCCCAGAAGTCGTAGTTGTAGCCGGGCATCCACACCGAGCCGGTGACCTCCCGGAACACGGCGTCCGCCGCGTCCGCTGCGCGCCCGGAGTCCATCGTGGCGTGCGACCAGTCGTAGCCCTGACCGGTGATGCCGAAGGTCTCCGCCTGCTGGTGGATCGGCGAACGGTGGTTGTAGAACCACAATTCGGACCGGTAGAAGGTCGGCTGCGTCTCGTTGATGAAATCCACGGTGTTCCGGACCGTCTGCTCGGTCTCCCCGGGAAATCCGCAGATGAACGACGCGAACGTCGCTATCCCCCGCGCGTGCAACTGCTCCATGGCGAATCGGTACTGGTCGCCGCTGCTCGACTTGACCATGTTGCGCAGTACCGAGTCGTCACCGGTCTCGATACCGAGGAAGACCGCCCGGCAGCCGCTGCGCCACATCAGATCGAATATCTCGGTGTCGCGGGCGGCCGAGCAGCGGAAGAACGAATACCACTCGAACGGGAAGTCGTTCCTGATCATCATCCGGCACAGTTCCTTGAACCGGCCGATCGGCACGTTGAAGGTGTCGTCCACGAAGACCAGATGCCGGGTGCCCAGATCCGCGAGCTGCCGCAGTTCCCGCTCGACGGTCTCCACGGAGGCGACGCTCAAGGCGCCGGCCCGCACCGGGAAGTCGCAGAAACTGCACTTGAACGCGCAGCTGCGGGCGGTGCGGGTCTGCACGGTCGCGCCCAGCTCGCTCCGGTCGCACAGACCCCAGTCGATCGCGCACGCGTCGAGGCTGTTGGCCTCCGGCCGCGTGCGGGTGAACCGGAAGCCGGTGTCGGCCCGGGTGTACAGGTTGGGGACGCCCGACGGCTCCGTGCCCTGCCGCACCGCGCTGACCAGGCGTCCCAGGGACTCCTCTCCCTGGGACTCCCTGATGTACGAGTCCGCGCCGACCCACTCGAAGACGGTCGTGAGGGCTTCGGCCGACAGATCGTTGGCCAGGTTGTCCACCAGCGGGCCGCCCACGACGACATGGGCCTCGGGGTACCGCTCCCGGACGAACCGGCAGATCTCGTGCACCGGCCACGGCATGAGGTAGAACGTCGTGGTGATGGCCACCACCTTCGGCCGGCGATGCTCCAGCACCTCCTCCAGCCGGGAGGTCTCCGGCCGGAACAGGCTGATGTACTCGGCGTCGAAACCCTGCCGGCGAAGGTAGCTGGTGAGATACACGGCGGCGAGATTGGGAACTTCGCCCACGTGGTAGTACGGATCGGCGCCGACCGGTTGGAAACGTTCCGCGTAGTGGTTGATGACATCCATCGGAGCCAGCCGCGCTCCGTCCACCAGGAGGTGCTCACGCATGAACACCCGGCGTTCCGGGGATTTCGGTTCCTGAGCCATCAACCGGTGCTCGTGGAACGAGAGCGGCGGGTCGTTGTAGCCGATCACCATGCAGTCGAGACTTGAGTTCATCGTCAACCTCACTCACATGCGTCCGGGTGCGCCGGGAACAAGGGAACATGCCGACGGACAAGGCGGATGCCGAAGAGACCCATCCCGAAAATCGGTCACAGGCAGGAATCATCATGACGCCTCAACCCACCATCGCCGAGTCGGACGAAATGAAACAGAGCAGGACTCCGGTGCACCGGCTGATCGAGACGCAGGCGCGGCGGACCCCCGACCGCCTCGCCTTCACCGACGCCTCGTCGGAGCTGACGTACCGCCAACTCGACCTGCGCGCCGACGCGCTCGCCCGCGTGCTGCGCGCGGGCGGCGTCCGCCGCGAGACACCGGTCGGGCTGTACCTGGACCGCTCGGCGGACCTGCTGGTCGCGCTCCTGGCGGTGTTCAAGTCCGCCGGCACCGCTCATCTGCTGGACCCCCGGTGGCCGCACCAGCGCACCACGGCACTCCTGGCGGCGACCCCGCCCCGGGTCCTGCTGGCCCGTCCCGCCGCGCTCCCCCCGGCCGCCGCGACCGCCCGCTGCGAGGTCCTGCCGGTCGATCAGGCGGCCTCGGCCATCGGCGGGCCGGAGGACCGGGCCGTTCGCGTCCCGGTGCACCCGGACAATCTCGCCTACGTCGTGCACACGTCCGGATCGACCGGCGAGGCCAAGCCCACCGGGATCACCCACCGATCCGTCAGCCACTGCGTCGCGACCCACGCGGCCGGGCACCGCGTGCACGGCTCGGACCGGGCGAGCTGGCTGGCCTCCCCGGGCTCGTCCGCGGGCGTCGGCGAGTTGTGGCCCTACCTCGCGCACGGAGCGAGCGTGCACACCACCGACGCCGCCGTCGTCGCCTCCCCCGCGGAGCTGCGCGACTGGCTCGTCACGACGGGGATCACCAAAGCGTTCCTCAACTCCCTGACCGCCCAGGAGCTCATGGCGCTGCCCTGGCCGTCGGACACCCCGCTGAGCCTGGTGACGGTCGGCGGGGACCGGGTGGCGCGCTGGGCACCGCCGCACCTGCCGTACGAGACCGCGGTCTCCTACGGGTCGGCCGAGGCGAACGGCGTCACCAGCGGCCTCGTCCCCTGGACGCGCAGATGCACCTCCCACACCGCCGGCCACGCCCGCAGGTCCGCGCCGCCGCCGGTCGGCCGGAGCTGGCCGGACGTGCGGGTGATGGTGCTGGACGACTCGATGCGGCCGATGCCGGCCGGCGGGGTCGGTGAACTGTTCGTGGCCGGACCCGAACTCACCCGGGGCTATCTGGACCGCCCCGCGCTCACCGCCGAGCGGTTGCTGCCGCATCCCCGGCCCGCCGTCCCCGGCGAGCGCGTCTACCGGACCGGGGACCTGGCCGTCCTGGACCGCGACGGCATGCTGCATCACCACGGCCGGACCGGGGACCTGGTGAAGGTGCGCGGCCACCGGGTGGAGCCGGGCCAGGTGCAGGCGGCCGTCCTGGAACACCCGGACGTCCGGGCCGCGGAGGTCGTCGGCGTCCCGGATCAGGACGGCCGGACCCAGTTGGTGGCCTACGTGGTGGCCGGCACGGACGGGCCCGGCACGACGGTGCCCGCCGGACTGCGGCGCTTCCTGCTGCGACGGCTGCCCGAACACGAGGTGCCCGCGGTGGTGATCGGCCTGGAGCGGCTGCCGCGCAACGCGAACGGCAAGGTGGACCGGCGGGCGCTGCCGGTTCCGGTCCTCCCCCCGGCCGCCCCGCCGGTGCCGGATGCCGGGCGGCCGGACGGCGCCGGGAGCGGCCTCCCGGCCGGCGACCCGGAGGAGGACGACGCGGCCGCACAGGTGCGGCGGATGTGGACGGCGCTGCTGCGGGTCGACAGCGCCTCGGCGTCCGACGACTTCATGCTGTCCGGCGGCACTTCCCTGCTCGCGGGGCGGCTCGTCGCCGCCGTCCGCGACGACCTCGGCGTGCGACTGCGGCTGCGCGACTTCCTGCGGCACCCCACGCTCGGAGCCCTCATCGACCAGGTGCGCGCCGGACGGGCCGTCCGCTGAACGACGGCGGTGGCCCCTGCCCCGGGGGGGCACGGGCCCCCCCCGGGGGGGGCCGCCGGGGTACCGGGGTTGAGTCGAAAAACGCCGGCCATGTGTAGGGCGAGTACG